>JAGCAH010000279.1 GCA_017652805.1 Thermoguttaceae bacterium | reverse complement strand
CCCCTTTATAACTGCGACATCGATACACCGGCGACCAAGCGGGGCGCGTTCACGCCCCACGTCTGGAAATCGTTTTCCCATATCACCGACGGCCTGAGTAACACGCTCTGCCTGGCGGAATCGATCACCGGCGGACCGACCGATTTCGCTGCCAGTACGAACACGACCTATCCGCCCAAAACCGGCGATCCGTACAGCTCCGTCGTCAGTTCGGTTCCCCCCTCTTCCCGGGGCGGTGACGTCCGGCGGGATGTTGTCGCCGACCCCCACGCCCGCGATCCGGCGGGCATGCGCGTTTGGCCCGGGGACTGTTACCGCTACGTGGATCCGGTCGATCCGCTGAAAGTTGGCAATCTCGAATCGTGGGGTCAGCGCGGAACCTACTGGTTCGTCGGCAAACCGCTTTCAAACGGTTTCTCGGCGAACTTGCCGCCGAACAGCCTGACCTGCTCGTTCGGCTATTCCCCGTTCGGACCGGTGATGGGCGGCGTGTCGAGTTTCCATCCGGGCGGGGCGAACGCGGCGATGATGGACGGTTCGGTCCGCTTTGTCCGCAACGAAATCGATACCGGCAGTCTTATGGTTCCGTGGCCGAGGCTTCTCGAAACGAACCAGGCGGTTGAAGGAAACAGCACCTACGGCGTCTGGGGCGCGCTCGGCTCGATCAACGGCGGCGAGCCGGTTTCACTTTAAATGTAATGCATTGTCCAGAAAGAAAAAAGCCGTATGAACCGGAATGATACCGGTACGAACCGGACTTCGCTGAAAAGGCCGGGATCGAAAAGCCTTTTTTGGAGCGCCGCCGCCCTTGCGGCAGTATTGGTCTGCGCGGCGCCGTTTTTCCGCAATGTTCACGCTCTGAACGGCGCCGATCCGGCGGCGGAACTTAGGACCGATGCCCCGAAACAGCGGCGGGAGTGCCCCGAAGCGCTCGGTCGGGTGAACGGGCGTTCCGAACGGGAGCACGAAAGGGACGCCGAAAAGACGCGGTGCGGAAAAGGGCGCGTCAGGAGATCCGGAGATACCGGTAATCCCGGAATCCGCGGTAGATGACAATGCTTCCGTCCGGCGAGACCGTCTCGAGCATCGTAAGATCCAAGATCGGAATTGACGAGTGCCCGACATAGGCGCCGTCCTCTTTGAGGGACATGACGCAAATCTTTTCTTTGCGCTGAATAAAGGTTCTGATCAGCGAATTTCCCATGGTGACGGCGGCAATCGCCGAATTGTCGGAGGAGACGACGGCGCGGGGGCAAACCGGCTCCGGCATCAGATCGGCCGAGACAAGCGATTCATTCCGAACGTCGAATTTGACGTTAACCATTCGAAATGTTGACCTTTCGATATCGCTGACGGTTTCCCGATAAATCGCGGCCACCGACAGCATGTTTTTTTCCGGATCGTAATACAGGCCTCTTATGCTTCCGCGCGCGGAATTATCAATCGTTTCCGGAAGTGTTACAATCTTCTCAAATTTGGGACTCGTATCCCGGAGTGATATTTGGTAAACCGAACCTCTGATACTCAAAAAGAGGAGATCGCGAAGCGGCCAGCACAACGACGGCGCCATCTTTGAAGGGTCTTCCACAATCTCTTCGGGGATCCTGACAAGAAAGTCGGATTTCTTTTCGCCGAGGTCGGAAATCACAAGATAAAAGCCCGCCAGGGAGTAGTCAATATTGGTGACGCCGTTCACCGTCGACGTGTCGTATTCAGGGTGCGCTTCCAGCCAGGAATTGAATTCCTCGTAGTTCTGAAAATCGGGTAACTCGGCAGCGTCCGGCGAACGGAAATAGCAGCCGGTCATGGCGAATTTCGACGCGTCGGCCGCGCAGAACGCGGGATTGGAAGACCACGCGTTGAAATTGGGGAGAGTCAGAATTTTCCGATAACTATCGGAACTTTCCGGGGGGAAATCGGCAAGATAGATGTTCTGTCTGTAATGTCTCTCCTCAATGCAAATGATTTTCGGCGAACCGGGAGTGATCGCAAATTTGTAATGGGAACGGCTGTCCCCATTCGGAACGGGAAGGACGGTTCCCATTTTTTCACGGAGCCGCGAGCGGTTTCTGAAATATTCAATCAAGTGAACGCAGCCGAGGCCGACTGCGCAGCTGATCCCGATCGTGAGCAGCCGCCGACGCGAAAATTTCTCTTTGAGTTCCATATGGCGCCTCTCCGGACGTTCGGTGCGTTCGAATAAAAATCGCGGCTGGCGGCCGCCCGCCGCCGACCGGGGCGTGATAGAGGATAACCCCACACGAACTCTATCACACCGCAAAACTTATGTCAACTCACTTGTCGCAAAAGACATAACTTTTTAAAATTTCTGGCCGTTCCAAAAAAGAGCTGAGAAGATAGATTGAATAGAGGGTTTGCTGAAACCGTTTCGCGGAGATCCGCGGCGAGAGACCTCTTCGGCGGGGAAGAACGAGTTTTCCGCTGTCGTTTCGGTCGTTCGGGTTTCCCCCAGCCGCGGCGTTTTAATCCCTCTTGCCCCATTTTTGTAAAAAATGGTAAAACTAGAGAGGACTCGGCGGCAACAATTTCGGTAACAGGGGGCGTCTTTCCCCCGTTCCGTCTCCCCCGGTTTTTCGCCTTGGGCAGAGCCGGAGAGTCCCTCATAAAATCACCGAAGGCCGACGGAATGCCGACCCGTTCAACCAAGCGTTTTTCCGTCTGAATGAAGAAAGAATTTCAATGAAAACAAGGATGGCGAAAAGTTTCCTCAGCGGCATTGTTGCCGCGGCGCTCCTGTTCCTGACCCTTACCGCCGCGGTCGGTACCGCGGCGGAACCCCTTGTTCCGAAAGCGAAAGACAAAGGGATCGCGGTCAACTTTTCGAAGATTCTGGAAGCGCGCCATTTTTCGCGCCGCGTCATCGACAACGATATCTCCCGCGAGGCGTTCGACCTCTACATAAAGGATATTGATCCGCTGAAAATCTACTTTACCCAGGCCGATGTCGACGCGTTCGCCGCGGCGTATCGGGACGATTTCGCTCTTCAGATCAAAAAGGGAAAACTCGACGCCGCGTTCGACATCTATAATCTGTATATTAAACGGGTGGAAGAACGGTGCGCCCTGGCCGAACAGATCCTGGACCAACCGCTCGATTTTACCGTTGACGAAGAAATCATTCGCGATAAAGACCTGTTGACCTTCCCGAAAACCGACGAGGAAGTTGCCGACCGATGGCGGAAACGGATCAAGTTCGAGTTCCTCTCGCTCGAAGCGGATAAAAAGGATGCCGATAAGAAAGCCGAAAACGCCCTGAAAGAGGGAACTGCCGTCTCGGAAGCGGAAGACAAATGGTCGGACGAGCCGCCGTTGGAACGGCTGAAGCGCCGGTATCATTCTCTTCAAAAGAGAATGGAGCAGACGACGAACGACGGCGTGCTCGAAGCCGCGCTCACCGCGATTGCCGGAGTCTACGATCCGCATACCACCTATATGTCGCCGAAGACATGCGAGAACTTCAATATTCAGATGAGTCTGAACTTTGAAGGGATCGGCGCGACTCTGTCGTGGGAAGATGGATACACCGAAGTGAAAGAGATCGTGAAGGGCTCTCCCGCCGAAAAGGAAGGGGAACTCCAGGTCGGCGACCGGATTATCGGCGTCGGGCAGGGGGAATCGGGCCCGATCGACGACGTGGTCGACGTCCGCCTTGACGAGGTGGTCGATAAGATCCGCGGCAAGGGGGGAACCATTGTCCGCCTTCAGGTGATTCCGGGGAACCGAATCATTAAAATCAAACGCGCTAAGATCGAACTCGAAGACAGCGCCGCGAAAGGGAAAGTCTTCGAAGTCGGCGAAAAGGCTCCCGGCGTTCCGTATAAGGTCGGCGTGATCGATCTGCCGAGCTTCTACGGCGATTCCGAAGCGATGCTGCGGCACGACGCCAACGCCCGAAGTACCGCCGGCGACGTGAAACGGATTCTCGAATCGTTCGTGGCCGACGGCGTCGACGCATGTGTCCTCGACCTGCGGATCAACGGCGGGGGGCTTCTTCCCGAAGCGATCGCCCTGACCGGCCTTTTCATCGATTCGGGGAACGTCGTGCAGGCGCGTCCCGACCTGTATGACCGCAAGGGGGGACGCGACTCGACCTATTTCCATAACGATACCGACCCGAGCATCTCGTGGGGCGGTCCGCTGGTCGTCGTGACCAGTAAACTGAGCGCCAGCGCCTCGGAAATCCTCGCCGGCGCGATCAAGGACTATCACCGCGGTCTGATCGTCGGCGACGACACGACCCACGGAAAAGGCTCGGTGCAGTCCGTTCAGCCGATTGCCGATCTTCTCTTCGGCCCGCTCGCCGCCAAGCCGAATATGGGGGCGATCAAGGTCACAATTCAGGGATTCTGGCTCCCCGCCGGCGATACCTCGCAGCTCAAGGGGGTCGCGTCCGATGTGGTGATCCCCTCGGTGACCCAGCATATGGAAGGGATTTCGGAATCGGATCTTGACAATCCGCTCGAGCTGGAAAAGATCCCCGCCGCGGTCGATATGCCGCATTACGACTATGTCACGCCCGAAATCACCGCCGCCCTGACCGAAATGTCGAAGATCCGAACCGATCAGTCGGCCGATTTCGATAAGGTGCGCGAGAAGATCGCCCTCTATAAAGAGGTGAAGGCGAAAAAGACCACGCCGCTGAACCGCGAAAAGTATTTCGCCGAACTCGATAAACTCAATTCCGACAAGGAAGAGGAAGAGAAACTCGAAAAGATGATGAAGAACTCTTCCGAAATTCAGAGGGATTACTATCTCGACGAAGTCCTGGCGATCACGGTCGATTATCTCGATCTTCTGAAAGCCAAGCATGTTCAGTTCGAGGAGCCGACGGAACTCTGACCGAACGCGCCGCTTCCGGGCGGCAAAAAAACGGGTATTTTTCACTGACCAGATTAGAAATACGTTTCCATGACGAAGGACGCGCCGAAGACGATTATCCGCAAAGAAACCGGTGGGAGCAAAGATAAGCCCTGGAACCCCCGATTTTGGGACGGAGTAACCGTTTGTGCGTGGTTCAAGACGCTGGCGCTCGGCCGGTTCCGTATTTCGCCGAGCCGTATTCCGATGGCGCTGGTCATTTCGCTGCTCACTCCGTTCAACTCGCTTTGCGCGCTGGGGCAGCGAGTTTTTTTCGGACGCCGGGTTCGTCGGCAGGAACTCGTTTCACCCCCTATTTTTATCCTGGGACATTGGCGCAGCGGCACGACGCTTCTCCACGAATACATGATTCTGGACGATCGGTTCACCTATCCCGATACGTACACCTGTTTCGCGCCGAGCCATTTTCTGTTCACCCACCGCTGGCTGAGCCCGTTCGTCGGGCTTCTGATGCCGAAAAAGCGCCCGATGGACAATATGGCCGCGGGTCTTTCCCGACCTCAGGAGGACGAGTTCGCCCTCTGCGTGCTGGGGGAGCCGAGCCCGTATGTCAATATCCTCCTGCCGAACGCCCCGCCGGTCTACAGGGATTACCTGACGATGCGCAATGTCCCCGACGCCAAACGGAAACATTGGCTCGACACCTTCGAACGGCTGGTTAAGGCGATTACCGTCGCCGATCCGAAAACGGTTATTCTGAAATCCCCGCCGCATACCGCGCGGATCCGGACGATTTTGGAGCGGTTCCCCGACGCAAAGTTCGTCTATATCCATCGGAATCCCTACGTTCTTTTTCCCTCGACGTATAACCTCTGGACGAAACTGGCGGTGACGCACGGGGTTCAGGTCATGAAAGAGAAGGGGCTTGCTGAAAAAGTCCTGGACGACTTCGTTCGGATGGACGAGGCGTATACGGCGGACAAACCCCTCTTAAAACCGGGACAGATCACCGAGATTTCGTACGACGACCTGGTCGCCGACCCGGTCGGTACGCTCGAAAAGATCTATACCGATATCGGAATCGACGGTTTCGAGAAGAAGCGCCCTCTTTTTGAGGAGTTTGCCGCGACTCAGAAGGATTACAAAAAAAATAAGTTTTCGATCGCACCGGAAATCGCCGAAAAGATCGCCGTTCGCTGGAAGCCTTATCTCGACCGCTACGGATACGCCAAGCCGGAAGAATAGCCGGGTTTAAAGAGCATTGAGTCAACACGCCGGAAAGGAGGACTGGCCTCTTTTCCGGTTTTTTACGCCCGGGGTGAAAGGGGCGCGGAGCCGGAAAGCGGTTCAAAGAGGGGAATTTGAGCCTTTAAAATCTTATCGAAGAACAGTAACTCTCCGGATTGCCGCAGGCCGACGAGTCGATTGTTTTCGCCCCGGAATG
>JAGCAH010000278.1 GCA_017652805.1 Thermoguttaceae bacterium | reverse complement strand
GAAGATTGTGCGCAGCAACCATTCCGAATCCCGCCAGGTTCTCCGGGCGAAGATCGTTCTTCTCGCCGATAAGAAAAAGCGAAACAAGGACATTGCCGAAAAACTCAGAATATCGATTCAGAAGGTCGCCCGCTGGAAGAAGCGCTTCACTCTGCACGGGATTCCGGGAATCATGAAAGATGCGCCGCGTTCGGGTCGGCCGGTTCTGATCACCCAGTCCGATATCGATGCGATCGTTCATGTTCTTCTCAACGAAAAACCGGAGGATTCCGAGCGCTGGTCGGTACGCACCCTCGCCAAGCGGATCAACAAAACGCGGTACGCGGCGCACAAGATCCTGCGCGATTTCGGAATCAACCTCGAAGAAGGACGCGATCTGCACTCGCTCCTTAACACGCGCGACAAGGCCGAAAAAGCGGATCGGTCGGCCTGACCGCCGCCGCGCCGGTTCCCCTCGCGTCGTTCTTCCATCAAACGGCAGCGTCCGAATGACGCAAAGCCCGTTCCTCCCTCCGGAAAAGAGTTCTCGCTCTTTTCCGTTTTTTTTGACGCCCCTTCCGCCCCTTCTCCCGCCGGAAATTACTTGAAGCGAAGAGGGTCTCGGCTATAATTGGTTTTAAGGGCGTCCGTTCGCCGACGCGCTTAAACACCCGTTTCGCCGGAGAAGAGGATGGTATTCTCGTCCTATGTGTTCATTCTGCTCTTTCTGCCGATCACCCTCGGCGGGTACTATCTCCTGTCGTTCTGCCGAAAGAGTCTCTTTCAGCGCCTCTTTCTGATCGCGGCGTCCCTCTTTTTCTACGCCTATTTCAACGTCAGTTATCTCCTTCTGATCGTCGCGTCGATCGCGGTCAACTACGTTGTCGCCGGACGGATTCAGAAGTCATCGGGAGCGATTTCGAAACTCTTTCTGACCCTCGGCGTTCTGTTCAACGTCGGGCTCCTCGGCTACTTCAAATATTACGACTTCTTCGTCGAAAATATCAACGCCGTCTTCGGAACCGATTTCGCGTTAAAGCATATTCTCCTCCCGTTGGGGATCAGCTTTTTTACCTTTCAGCAGCTCTCATTCCTCGTCTCGGTCTACCGCCGGGAAGAGAACGTCGAAAAGCTCCGCGACTACTCCCTCTTTGTGACTTTCTTCCCCCAACTGGTCGCCGGGCCGATCGTCCTGTACAGCGAGATGATCCCGCAGTTCAAAGACGAAACGCGCCGCTTCTTTCATCCGGAAAATTTCTCGGCGGGGATATACATGTTCTCGATCGGCCTGTTCAAGAAGGCGGTGCTCGCCGATACCCTCGCCTATTTCGCCGACAACGGATTCGGAATGACCGGGCTGGGGCTGGCCGCCGGGTGGGCGACGTCGCTCAGCTACACCCTTCAGATCTACTTCGACTTTTCCGGCTACTCGGATATGTCGGTCGGCCTGGGAAAGATGTTCAACATCGACATACCGTTCAACTTCCTTTCGCCCTACCGCTCCGAAAGCGTCAGCCAATTCTGGCGGACGTGGCATATCACTCTCGGCCGCGCGCTCAGCACCTACATCTACCGCCCCCTGGGGGGGAACCGAAAAGGGCTTCCGCGCACCTGCGTGAACCTCCTTCTGACCTTCTTCGTGAGCGGCCTGTGGCACGGCGCGGCGTGGACCTTTGTCCTTTGGGGAACCCTGCACGGCGTCTTCGTCACTCTCGAAAGGATTTTGGGGCTGAACAAGCCGAAAGAAGGAGCGCCGCCGCGGCCGCTTGTCAAAGCTCTGCGGGTCTTCGCCACCTTTTTGATCATCAACGCTCTCTGGGTTCTTTTCCGCGCCGAGAGTTTTGCGCAGGCGGTTGAAGTGTATAAAGGAATGATCGCGGTGGGGAATTTCGGCCTTTCCCAGCTGAACACGGTTGTCGGGCAGGCGGCCCGCATCGATCTTCCGATGCCGATCGACTGCGCGTATATCATCGCGCTCGAATCCGTTCTCCTCTTTGTCGTCTTCGCGTGTCGGAACAGCGCGGCTTTCCTTAATCGGTTCACGCCCTCGCCGAAAATGCTCGCGGCGTCGATTTTTCTCTTCACCGTCGCGTTCCTGTGTCTGTCCAGACAGAGCGTTTTTATTTATTTTAATTTCTAAAAGTCGCCGGAAATGAGCATAAGTCCGAAAAGATGGACTATCGGCTTTTTCGCCGGCGTCCTCGCGCTGTTCCTCTCTCTCAGCTGCGCGGCGTATCTCATCGATTCGTTCTTCCAGCTTCGCGCGCGGGAACTACGCGGTGACGGAGGAAAATTACGCTCAATTTCAGGAAGAACTGATCGAAAACACAAAGGACTACAGAGACGAACATTCGGATCTGTTCCGATAGGAAGCATCGGCGGAAAAGGGCGGGCGCGCCGTCTGAAACGCGGACGGCGCGTTCCCCGAAGACGCCTTGTCTTGGACGGAGTTCTTGACATTGAGCGGTCGGTCTGTTATCCTCTGTCTGTCGTGTTGTTCCGCGGCCGCGGAACTTTCCGCCTCGCTCCCCCATCCGCCGAGACGAGTCGCCTCGCCGCCTTTCATTTCTGAAAAAAGCACCGATGAACCGCGCCAAAACATGGATTCTTTCCTTCTTCGCGATCGAGGCGGCGGCGCTCCTTCTCCTTGCGGCGGCGGCATATCTCGTCGACCCGTTTTTTCAGTTCCGGATCAAAGATAAAACCTATGTCTTACAGGAGTGGTTCGTCAGCAGCGGCCTGATCGAAAACTACCGGTACGACACCCTCCTGATCGGTTCGTCGATGACGCGCAACTTCGACATGAACCGGTTCCGGGAAAAACTCGGCGCCGAGCCGCTTCATATCGGGCTGGGGGGAATCCGGCCGGTCGAAATCAACGAACTGGTGCGGCTCGCGTACGACTCGGGAAAGGCCGAAAAGTATTACATCTGCGTCGACCTCGGCTTTTTCGGAAACCCGGGGGAGGAGAGCCGCTATCCGCGTTATCTTCTGAAAAAGGATTTTCTTTCGCATCTGCGTTACCTTCTGAGCTACGAGGTCTGGTTCCGATACATTCCGATCGATCTCGGTCTGGTTCTCTGCGATCGGCTCGGCGTAAAAATCCCCGATAAGGTCGCTCACCTCAAAGAGATCGACCGCCTCGGCGATTGGGAGTATAACTACCGATACCGGGGGGAAGCCGAAGTCGCGGCAAGGTACAAAAGAAAGATCGGGCGGGTTCCGGTTCTCGAGACCGCCGGCCTCTACGAAAGGCTGACAGATCAGTTCGACGGGTATTTGGACCGTTTCGACTTTAAGAAGGGTGAACACATCTTCTTTCTCCCGCCTTACTCCTCGCTCTTCTGGTGCGACACGCAGCGTGCCGGGTACTTTGATATTTACCTTCGGGCAAGGGAGTATTTCGTCAGCGCCGCCGCAAGGCGCGGCGCGGCGGTCTTTGACTTTCAGTCCGCCGAGTTCACAACCGACCTGGACAACTACCGAGACATCAAGCACTACCGTCCGGAAATCAACGATCTGATGGTCGATGCATTCGCGAAAGGGGAATTTAAGGTTACCGAAGAGAGTTTCCCCGAATCCCAGCGAAGGTTGATCGAAAATACCGAGAACTTCCGAAAAGAACACACCGATCTGTTCCGAGAGGAGTACAAACACCCTTCCGAAGGGTCGGCGCATACCTCTTCGAACGATTGACTTTTCAAAGCGGGTCTGGTATCCTCAATCCACAAGCGGCGTCTTCCTTCCGTGCGGCGGCGGGGGACGTCTTTTCATCGATCGATCCTGTTAGCGAGAGGAATTCCGTATGATCACCGACGTAAAATTGCGCGCGCTTCTGTTTGCCGCAGCGCTTCTCCTTCCCCTCTTGACGCGCGGCGCCGCCGCCGAAGAGCTGACTCTTGCTGACGGCGGAAAGTCCGAATACGTCATCGTCCTTCCCGAAACCCCAACCCCGGTTCAGATGACCGCCGCGAGCGAGCTGGCCGAAAACCTCAAAGCGATCTCCGGCGCCGAGCTGCCGATCGTTTCGGAAACCGCCGTAACCGTCGATCCGAACCAAAAGCTTCTGGTAATCGGCCCGTCGGCGGCAAGCCAAAGTCTCCTCGCCGGAAGCGTCGACGAAGACACGCTCGGCTACGACGCGATCGTGATCAAACAGGTCGGCCGTTCGATCGTCTTCTCGGGACATCCGGTTCGCGGAATGCTTTACGCCGTCAACACGTTCCTGGAAGACGAACTCGGCTGTCGGTGGTGGACGAGCGACGAATCGTTCATTCCGAAACGCGACCGTGTCGCAGCCGACGATTTTGACACGGTCTACACGCCGAAACTGATCAACCGCGAATCGTTCTACAACGGGGCGATCGGGCCCGGAAACTACAAACTCGCCGTTCACCTGAAATGCAACGGGAACAGCGACGCGATTCCGGAAGAGTACGGCGGACATCAGGCCTACCTCTATTTCGTTCATTCCTTCTATCAGCTGATCCCGCCGACCGAATTTGAGGCACATCCCGACTGGTTCCCGGAAATCGACGGGATCCGCAAAGTCTGGTATCCGCTCTGGGCGGGGGGCGGATCTCCCGAATACAGGGAGATGCTCAAACGGATCAAGCCGGAGCAGACCCACCCTTACGGCACGCAGCTCTGCCTCACCAACGAGGAACTGTTTCAGGAAATGCTCAGGCGGGTGCTGGCGCAGATTGAGGCGCACCCGGAGGTGACGATCGTTTCGATCAGTCAGAACGACTGGCAGGGCTACTGCGAATGTGAAAAGTGCCGCGCGATCGCCGAAGAGGAAGAGTCGCAGATGGGGCCGTATATCCGGTTCGTGAACCGGATGGCCGAAGAGATCGAAAAAGTCCGTCCCGATCTCTATGTCGACACCCTCGCGTATCAGTTCACCCGCAAACCGCCGAAACTGACCCGCGCGCGGAAGAACGTGATCGTACGTCTCTGCTCGATCGAATGCTCGTTCATCCAGCCTCTGGGGGAGGGGGAACAGAACGCCTCGTTCCGCGACGATACCGAAGGGTGGAGCCGGATGGCCGACCACCTTTTCGTCTGGGACTACATGACCAATTTCAGCCTCTACATGTCGCCGTTTCCGAACTACCGCGTCTGGGACGACAACATCAAATTCTTTATCGACAACCACACCATCGGGCTCTTTGAACAGGGGGACTACCAGTGCCCGACCGGGGACTACGTTCAGATGCGCGCCTGGGTCGTCGCCAAACTCCTCTGGAACCCGGAACTTGACCAGCGCGAGCTGATGAAAGAGTTTATCGCGGGTTATTACGCGCCGGAACTGGTTCCGATCTACATGGACTACTTCGACCTTCTTTCGGACCGGTGCGAGGCGTCGGGAATCTATCTGGGAATCTTCCGTCCCACCGCCTGTGACTGGCTCGATCTGGCGACGCTTCTGAAAGCGACCGAACTCCAAGACCGCGCGCGCGAGACCGCCGCGTCGCTCGAAGCGAAAGACCCTCAGAAACACAAAGGGCTTGTCGAAAAAGTCCGCCGCGAACGAATGCCGCTCGATCTGGTCTGGCTGATGGGGTATCCCGAGTACCGGCAGAAGGCGCGTCTGGCGAGCGTCGCCGATTTCCCGACCGTCGCCGAGATGAAAGATCTGGCGGTCGACTTCAACGCCCGGCTCGACGCCTACAAGATCGTGAAATACGCCGAGGTGACCACGCCGCCGCAGTTCGCCGAGTTCAAGGAGAATTTTGTTAAGCGGTATTCCGACTCGCTGAAAGAAGCGGGTCCGCCGGCAATCAACGACATGATCCGACCCCACCGCTCGCTCGACCTTCAGACTCTCGATTTCCAACTGACCAAACCGGACGAGCTGACCTTCCGCGAAGAGGACCCGAAAGCGTCCGACGGCGCGACGGTTCGGATCCCCTCGACCCATCACGAATGGTCGGTCAATTATGACCTGAACATTCTGGAAACCGTTCCGTGCGACGAGACCGGCCCCCTGCATCTTTACGCCGCGGTCCGCGCCGAGTCGGCCGACGGCTCGCCGCTCCCCGAAGAAGCGCTTCTGCGCGCGGGTTTCTACAACCAAAAGGAAAAAGAGGATCGGGGCGAGGTGAAAACGGTAACCGCCGCCGAATTAAGCGGCGCCGATTACACATGGGTCGATTTGGGGGAATGTCCCTATTCGCCGGGGCTTTCGTTCTGGATCGCGCCGGTCGAAAACGCCGACCATCCGTTCAACATTTACGTCGACCGCGTGGTGGTCGCCTTCTGACCCGCGCGACGCGCCGCCGGCTCGCGGGTCGTCCCGGGCGGCTCCGCGAGCCGACCCGTTTCCTTTCACCGGGAATCCTCCCCCGAACCGATGAGCCGAACTCCCCTTCCCCGCCCGCTGAACTCCCTCCTTTCCCGACCCGCGCGGGAAGGGGCGCTTTCTCTCTTTGCCGCGTTTCTTTTTTTCGCGCTGTGGGGCGCCGCCTTTCCCCGAAACGCCGAAACGAAAGAGCCGGAGCGTCCCGACCTGGAAGCGTCGGACGGCGGAAGGGTTTCGACAGAGGGGAATCGTCTCCGGCTGACCACCGGACCGATTAAAAACGTCGGGTCCGGCGACGCCGAACCGTATTACAAAATCAAGGTCTACGCCTCTTCCTTCAATTCGGCGGTTTCGGAATCGCGCGACACGCTCATTTACACATATACCGTTCCCACGTCGCTGGTCGCGGGCCGGTCGCGGGAGATCACGATTGAGAATATTCCCCTCGACGGCCTGGATGAGGGAAAGCGGTATTACTTCGGCTGGGTTGTCGCCGACGTGAAAGGCGAAATCGTCACGCAGAACAACTCCGCCCGCCACGTCTTTTCCGAAGAAACACCCACCCATCCCGACCTGGCGACCGACGAAAGGGAAAGTTCGATCACGATGGAAAACGGCCGGTTCACCCTCGAGACCGGCCCGGTCAGAAATCTCGGTTCCGCCTACGCGGAATCCGGCTACATCGTCCGCGTCTACGCATCGACCGACCCGGCGCTGACCCGCGATCCCAACCGGCTTCTGAAAGAAGCGACGATTAACGCGTCCGTCGCGCCCGGCATGTTCCTGAACCTCAAAATTCAGAATATTCCGACGACGGGTCTCAAACCGGGCGAGAAGTATTACATCTCGTGGATCATCAGCAACGTCAGAAACGAAATCGCGACCGAAAACAACGCCGCGCGGACCAGAGATCGGATCAAAGTCGCGGCGTCCGCCGACCTGGCCGCCTCGAACGGCGGCTCGATCAGGCCGGAGAAGAACCGGTTTTCCCTGACGACCGGAACCATCAAAAACGTCGGCAGCCTCCGCGCCGAGTCCCCCTACACGATCAACGTCTACGCCTCGACCGACAACGTCATCTCGCCGAAAAACGACATCCTTCTGAAATCGTACAAATCGTATTCGTCGGTGCAGCCCGGCCAGTCGACCTTCGTCTCGATCAGCGACATTCCGACCGCGAAACTCGCCGAGGGGAAAAGCTACACTATCGGCTGGGTCATCGGCGACGTGCGGGGCGAAGACTCGCTCGACAACAACGCCGCCTACTGCGACAGCCGTCTGAAGATCGCCGCGTCCCCCGACCTGGAAGCGCAAAACGGAGGATCGGTTTCGAAGAATTGGAACAAATTCAACCTCAGAACCGGGCAGATCAAAAACGTCGGGACAGGTCCCGTCAGCGGAACGTACACCGTCAGGGTCTACGCCTCGGAAGACCGTTCGTTCCCCGATTACCGAAAGATTTTCCTGAAAGAGGAACGGATCTCGACGTCGATCCACCCCGGGAGCTCCGTCACGCTCACCGTCGACGGGATCCCGAGCGATAAACTGACGATGAACAAAGAATACTACATCGGCTGGACGATCTCCGACGTTCGGGACGAGGTCGAAACGAACAACAATTCCGCCTTCTGCGACAGCCGGGTCAGGCGGTAACGCCCCTCCCGTTCCGGGGGCCCCGTTGGGCGAACGTGCCGAGCCGAAACGTGTCAATCCTGTCAAAATAGATAAATTTTAACGGGACTTCCGATAACCACTATCTCATCCCGGGAGAATAGTGTATGATAATAGGGTCTTAGGAATATTGTTTGAAGGAATTGCGCTCGTCGCGCCGTAACAGGTCGTAAGGGATTGTCTGAAAAAAACCATTCGGCCGGCCTACCGTCCGGAAATCCGAGAGCCCTGCCATGAAAAAACGCGCCTTACGTTTTGAATTGCTGGATGATCGTCGGCTCTTGGCCGTCACCGCCGGGCTCGACGCCGCCGCGCTCCTTTCCCCGACCGAGGCCGCTCCTTTCGGTTATCGGGTCGGGGACGTCTGTATCGCCTCGGCGATCGATATCGACGGGGACGGGTTTATCGGCCCTTCGGAACTCTCGTATATGAGTTACGCCTGGTTCACCGCCGACGGGCATGAGAACTGGAACCCGGCGGCCGATTTCGACGGAGACGGATTCGTCGGTCCGGGCGACTACGCGATACTCTCCTCCCACTGGTTCCGAACCTGCGAAGAGCTTCCTGACGAACTCAAATCGATCGAAATCTATCCTTCCGACCTTCAGAACTGGCTCCTTGCCGGAAATCAGATTTCGAAGATATCCGCCAAAGGGGGAACGCTCACCCTCGATGCGCGCGGCGGAGAGCTCGAGGCGATCTGCGACTACGGCGGCTTTTCCGAAAATATCCGTGTGACCGCCGACTTCAAAGCGGCCGCCGCGCCGTTCCAGGGGGGGCTTGAACTGGCGCTCGGCGAAAGCGGCGAGTGTTACTACGCCGAACTCCGGTCGGACCGCGTCTACCTCTACTACGTCGGCGGGAACGGAGAGATGAACCTTCTGGACGGAACGGCGTACGCGTTCGCCGCCGATCGCACCTATACGGTCTGGGGACAGGTCTCCGGCGGAACGGTCTCGTTCGGCGTCGGCGGGAACACCCTCCTTTCGGTCGGCGGGGCGCGCCTTTCGGGGGGCTGGGTCGGTTTCCGCGCCGCGGGCGGGGTCGCCGAGTTCAGCGGCATCGCCGTCAAAAACGATCCCGACGCCGCCCCGGCCGTCTCAAACCGCGTCGGCGACGTCATCGTCGACGCGCAGATCGTTGAAAACGGCGCCGTCCTTCCCGACCCGTTGATCTCATACGAGATCGTCCCTTCCGACACACAGAACTGGCTCCTTGCCGGAGATAAGATTTCAAAGGCAACCGCCCGCGGCGGCACGCTCACGCTCGACGCGCGAAGCGGCGCGCTCGAAGCGGTCTGCGACTACGGCGGGTTCCCCGCGGAGCTGTTGGTCACCTCTTACTTCCGGTCGTCCGACCCGACCGTAACTTTCGCCGCGGGAATGGAACTGGCGGTGCGGGATTCGGGTGAGTGTTACTATGCCGAATTCAGCCCCGGCGGCGTCACGCTCTACTACGTCGACGAGGCGAAAGCGATGACCGCCTTGGGAAGCGCGCCCTGCACGTTGGATTACAACCGGGACTACGCCGTCTGGGCCCAGCTCTCCGGCGGCCGACTCGCCTGCGGCGTCGGTCAGGAAGTTCTCCTTTCGGTCGGCGAGGCGCGCCTTTCGGGGGGGAACGTCGGCTTCTACGCCAGCGCCGGGCTGAACGCCTTTCAGACGATCGGCGTCTATACCGGCGAGAGTCTCTACGACATCGGGCCGACCCCCGAAGAAGAGAACGCCGCGATTCGCGCCGAAATCGTCGCGTACATGCGTTCGATGGCGACGATCGAATGGATCCCCGCCGAAGACATCACCTTTTACGACACCAGTCTCGGCGTGATGTTCAAGGCGGGTCAGACCTATTACGGCGTCCCCTACTCGCAGAAGGTTCGCAACGGCTCCTACGAGCTCTTCAGCTCCTATCTTGATGAAAACCACGTCTACAGAGGGCCGACCGGGTCGTCGGCGTACATCGGATCGGACTGTTCGAGCGCGATCACGATGGCGTGGCGCACCTTCGACCCCCAACAGCCGTTCCTGGGTCCTTATTACCGGGTTCCCGGCCGAGGCAATATTGTGAAGGTCGGCGAGTACGAATACACTTCCGACACGGTGTCGTCGGAGATCACTTCGTATAACGGGCGGGAGGTGATGTACGCCGCGTACGCCCTTCTCAAACCGGGGGACACTGTTCTCTGGTACAGGGGGTCCGACGGGCATATCCGCATGGTCTCGGCGGTCGATCCGGCGAACCAGTGCGTCTACGTCATCGAGCAGGCGGGAGCGACGCAGTACGAAACGCCGATCGCCGGAAACTCGACCTGGCGGGTCGATCGGAAGATTACCTTCGCCAGTCTTTACAGCAACGGTTATATCCCCCTCTCGCACAAAGGGCTTCAACTCGGCTGAGAGCGGGTTTTCCTCCCCTTTATCCGAAAAAGGGGTATAATCAGGGTGCGCCGCGGAGCGGTTGAACCGACCCGCCGGGACACACCGCAGGGAATCACTCGGGAATTATTCCGCCGGCCGGCCTTCCGGCCGAAATTTTGAGAGGTACTCGCCATGAAAAAACGCGTTTTACGTTTCGAATCGCTCGAAGACCGTCAGCTCCTGGCCGTCACCGCCGGTATGGAAGCAGCCGCCGCACTTCCCGCGCCGACCGAGGCCGCGCCCGCCGGATATCGGGTCGGCGACGTCTATATCGCCTCGACCGTCGATGTCGACGGGGACGGGTTCATCGGACCGGCGGAACTTTCGTATATGAGTTACGCCTGGTTCTCCACCAAAGACACGGAGAACTGGAACCCGGCGTCCGATATCGACGGCGACGGCTTTGTCGGGCCGGGCGACCACGCGCACCTTTCCTCCTACTGGTTCCAGACGAACGAGGCGCTCCCCGAAAACACCAAGTCGTACGAAATCTACCCGTCCGATCTTCAGAACTGGCTTCTCGTCGGCAATCAGATTTCAAAGATATCCGCACGGGGCGGCACCCTTTCGATCGACGCGCGCACCGGCGCGCTCGAGGCGGTCTGCGACTACGACGGCTTTTCGGAGAATCTCCGCGTGACCGCCGACTTCAAAGCGACCGCCGCCGCGTTCAAAGGGGGGCTGGAACTGGCGGTCTCCGACACCGGGCACCGCTATTACGCCGAACTCCAGTCGGACCGCGTCTACCTCTACTACGTCGGCAGCAACGAACAGATGACCCTTCTCGACGGGGCGCTCTACTCGTTCTCCGTGAACCAGACGTACACGATCTGGGGACAGGTCTCCGGCGGAAAGGTTTCGTTCGGCGTCGGCGACAACACCCTCTTAACGTATAACGACACGCGTCTTTCGGGGGGATGGGTTGGCTTCTACGCCTCGAGCGGAGCGGTTTCGTTCAGCAACATCACCGTTGAAAACAATCCCGCCGCCGCGCCGGCGCCGACCAATCGGGTCGGCGACGTCATCATCGACGCGAAAATCGTCGAAAACGGCGCCGTCCTTCCCGACCCGGTCGTCTCGTACGAAATCTATCCTTCCGACACTCAATACTGGTACCTCTTCGGCGACAAGATCTCGAAGATAACCGCCAAAAACGGCACGCTCACGATCGACGGGCGGAGCGGCGCGCTTGAAGCGGTCTGCGACTACGAAGGATTTCCCGAAGATCTTCTGGTGACCGCCGCCTTCCGTTCGACCGATCTGACCGGGGGAATGAACGCGGGAATCGAGCTGGCGGTTCAGGATTCAGGCGCGCGCTATTACGCCGAGTTCCAAACCGGCGGAGCCTACCTCTACTACGTCAGCGAAGGGGAATCGATGACCCTCCTGGCAAGCGCGGCGTATACGTTCAACTACAACCAGAGTTACTCGATCTGGGCGCAGCTTTCCGACGGACGGCTCGCCTGCGGCGTCGGCTCGACCGTTCTCGCCTCGGTCAGCGATTCGCGCCTTTCGGGGGGAAAGGTCGGGTTCTACGCCAGCAGCGGGCAGAATACGTTCCGGACGATCGGCGTCTATACCGGAGACGACCTCTACGACACCGGGCCGACCCCCGAAGAGGAAAACGCCGCGCTCCGCGCCGAAGTCGTCGCCTATATGCGTTCGATGGCGACGGTCAAATGGACCGCCGCGGCGGATATCACCTATTACAACCCCGACTACGGCGTGATGTTCAAGGCGGGGCAGACCTATTACGGCGTCCCCTATTCGCAGAAGATGCGAAGCGGTTCCTACGAAAAGTTCACCTCCTACCTGAACGCCAGCGGCGTCTACACCGGCCCGACCGAATCGACGACCTATGTCGGATCCGACTGCTCCAGCGCGGTCTCGATGGCCTGGCGCGTTTTCGACCCCTCCCTTTCCCTCCTGGGAACCTACTACATGTTCCCCGGCCGCGGAAAGATCGTGGCGGTCGGGAACTACAACCTCACGTCCGGCTCGCATACCGCCCAGGTGACCTCGGATAACGGACAGGACGTCATGTACGCCGCCTACGCCTGCCTCAAACCGGGAGACGCGGTTCTCTGGTACAAACAGACCGGCGGGCATGTCCGTCTGGTTTCGTCGGTCGACGTGGCGAACCAGTGCATCTACGTCATCGAGCAGTCAGGCGCGGCGGGCGCCGGTCAGCCGATCTCCGGGAACTCGACCTGGCGGGTCGATCGGAAGTACACCTTCGCCAGCCTCTTCTCGAACGGCTACATTCCGATTTCGCACCAGGGACTTCAGATCAGCTGACTCTCGGTTCAAACCGGGAGATTATGCCGGCTCGGAGGGGGAAATTTCCGCTTCCCCCTCTTTTATCCGAAAAATAATGTATAATGGCGGGGCGCGGCGGGACGATGGAGAATTAAGAGCGTCCTCTTCGCGCCGTAACAAGTCGCGGGAATCGTCAGAATAACTCCTCCGGCCGGATTTCCGGCCAAGCCCGAAAGGGACTCGCTATGAAAAAACGCGTTTTACGTTTCGAATCGCTCGAAGACCGTCAGCTTTTGGCCGTCACCGCCGGGCTGGAAGCGGCCGCCGCGCTTCCCGCGCCGACCCAGGCCGCGCCCCCGGGTTACCAGGTCGGCGACGTCTACATCGCCTCGACCATGGATGCCGACGGGGACGGATTCATCGGACCGTCGGAACTCTCGTATATGAGTTACGCCTGGTTCTCCACCAAAGACACGGAGAACTGGAACCCGGCGTCCGATATTGACGGCGACGGCTTCGTCGGCCCGGGCGACCACGCGCACCTTTCCACCTACTGGTTCCAGACGAACGAGGCGCTCCCCGAAAACACCAAGTCGTTCGCCATCTATCCTTCCGATCTTCAGAACTGGGCCCTTTTCGGCAATCAGATTTCAAAGATATCCGCGCGGGGCGGCACCCTTTCGATCGACGCGCGCACCGGCGCACTCGAGGCGGTCTGCGACTACGACGGCTTTTCGGAGAATCTCCGCGTGACCGCCGACTTCAAAGCGACCGCCGCCTCGTTCAAGGGGGGGCTGGAACTGGCGGTCTCCGATACCGGGCACCGCTATTACGCCGAACTCCAGTCGGACCGCGTCTACCTCTACTACGTCGGGAACAATGAACAGATGACCCTTCTCGACGGGGCACTCTGCTCGTTCTCCGTGAACCAAACATACACGATCTGGGGGCAGGTCTCCGGCGGAAAGGTTTCGTTCGGCGTCGGCGACAACACCCTCTTAACGTATAACGACACGCGTCTTTCGGGGGGATGGGTCGGCTTCTACGCCTCTAGCGGAGCGGTTTCGTTCAGCAACATTTCGGTCGAGGCGAATCCCGCCGCCGCGTCGGCGCCGACCAATCGGGTCGGCGACGTCATCGTCCACGCCGACATCGTCCGGAACGGCCAGCCGGTCGCCAATCCGGTAACGACCTACGAGATCTATCCTTCCGACACTCAATACTGGTACCTCTTCGGCGACAAGATATCGAAGGTGACCGCCCGAAACGGCTCCCTCACGATCGACGGACGGAGCGGCGCGCTTGAAGCGGTCTGCGACTACGACGCGTTCCCCGAAGATCTTCGGGTCTCCGCCACGTTCAGGTCGACCGACTCGACCGTCAGTTTCCAGGCGGGGATCGAGCTGGCGGTTCAGGATTCGGGCGCGCGTTACTTCGCCGAATTCCGGAACACCGCGGTCACCCTCTACTACGTCAGCGAAGGGGAATCGTTCACCGTCCTGGCGAGCGCAAACTACTCCCTCGCCCATAACCAGAGCTACACCGTCTGGGCGCAGATCGTCGACGGTCAGGTCGCCTGCGGCGTCGGCGACGCCGTTCAGGTCGCCGCCAACGACACCCGCCTGACGAGGGGAATGGTCGGGTTCTACGGCGGCGCGGGAAACACCGTCTTCTCGAACATTCAGATCACGCCCGACCCGAGCAAGGTCGTCGTTCCCGATCCGACGCCGACGCCGACCCCGGTCTCGAATCCCGAACAGGTGGTCTGGGACTACTTTGTCGCCAAGATCGGAAACCTCTACGGCGTCGCCGGCCTGATGGGGAATCTGAACGCCGAGTCGGGCGGATTCCGCGCCAACAACCTGCAGAACTCCTACGAGCGATCCCTGGGAATGTCCGACGACGAGTACACCGCCGCCGTCGACAACGGTTCGTACACCAACTTCGTACACGATTCCGCTGGGTACGGAATCGCCCAGTGGACCTTCTGGTCCCGCAAGGAGGCGCTCCTCAACTTCGCCCGGCAGCAGGGCAAGTCGATCGGCGACCTCTACATGCAGCTTGACTATCTGTGGTATGAGCTGAGCGTGAAATATTCGACCCTTGCCACGAGGCTCAAAAATGCGGCTTCGATCCGCGAAGCTTCGGATGTGATTCTGCTCCAGTTTGAACGCCCCGCCGACCAGAGCGAAGCCGCGCAAATCCGCCGCGCCTCATACGGTCAGGCGATCTACAACCGGCACGTCGCGTAACACGCGTTCCGCACGTTTTGTTATACGAAGCGCTCTCCTTCATTAAGAAGGAGGGCGTTTTTTGATTTGTGCGTCCGCGTCACCACGTCTCGCTAAATTCGGTGTCGACTTTCAGCGGCACCCTCAGCGGCTGCCCCAGGAGCATTTCGGCCGAAACGAGTCCGGCCAGTTCGTCGGCCGCCTCGCGGCGCGTTTCAAGGAGAAGTTCGTCGTGGATCGGCAGAAGGAGCTGGCCGCGCGGCGCGTGCCGATCGGGAAGAAAGAGATTGTCCGAAATCTCGACCGCCGCCGGAGCGTCCGCGTCCATATCAAAGAGGAATCCGTCTTTCTTTTCGGTCGTCTTTGCCGGCAAAGGGGTTTCGCTCTGTTTCGGCGCGACCCGCGCCGTTCCGGGCGCTTCGTCGTTCCACGCCGCCAGCCGTTTCGAGACGTTCACCATCGCCGCTTTCATCAGGTCGGCGGCGGACCCCTGAATGACCGTGTTGATCGCGGTCCGTTCGGGCATATTCAGCGGCCGCCCCTCCTGCGGGGGACGCACCCCGTCGACCGAACGCCGCCGTCCCAGGATGGTGGTGACATACCCGGCGCGGGAAGCCTCGGTCAGGACGCGGCTGAAGAATTCGCGGATTCCCGGATACGTCTCAAAAAAGCCGCGGATATACTCCGCCGCCTCGCCGTTCGAAATACCGAGCGCCTTGGCCAGGCCGAACGCGGTCTGGCCGTACGCCAGGCCGAAGTTGACCGCCTTCGCCTTGGTTCGCTGTTCGCTTGTCACCTCGGCGAGCGGGACGTGAAAGATCTGCGCGGCGACCGACGCGTGCACGTCGATGTCGTTTTCAAACGCCTCGATCAGATGCAGGTCTTTCGAGTAGTGCGCCAGAACGCGCAGTTCGATCTGGCTGTAGTCGCACGAAATGAACGTGTCGAACCCGAGCCGGCGGTCGGGAACGAATCCGTGGCGGATCTCTTTCCCCTCGTCGGTCCGGACCGGAATGTTCTGCAGATTCGGCGAACTGGAACTGAGCCGCCCCGTCTCGGCGACCGACTGGTTAAACGACGCGTGGATCCGCCCGGTGACCGGATGGATCTGTTTCGGGATCGGTTCGATATACGTTCCGAGGAGCTTCGTGACCGTTCTGTGTTTCAGGATCATCTTCGGAAGTTCGTACCCCTGCGCCGCCAGTTCTTCCAAAACGCCCGCGTCGGTGCTCCGACCGGTTTTCTTCTTCGTCTTTTTGGTCGACGGGATTCCCATATCGTCGAAAAGAACCTGTTCGAGCTGCCGGGGGGAGTTCATATTGAACCCGTCCGCCAGGGGAGAGTCGGGCGCGTCGCGGCGGATGATCTGTTCGATTTCCCGTTTCGTCTCGTCGAGACGCTGGGCAAAATCGGTTTTGAGATGGTCGAAATGCGCGGTATTGATTGCGATTCCGTTCGTTTCGAGCTCGACCAGAACCGAAATCAGCGGAATTTCAAGTTCGGTCATCAACCGCAGAAGGGCGGGCTCCTTTCGAAGACCTTCGAGAAGGCGCGGATAGAGATACCAGGGAACCAGCGCGTCTTCGGCGGCGTAACGGGCGACCTCGGCGGTCGGCACCTCGTCGATCGACTTCTGATTTTTGCCGGTGCCGAGAAGCTCCGAAATTTTAATCGTCGTGTAATTCAGATAGACCTGCGCCAGCTCGTCCATGTTATGGTGCTGTTCGCCCGCTCGGAGAAGATAGTCGGCGACCATCGTATCGAAAAGGACGCCGCGCAGACGGATCCCGTAGTTCCCGAAGACGATCATATCGTACTTGATGTTCTGCCCGATCTTTCTAACCTCGGCGGATTCGAGGATCGGACGGAGCGCTTCGAGCACCTTCGCCTCCGAAAGAACCGCTTCTTCCGCCGGGCCGCGAAGGGGAATGTAATACGCATGGTCCGGCTCGAAGCAGAGGGCGATCCCGGCGATCAGGGCAAAGCGGGGCCGCGCTTTCGGTACGCCCTGAAGATCGACCGTCTCAAGGTCGACGCTGACGACCGGCGCTTTTTCGAGCCGTCCGCAGAGCCGGGCAAACCCTTCGGACGTATTGATCAGCTCAAACCGGGCGTCGGCGGGGATCGTCTCGGCGACGCGAATCTCGGGATAGACGCTCTCCGCCGGAACGTGAAGCGCGGCAAAGATCTTTTCGGTAAACGCGCGGTTTTCTTCGGTCAGGCTCGCCCTGGCCGGCGTCTCTTTGGCGGGCGGGGGCGTCTTTTCGCCGGCGGCGTCGAAAAGGGAACGCTGCTGCGCGGCGGGCGCCGGACGCTCGGAAGGGGTCGGCTCCTTCTTTTCGGTCAGACTGTACATCTCGTCCAGAGCGGCGTCGCGCTCGCAGACGCGACTGCCGAACCGCTCGGTGAGCTTGTCAATCTGCGGCAGAAGAGAACGGAACCCGAACGTCTGGAACAGCTCGCCGAGCCGATTCGGATCGACCCCGCGCGGCACCCCTTTCTCCCAGTCGATTTCGATCGGCACGCCGGTGTCGAGCGTGACCAGGGCGCGGGAGATTTCGGACGACTCCCGGGCGGCGGCGATATTCGCCCCTTTCTTCCCCTTGATTTCACCGGCGCGGCGAAAGATCTCTTCGAGCGTGTCGTACTTTTGGAGAAGGTCGGCGGCGCTCTTCGGGCCGATTAGGGGAATTCCGGGAATATTGTCGGTCGCGTCGCCAACCATCGTCTGGAAGTCGATCACCTGGTCGGGACGGATCCCCCAGTCGGCTTTCAGCTCGTCGGCGCCGTAGAGGGACTCCTTCCGCAGGTTATACAGCCGAACGCGGTCGCTGATCAGTTGGCGCGCGTCTTTGTCGGAGGTGACCAGTATGACCTCTCCTCCCGCGTCGGAGGCGCGGCGCGCGCCGGTCGCCAGAATGTCGTCCGCCTCGTAAAGTTCAAGTTCCAATCGGGGAACGCAGAGTCCTTCCAGAATCTGCCGCACAAAAATCAGCTGCGGGCGGAGGTCTTCGGGCATCGGGGGACGGTTCGCCTTGTACTCGGCGTATATCTCGTGCCGAAATGTCTTTCCCGGCATATCGAACGCGCAGAAGATCGCGTCGGGCTCGAATTTCAGCAGAAGACCGATCACGTCGCGGGTAAAGCCGTACGCCGCGCCGGTCGCCTGCCCTTTCGGGCCGATCATTTCGCGCATCGTGTGAAAGACCTGATAGATGATCCCGTGGGCGTCGAGGATCATGATCTTTTTTCCGCTTAAATCAAGCATCGCGTTGTTCCCTGATCATTTGCCGCCCGGCGGTAAGAACCGCCGATATGAACCGACCTTTATGAGAGGCAAAGCGCCGCGGGGGCGAAAAAGAACGCGCCTTCCCGACTCGGAAAGACGCGCTCGCTTTTGACGCGCGGGTTATCGCCTCTTGCCGCAGCATTTTTTGTATTTTTTGCCGCTCCCGCAGGGGCACGGCTCGTTCGGCCCGACCCGTTCGGTCTTGTTTCGGATCGTCTGGGGCCGCGACGCTTTGGAAGCCGCGATCGCCGCGTCCTGCTGAGCGCCGATATCTCCCCCGCCGGACTGTTCGGCCATCGGCGGCGGGGTGTATGACTCGTGGGTCGCTTCGCTTTCGACCCAGACCGACTCGAGGAACCGTTCGTTCAGATTTTCGGTCTGGAACAGCGTGTGAAGAACGTTCTCGAAGATCATCGTCCACATCTTTTCGAACGCCGCCATCCCTTCCCGCTTGTACTCGACTTTCGGGTCGGACTGGGCGTATCCGCGGAAACCGACTCCAGCCTTGATCCGGTCCATCGTCAAAAGGTGCTCTTTCCAGGCGCCGTCGAGGAACGTGAGGATGATATGCCGTTCGGCGCGGCGGATTTCCGGATTGTATTTCTCTTCGATGAGCGACTCGAGCCGGTTCCGCACGTTGAGGACGTCCCAGTCACAGATTTCGGCGGGGGTGACGCTCGCGCCGAACCGCTCGTCGATCCATCGGCAGAGGTCGTCCAGATCGGCGTCCTTTTTATGGAGCGCGATCCGGTCTTCGAGCGTGATCTTTTCGTTCCGGCGGATCTTCTCTTCCCGCGCGGCGGTGATCTTCTCGATATTCACTTTTTGGTTTTCGAATATCTTTTTCAGACGGCGGTCGAGTTCTTCGACGTCGGCGCTCTGACCGGCGAGCGACGTGCGGCTGATCCGGAAGAGGTCTTCTTCGATCTGACGCCGCTGCATATTTTTCAGCTCGTCGGGCGGAAGGTCGATCCCGAATCGGCGTTTCGCCCATTCGATGATCCCTTCCCGATTCAGGCGGCGGCCGCTCTCGTCGCGGATGGTGTAGTGGATCAGGCCCGAGACGACCGGGAACTGAACCTCTTTTTCGCGATACAGGTCAAAGACCTGTGTGCGTACCTTTTCGCAGACCTGTTCCGGCTCAAGCCCTTTGAGCGATTCGGGATCGATGATCAGGCCGAACATAATCTTGGCGAAGACCGAAACGGACTGCGCGCCGTAGTTCGGTTCGAGGACCGAGGCAACGCGCGAAATATCGACGCGGTCGATGTAGTCCGACGATTTCTTGATCAGGAACTGCGCCACGTCGTCCCGCCCGACTTTACGGAGGTCGCTGTCGCGCAGCGCGGCTTTCCATTTCTGGTTGGCGAACGCCGCCAGCGCCTGCCAGTTCCATTCCTCTTCGGGGACATCGTACGAGAGGTTCTCGTCGATGGCGTCGAGAACCTGGGTTTCGGCCATTCGGCGCGCGTAGTCGCGGGCGCAGTCTTCGGCCTCTTTGAACGACATGGAACGGAACTGCCGGGGCTCGAACTCCACGCCGAACTGGTCGTCTTTCGAGGCGTAGTCGGCGAACGCCATCGGGCCGAAGTTCGGGTTGAGGTATTCTTCGACCTTCTTCTTGACGACGTTGTCGATCATCTCGTCGACGAAATCGCGTGTGTTGCCGTTATCGAGGATCCGCTGGCGGTACGAGTAGACCCGCTTCCGCTGGACGTCCATCACCTCGTCGTAGTCGAGGAGGCCTTTTCGTATTTCGAAGTTCCGCTCTTCGACTTTTTTCTGGGCCCCTTCAATACGGCGCGAGACCATCGCGTTTTCGATCGCCTGGCCGTCTTCCATTCCGAGTCGGGTCAGAATATTCTTGACCCAGTCCCCGGCGAAGACGCGAACCAGCTCATCTTCGAGCGAAAGGAAGAACTGTGCCTGACCGGGATCCCCCTGTCGGCCGCTTCGCCCGCGCAGCTGGAGGTCGATTCGCCGCGCCTCGTGCCGTTCGGTTCCGATGATGTGCAGCCCCCCCAGCTTGCGGACTTCGTCCCCTTCCTCTTTCATCTTTTCGGTCGTTTCGATCTCGCGGATCTTAGCGACCCATTCGTCGCGCGGCACGTCGAGCCGGGTCGGGTATTTGTGCTGGAAGATTGACCAGGCGAGCGTTTCGGGGTTCCCCCCCAGGATGATGTCGGTACCGCGGCCGGCCATGTTCGTGGCGATCGTGACCGCGCCCAGACGCCCGGCCTGCGCGATGATTTCCGCCTCGCGGCCGACATTCTCGGGCTTGGCGTTTAGGACCTGGTGCTTGATCCCCTTCCTGTCGAGCTTCTCGGAGATCAGCTCGCTCTTGGCGATCGACGTGGTGCCGACCAGGATCGGACACCCTTTCCGCTGCAGCGATTTGACGGAGCTTTTGGCGATCGTCTGCGCCTCTTTCGCCCCCTTCGGCCGGAAAACGATTTCGCCGTCGGTTTCGGACTCGACCGTTCCCCAGTATTCGTTGTCGTTGTTCAGGGTCAGAACGTCCCACTTGTGGACCCGTTCGATCTCCTCGACGACGGCGTCGTACTTTTCCCGTTCGGTCTTGTAAATCTTATCGGGAAAGACCTTCCGCTGAACCGGTCGGTTCGGCGGAATGGTGACGACGTCGAGATGGTAGATTTTCCAGAACTCGACGGCTTCCGTCAAAGCGGTCCCCGTCATCCCGGAAAGTTTGTCATACATTTTAAAGAAGTTCTGAAGCGTGATCGTGGCGAGCGTCTGGTTCTCCTTTTTGACGCGCACGCCTTCTTTGGCCTCAACCGCCTGATGAAGCCCGTCGCTCCAGTTCCGCCCTTCCATGAGTCGGCCGGTAAACTCGTCGACGATGATGATCTCGTCGTCGCGGATAACGTAATTGACGTTCCGCTTATAGAGGTGGTGCGCTTTCAGCGCGTTGTCGATCAGGTGAGGCCAGTGCATATTCCCGGCGGTGTAGAACGATTCCACCCCCGCCAGATGTTCGGCATGGCGGATCCCGATATCGGTCAGGTTGCAGGTGTGGTCTTTTTCGTCGACGGTGAAATCCTCGTCCTTGACGAGCTGGCGCGCCACGGCGTCGGCCTTGCCGTATTTGGTCACGTCGTCTTCGGAAGGACCGGAGATGATCAGCGGCGTACGCGCCTCGTCAATCAGGATGTTGTCAACCTCGTCGACGATGGCGTAATGCAGAGGTCCCTGCGACTGCTGACGTTCCTGGTCGAAACTGGGGTCCCCCCGGCGGGCGGGACGCATATTGTCGCGCAGGTAGTCAAAACCGAACTCGTTGTTCGTCCCGTAGGTGATGTCGCACGAATAGGCGGCCTGCCGATCGCGCGTCGACATATTCGCCTGAATGTTGCCGACCGTCAGCCCGAGCGCCATATAGAGCGGCCCCATCCATTCCATATCGCGGCGGGCCAGGTAATCGTTGACGGTAACAACGTGAACGCCTTTCCCCTCGAGGGCGTTCAGGTATGCCGGAAGGGTCGCCACCAGGGTTTTCCCTTCCCCCGTCATCATTTCGGCGATCGCCCCGCTGTGGAGAACCATCCCCCCGATCAGCTGCACGTCGTAATGCCGAAGCCCCAGAACGCGGCGGCTTGCCTCACGGCAGACGGCGAACGCCTCTTCCAAAATGTCGTCGAGCGTCTCGCCGTCGAAAAGCCGTCTGCGGAAGAGAGCCGTCTGCTCTTTCAGCTCGTCGTCGGACATCGCCTGATACTTGCTCTCGAGCTTATTGATCGCCTCGACGCGCGTCTCGAGTTTTTTGAGAATCCGTTCGTTCGACGAGCCGAACAGAGAGGTGATGCCCCCTTCGATCTTCTTGGCGATAAAACCGAAAAAGTCCGAGACCGAGGTTAAAAACTGTTCAAGTTCCATATCTGTGTATTTCGAATATTATCGTTGGGAGGATTTGTGTTATACAAACACGCCGGTCATTCGTAGAGGGTGCCCACATCGCTGGCGTCGGCCCCGTGGTCAAGCGAGACGAACGGTTTGATTCCACGGCGGCGAATGTAATCTTTGCGGAGAAGATCAATCGATTCGAACGCCTTCTGCGGCTGATCAATCGCTTCCATCAAAAAGTGGCCGTCGGAACGGTCATTGGCATAGATTTCGATCGTCCCGACGTGGTTGATGAGCCGGTCGGCCAAGGTCTGAACCTTGGAGATGTCGTCGATCTGGGGAATCAGAATGGTATCGGTCGTCTGCCGGAAGAAGCCGCGCGTCAACAGGAGCCGATCCCGGTCGAGTTTGTACGAGATCGTGTAATGACGATAGAGCATCTTCGCCAAAAGCGGAACCCAAAGGACGAGGAGCAGAATCGCCGACCCGCCGTAGATCCACGAAGCGTTTTCGGACTGGCCGCGGAAGCGCACGGCGTAGAACGCCGCCGCCGCGACCGCCACCGAAACAAGGAAAAGACAGATCGCCCTGAAGCGATACGCCTTCATCGAGTAGCGGCAGCCGGTCCACGTGAGAGGAGTCGGCGGGGAAGGCTGTTTGGCGTTGGAATCGGAAACGCCGGCGCCGTGCTCCCCGACCCGCGAGTCAGACGTCGCGCCGGGCAAAGACTGACTGACGTCGGAAGAGTTTTCTTCTTGAGACATTACGCAACATCCCTGTAAAAACGGGGTAACTTTAAAACCCTTTCGGCACGTTCCGAAGGAATTTTACCCATTATATCTCAAGCGTATTGTTTGTTCAATAGGATTCCCCCCGTTCCGCGCACCTGAGAACCCGGAAAAAGGGGGGCGGATCGGAACGGAAAAATAAAAAACCCGAGAAGCCTGAAAAAGCTTCTCGGGCAAAGGAGCGTTCCGTCTACGGAGAGTGTGGAGAGTTTTTTAGATGGAACGTTGTAGGTCAAATTCCTTCGTTGAACACGGGATCGGGAAGGTAATCCTCAATCGACCCCTTCCCCTGCGGCGCGGGGGTCGGAATCGTTTCGGATTTCTGAGCGGGGGTGGCCGGAAGAGGCTCGGTCGCGCCGGCTTCGGAGTAACCGCTGACGCCCTCTTCGACGTATCCCTGCGGCGTATAGCCTTCGGTATAGCCGCCGTAACCGTAATCGGCATAGCCGTAATCGACAGAACCGCCGCCGCATGACGAGCAGGTACTGCAATTGCCGCGGCGTTCCATACCGCCGAGAATCGAGCCGTTTCGATAGAGTTCCCCCATGCATTCGTCGCCCGCTTCGGGGACAAAAGTCGGTTGACAGTGGTCATACGGCCCCCAGCAGGATCGGCATCCGACCAATCCGACGGCAAACGTAAAGACGATCATCAAAACGGTTTTCTGGAACATGATTCTCTCCGATCAAGATTAAACCTATTGCGCGCGCCCCCGAATCGCTTCGAGCGATCCCCTTTTGCCGCCGGGGATACAAAGGGAGACGCGGCGGGATTTTGCCCGCTAATCTCTTTTTCGGCTCTCTCTGCCGGAAAAATTGATAAAATCCGAAAAAACGTAATTTTCGTTAGAAAAAGAACAATCGATAAAGTCAGCCTATTTTAGCAATTTTGTTTAATTCTCCCATAATCCGGTCATATTGGAGTTTCAGCTCGTCGTCGCGCTCGATTTTCTCGGCAATCGACCGGATCCCGTGGAGGATCGTCGAATGGTCCCTCCCGGCAAAATAGCGGCCGAGTTCCTGGAGGGTCACCTCGATCGACCTTCGGGCGATAAAAAGGGTCATATTCCGCGCGGTCACAACCGTCTTGCGGCGTGTGTTGCTCCGCAGTTCGCTCAGTTTCACCGCGTAGGTGCGCGCCGCGGTCTTGGCGATCGTCTCGAGGGAGAGGGGAGCGAGGGTCTGTCTCTTCTCGAGAAAGAGTCTGATCTTCTCCGGATCGGGAAGGATCTCGCTCCAATGGTGCATGTGGTAGAGCTGTTCGAAGAGGGCGTACATCTCCCCCGGCGACTCGGGGAGCGCGTCTAAAAGAAACGATTCGGTCTCTTCGAGGAGTTTGACCCGAAAAACCTCGGCGTATCGGCGAAGCAGAAGCGCGCGTCCGCCGCGCGAGGGGAACGCGACCGGAACGGCAAGGCCGCCGACCAGACGGGAGCGCAGCGCCGCCGGAAAGGCGGAGACCTGTTCGGGATGGCGCGAGAGGGTCAGGATCACGACCGTCCCGCTCTCCTGGACGGCCGCGAGAAGGCTCAGGAGCTCGGCGGCGCCGGCGGGATACTCTTCGAGCTCGTCGGCATTGTCGAAGACCAGATAGCGGCAACGTAAAAAATAGGCTCGAAGATCCTCGGCGCGGTTTTTACTGATCGCGTCGGAAAAGGAACGGTAGAACTGTTCCCCTCCCAGAAAAACCCCGTCGGCGAGCGGATCGCGCCGACGGAGTTCGCGCGAGATCCCCCCGGCCAACTGGGTCTTGCCGCACCCCGGCGGACCGTAAAAGACGAGGGGGAAGAGATCCGGAAGGTTCGCCGACGGCATATAGTCGATCACCTCCGCCGGATTTCCGTCCTCGCGCCGCGGAGGGGGGAGCCGCCAATCAAACGCCTCCCGTCCGATCGCCTCCCCTTTTTTGGCGGGAGACCGCCCCGAACGGCGCTGCACCTTACTCGAAAGAGAGCGCGACAGGGGAGAGTCGGCGAAAAAGGGAACCCCTCCCAGAACCAGACGGACTGCCGTCTCGACGAGCCGGTTTTCCGGTCCCGCCAAAAACTCGGCGAGCGCCCGGCGCCGATGCGGGTCGGATCCGGAACCGAGAGTCGGAGACGGAAAGGGGAGCCAGGTATAATCGTTCATTGAACCGTATAATCGACGTCGATGATGTCGTCATCGTCGGGGGTCGAATTCCCGGAGGAAATGTCCCCGTTATAGGCGTCGGCGGTATCGGGATCGTCGTCTTCGACGACCTCGTCCTGGGAGGTTTCGGTGGGGCCGTAGGGGTTCCACGTGCGGTTCGACCCGGTCTCGGCATCTTGCGGCGCCGACCCGCCCAGCCCGAAGAAGGAAACGAAAAGCCTCACCGGATCAGGAAGATTCGGAACCAGTTTCTTTTCCAAGAAGCGGCGGTAGAGGGCGCGCCCCGGCCGAAAGAGGAGAGGGATCCCCGCCAGGGTTGTGAGAAAACCGGGAGCCATGATCAGGATTGTTCCGAGCTTAAAAAGGAGTCTCTCGTCGGGGGGGAGAGAGGTTCCGTCCCGACGAGTCGTCAGCGACGGAGAGAGACGGAACAGGATCAAACCCACCAGGAACAAAAGGATCAAGGCGGCGACAATCCGGCCAAATCCGAATTCCACTCCGAGCAGAACAACGGCAGCGATTTCCAGAAGGGAAATGATCCAAAAATACCTGATCACCATCGATTATTTTCACTCTCCGAATGCCGAATTTCCCAATATAGTGATTTTAATCATTTGAAGCGGAAAAGGGAAGAAAAAAATAGGCAAATCGGGCGAAATGATTGACTCGACAGGAATTTACGGGTAAATTATGTTATAGGGGGGAGTCGGCAAAAACGCCCTCTCTCCGCCGTTTTATCATCGTTACCGTGCGGCAGTCCCTGAAAAGGGGCTTGCGCCTGAGAGGATTTTGCGCACGCACCATCATCCTGAAACCGTCATGGCAAAAAGACTGAATTATCTGGAGATCCTGAACCGGGACGGCCTGATCAGCCGAACTCAGGTCAAAGACGCCCAGCAGCTGGCTCAGGCGTCAGGGATCAAACTGCAAGACGCGCTGATCAAACTCGAGTATGTGACGGGGGAGCAGGTCGCCAAGGCGCTGGCCGAGGAGTACGGCAAGAAGTACATCGATCTGCGCGACGTGACGATCCGCCCGGCGATCATCGAACTGATTTCCGAGTCGATCGCGCGGGAAAACGGCGTGATCCCCTACGACGAAGACGGCGACACCCTCCAGGTTGTCGTGAGCGACCCGAACGACATGGACACGTTCGAAAAGCTCCGATTCATTCTCCAGAAGCCGATCGAACCGTTAATCGCCTCGAAAGAAGCTATCCAGGAAGCGATCAACCGCCACTACAGTCAGAACATCGCCGAGAGCGCCGACTCGATGATACACGACCTGACCGACACGGCGATCGACTTCACCCAGGTCGAGTCGGCGGCGACCGAAGACCCGACGAGCGCCACGTTCGGCGACAACACCAGCGACGCGCCGATCGTCCGGCTCTGCGACCAGATCATCAGCGAGGCGGTACAGCTGCGCGCCTCGGATATTCACATCGAACCGTTCGAAGACCGCGTCCGGATCCGCTACCGGATCGACGGGAAACTGGTCGAACGCGAAGCGATCCCCAAACGGTTCCAGGGGGCGCTCCTCTCCCGCTTTAAAATTCTCGCCCGGCTCGATATCGCCGAACGGCGGCGCACCCAGGACGGGCGTATCAAGCTGACGCTCGGCACCAAAGACCTCGACCTGCGCGTTTCGGTCATCCCGACCAACCACGGCCAGTCGATCGTCATGCGTATCCTCGACAAAGACAACATCCGCGTCTCCCTTCTTCAGCTGGGATTCAGCCAGCGCGATTACAAGCGGTTTACCTCGCTGATCTCCCGCCCGAACGGGATCATTCTGGTGACCGGGCCGACGGGGTCGGGAAAGACGACCTCCCTCTACGCCGCGCTGAACGAGCTGAACACGCCGACGCGCAAGATCATCACCGCCGAAGACCCGGTCGAGTACTACCTCCCCGGGATCAACCAGGTCGAAATCAAGCACCAGATCGGGCTCGACTTCGCGGCGGTCATCCGTTCGATGCTTCGTCAGGCGCCGAACATCATTCTGGTCGGCGAAATGCGCGACCTCGAAACGGCGCAGATGGGGATTCAGGCGTCGCTGACCGGGCACTTGGTCTTCAGCACCCTTCACACGAACGACGCGCCGGGAGCGATCACACGCCTGGTCGACATGGGGGTTCCCCCCTACCTGGTTTCCAGCTCGGTGATTGGGATCATGGCGCAGCGTCTGGTTCGCCGCGTCTGCAAGAAGTGCTCTCACCCCTACACGCCGAGCGCCGCCGAACTCGAAGCCGCCCGGATCACGCCCGAAATGGCGGCGCGCGGCACCTTCCTGAAGGGGAAAGGGTGCGCCGAATGCAACAAGTCGGGCTACCGCGGGCGTCAGGCGATCTTCGAACTGATGATGATGTCGTCGAAGGTGCGCGAACTTGCCTATAAGGGGGCGACGACCTCCGAGATCCGCCGCGCCGCCCGGAGCGAGGGGATGCACGTCCTCTACGAAGACGGCATTTCAAAGGTTCTGAAGGGGATCACCACCATCGAAGAGGTAATGCGCGTCGCGCGTCTTGAAGAATAACACAGCGTGTTTCACCGTTTTGACAGTAACTTGATAAGGGATTTCAAGGGAAAGAGACTTCATGAGTACGATCTTAATTGATAAACTCCTCGAGACGGTCGTGGTTCGCGGGGCGAGCGACCTGCACCTGGCCGTCGGTCAGCCGCCGGTTCTCCGTCTTCATGGCCGACTGGTCAAGTTGGAAACAAAGAGCCTCGAGCCAGCCGACACCGTCTCGCTGATGAAAAGCATCACCCCCCAGCGCTGTCAGCAGGAGCTTCAGGAGCGCGGGGGCACCGACTTCGGGTTCGCGTTCGGAACCAAGGCGCGGTTTCGTGTTTCGGTCTTTAAGCAGAAGGGGAACACCGGGCTGGTCTTGCGTCAGATCCCGACCGAGCTCCTTTCGATGGAACAGCTCGGCACACCGCCGGTGATGCACGACTTGATTCTCCGTCCGCGTGGCCTGATCCTCGTCACCGGGCCGACGGGTTCCGGTAAATCGACGACGCTCGCCGCGTGTATCGACTACCTGAACACCAACGTCGACCACCACATTATCACGATCGAAGACCCGATCGAATTCTATCACTACCACAAGAAATCGACGGTCAACCAGCGCGAGGTCGGCGTCGACGTGATGTCGTTCGCCGACGCGATCCGCGGCGCGCTTCGTCAGGACCCCGACGTCATCCTCGTCGGTGAAATGCGTGACCTTGAAACGATCGAGGCGGCGATCACCGCCGCCGAAACGGGGCACGTCGTCTTCGGCACGCTTCACACCACCGGCGCGCAGGGAACGGTCAACCGTATCATCGACGTCTTCCCCACGAACCAGCAGGATCAGATCCGAACCCAGCTTTCGACCTCGATTCTGGGGATTCTCTCGCAGCAGCTCCTTCCCCGAATTCAGGGGGGGCGCGTCGCGGCGTATGAGATGCTCGTCGTCACGCCGGCTATCGCGAACCTGATTCGTGAAAACAAGACGTTCCGAATCAACTCGTCGATTCAGACCGGGCACAAGCTCGGGATGCAGCTGCTGGACGACCACCTGTTCCAGCTCTGGCGCGACGGGATCGTCACCAAAGAGGACGTGCTGATCAAGTCGAACTTCCCCGACATTCTGGACCAGAAGATCCGCCGTTACGAGGCCGGTCTCGAAACGGGGGGCGACGAAGAAGAGGAAGAAGAAGACACCGGCAAGAAAAAGAAGTAGCGCGCCGAATCACTTCCGGAAGCAGCCGCGGGCGTCGGCCGAACGGACCGTTCGGCAGGCGCCGTAACACGTAAAAGAGCGATCAGACAAAGAGGAACCCATGGCTTCGCGCAGAATCGGTCAGATCTTAGTCGACCTTGGCTTTATTGACGAAGAGCAGCTCGACCTTCTCGTTGAGGAACAGTCTCAGCGGTCGGGGGTGAAGCTCGGCGCCATCGCGGTCGAAATGAACATGATCAGCGAAGACCAGCTCGCCCAGGCGCTGGCCGAGCAGATGGGGATTCCGGTCGTCAACATCTCCGACCTGACGATCCCGCCGGAGGTTCTCGCCCACCTGACCGAACCGATGGCGCGAATGTATAACGCCATCCCGATCAGCTTCCGGAACGACACGCTGACGATCGCCACCAGCCAGCCCGAACGGCTCGAGGTGCTCGACGAGCTTCGCAACTTCCTGGGGTATAACATTCAGGCGACGGTCACCACGCCGCACGAGGTCGAAGCGGCGCTCGAACGCTACTACGCCTCGAGCGAGGGGGACAGCGTCGAGTCGATCATGTCGGAGCTGGCGAACGACAAAGATCTCCTTGCCCAGGCGATGGCCGAAGAGAACGGCGAACTCGACCTGGCGAGTGCCGAGGCGATGGCCGAAAGCGCGCCGGTGCGAAAGCTTCTCAACACGGTCTTCCTTCTCGGGATCAAAGACAAGGCGAGCGACCTGCACTTCGAGCCGTTCGAAGACGAGTTCAAGATCCGAATCAAGGCCGACGGGACCCTTTACGAGATGGTTCCTCCGCCGCGCCACCTGGCCAGCGCGATCACCACGCGCATCAAGGTACTGGCGAACCTCGATATCGCCGAAAAGCGTCTGCCGCAGGACGGGCGTATCCGGATGCTCGTCGCCGGCACTCCGGTCGACTTCCGGGTGAGCGTTCTGCCGACGATGTTCGGCGAGAGCGTCGTCTGCCGAATCTTGGACAAGAGCGTCATCTCCCTCGACCTGAACAACGTCGGGATGTCTCCGGAGCTGATGTCGCAGTTCCGCGAAGTGATCAAAAAGCCGAACGGGATCATCCTGGTGACCGGCCCGACCGGTTCCGGCAAAACGACGACCCTTTATTCGGCGCTTTCCGAGCTGAACGTCATCACCGAAAAACTGATGACCACCGAAGACCCGGTCGAATACGATATCGACGGAATCGTCCAGATGCCGATCGACGCCGAAATCGGCAACACGTTCGCGCAGTGCCTCCGTTCGATTCTTCGGCAGGACCCCGACATCGTGCTGGTCGGCGAGATCCGCGACCAGGAGACCGCGCAGATCGCGGTGCAGGCGGCGCTGACCGGGCACTTGGTCTTCAGCACCCTTCACACCAACGACGCGCCGAACACAATCACGCGTCTGAAAGATATGGGCGTTCCCGAATTCCTGATTACCGCCACGGTGCAGGCGATCCTGGCTCAGCGTCTGGTCCGCCGGATCTGCCCCGACTGCCGCGCCGAGTACACGCCCGCCCCCGACCTGTTGGCCGATATGGGGCTGACCGACAAAGACATTGAAGGAAAGCATTTCTATCAGGGGCAGGGGTGCGTGAAGTGTAACAACACCGGATACAAGGGGCGGACCGCGATCCATGAGTTCATGATCATGAACGAAGAGATCCGCGACCTGATCATCCGCAACGCCCCGGCCTCGGAAGTCCGTGAGGCCGCCGAGCGGAACGGAATGTTCACGCTTCGTACGGCGGGGCTTCAAAAGGTCTTCGACGGGATCACCACCATCGACGAGGTCATTCGCGAAACCGTTCTCGATTAAGATTGCAGCACTAGAGGTCAGAGGCGATGCCGAAATATAAAGTAGAAGCCATTGACGCCAAAGGGCAAGGGTTTACCGATGTCATTGACGCCAAGGACGAAAACGAAGCGAACGCGACTCTGCGCGCCGCCGGCTACCATGTGACGAAAATCACGCTTCACAAAGACCGGACGGCGGAAAAGAAAAAGAAGAACAAGTCGGGAAAGACCTTCTCGTTCGGGAAGGTCAACTCGAAGGTGCTGCGCGACTTTACGCGGAACCTCTCGATTCTGCAAGACGCTGGTCTGCCGATCCTGCGAAGCCTCAACATCCTCATGCAGCAGTCGAAACCGGGGGCGCTGCGCAACTCGCTGATCGACGTCTGCAACGAAATCGAAAGCGGTTCCTCCCTTTCCGAGGCGATGGCCAAGTCGCCCAAGGCGTTTAACCGCCTCTACGTCAACATGATCAAGGCCGGCGAGGCGGGCGGCGCGCTCGAGACGATCCTCCAGCGTCTGGCCGAATTCCTCGAACGCGCCGAGTCGCTGAAAGCGCAGATCAAGTCGGCGCTGACCTACCCGATCTCGATTCTGACCTTCGCGCTCGGTATCCTGATCTTCATCATGACCAAGATCGTCCCGCAGTTCGTGACGATCTTTAAAGATTTCGATATCGAACTTCCCGCCCTGACCAAGTTCCTGATGGCGACCTCGAGCGCCACCATCCAGTACTGGTACCTGATCCCGGGGATTCCGTTTTTGATCTGGCTCTTCATCAAGGTGACGACGAGCTTCAAGTACATGAAGTTCGGCTGGGACCTTTTCCTTCTGAAAGTTCCGGTCTTCGGCCCCCTCTTCGAAAAGAACGTCGTCGCGCGAACCACGCGTACGCTGGGAACGCTGATCCAGAGCGGCGTGCCGATCCTCGAGGCGATCCACATCACCAAAGAGACCTCGCAGAACGCCGTCTTCGAACGGATGTACCAGCTCATCTTAGAGGCGATCCGCGAAGGGGACACGATCGCCAACCCGATGAAAAAGCACGCCACCCCCCCGATTCACCCGGCGTGCATTTTCTACTTCTTCTGCTTCCTGGGGGGGCCGATCGGGATTTTGCTCTTTTTAACGAAGTTCAAAGATAAAATCCTGGGCGATATGGTCGTCAACATGGTCGACGTCGGTGAAGAGACGGGGGAACTTGATAAAATGCTTTATAAGGTCGCCGACGTCTACGACGAGGAGGTTCAGACCTATACCGACCAGCTGATGAGTATGTTGGAACCGCTCATGATCATCTTCCTCGGCGGGATGGTCGGGACGATCGTCATCGCGATCTTCCTGCCGATGATCACGATGATCGAGTCGCTGTCGCAGTAATCGGCCGGCGGAGGCGCAGGCGCCGCAAATGAGGAAGGAAGAATCCATGAAACCGAATATCAAACCGACCCGCCGCGGGTTCACCCTGGTTGAGATCCTCGGCGCCATTCTTATCGTCTCGATTCTTGCCGGACTCCTCACCGTGGGGGGCCGTACCGCGATGAACTTTTTCCGCGGCGGGAACGACAAAGCGACGCTCGACGGCGTCGCCAAGGCGCTGGAACTCTACAAGAACAGATACGGCGAATACCCCCCCGACGGAACCGACATGGCTTCGGTGAAACGGCACCTCTTAAAGAGGGATCCGGAGCTGACCAATAAAACCGTTGCCGATCTGTTGATTGAGGAAATCGATTGGTTGCGAAACGTTTATATTCTCACATTTCACAAAGACCCGATCGATAGCTCCGAACTTAAAACAATTCAAGATGAATTTCGCCAGAGATTTGGCAGAGATCCCGCAATAGACGAAATTTTGGAAGAGCTGTCTGTTGTTGCGGAAAAAGGACAGTTGCTAACATACTGGTTGTGCGGAGAAGACTGGGTTTTGAGAGGCCGCAATCGTTGGACCGAGACGGGTCTCGATTGGATCAATGATATTTTGGACTACATTTTTCAACATGGGGAATCAGATTTCTTTGATCTGAACCCCGGATTCATGAACCCTTCTGAAGTCGGAACTTCGCACCGATCGGTTAATTACAACATCGCCTCCTATGCGATCTGCGATGACCGGGGTTATCCGGTCGTCTATTTCAGGGCGAATAAAGTCGCCAAGGATGGGGTCGTTCGCTTGCTCCATCTTGATGTCGAAAGTTATGAACCTAAGGAGTATCAAAACGGGGAATCCTTCTATAATGAGGTTAAGGATGAGCGGGGGTTAAAAGGAGACCGGAGCATGATCACTCCATACGCGAGCAGTCAGATCGACACCTCGGTCTGCGTTCCCTATTTCACCGAATTGAAAGCGGGAAACGAAACGATCTTCGGGCTCCACCCGTACCGCCATGACGCGCGGAGTTCGAGCAACCTTTGGTTCGCGCCCGACACCTACCAATTGATCCTTCCGGGTGAAGACAGACTCTACGTCCCCAACCCGGACGATCCGACCACCGCCAACGCCGAAACGGACAACGTGACCAATTTCTGTGCCGGCGCGACAATGGCGGAAGAAGAATTCGAAGGAAAACAGAGAAGCGGCGAATGAGCACAAAAGAATCTTTCACGGCACAAGCGGGCCGAATCGCCCGCCGGGGGTTCACCCTGACCGAGCTCATGCTGGTCGTCGTCATTGTGGCGATCCTCGCCTCGTTGACGATGACCGTCCAGCGGAGCGCCGTTGAAAGTACCCGCCGCGAGCGAACGATCGCCACGATCCGCAAAATTGACGCCGCGCTCACCTCGGCTTACGAAAAGTACCAGTACCGCAAGCCGGACGTCAGCTCTTTTATTGGGAATATCGAGAAGAACCTCGAAAATAGTTCTCGCGGCGGAGAAGAATTTAAAGTCCGTCCGCAAGCCGAAAAAACGCAGATGATCTATCACTGGGTTCTTCGGCAACTTTACCGCATGCCCTGGCTGGAGTGGAACGAACGCTCTTTTATCAGCCCGGAAGATGTTCAGACGGTCGACAATCAGTTCGCGCCGTATATTCTCCGCACGATTATGCTACGAGAGATTCTCCTGGCCGATTTTCCCGACTGCTTCGACGAAGTCAACTACGACTACCCGATTCTGAACATCTCACCCTCACCGGTGCATCTTGCGTATCAAAAATTTAAGTACACGCTTCAACAGACCGCTGCTAATTCACGCGACGGCGATATCAGCGCCGACCTCCTTTACCTGATTCTGATGAATACCTCTCCCGAAACACGCGGGACGTTCCTCGACCGCGAGACCGCCGACACGAACAACAATGGAATCCCCGAATTCATCGATGGATGGGGAAATCCGATCCGCTTCATCCGCTGGGCGCCCGCCCTACCTGAAAGCAACCGCCAGCCGACGCCTGATGAAGGGACTCTGATTAGCCGCTATCGGCAATTGCGCCGGTTCCACCTCGCCGGTTATACGTTGAACGATACAAACGCCGACGAATACTCCGACAACCTTTTCTACTCAGAAACAGCTGATTCGTATCCGTCCTCGGACTTCGATTTCTACACATACTTCGACGATTATTATCCCGGTCTGATCGAAAATACGGCCGATCCGTTCGATCCGATGGGTTCAATGAACGGGTGGCTTCTGACACCCCTTATCTACTCGGCCGGACCGGATCGGGAATACGGATTGGAAACCAACATTTCCCTCCGTTCCCCATTTCAAGACGGTGTGACTGAACAAGTCGGTCTCGGCGATTGGAACGGCGACGGAGAAGGGAATATGTATTCCCGTGACAACATCACCAACCATAACCTGGAATGAAACCGCCAACCCCAAAAGAGTGAAAAATGAATACCGGAAGAAATCGCCCCGCCTTTACCCTGGTCGAACTGATGATCGTGATCGTCATCATATCCGTCCTTGCCGGTCTGACGACGATCGGCACACGGATCGCGATCCGCAAGTCGAAAGACGCGACCGTCTCACTGACGCTCGAGCAGCTTACGATGGCGATTGAGAAATACAAGAGCGACATCGGCGAATACCCTCCCGATTTCACTGACCAGGACGCTGTCGTACGTCATGTGAGGAAGCGTTGGCCTCGTTGCAACTACGCTGACACCTTTTTCCAAACGGCAGAAAATAAGCTCGGTTGGACTTTTGGCCCCGCCTCGGCGCTCGTATTCTGGCTCGGGGGACTTCCCGATAATACAGGCAAGCCGGGAGGGTTCTTCCTTTCCCCGACCGATCCGCTCCGTACTAATCCCGAGACCTCGCCCCAGCGGGAAGAGCCTCGCTATAACTTCCCCGACGGGACGATCTTCGAGAAAGAGTACATAACCAATCGAAGTCCGGAAGAGTGGGTTACGGGCCCCGTATTTCAACCGGGAAAAGATGATTCTAAACCAGTCGTCTACTTCTGCGCTTCGGCTCCGAGTGCGGAAAATGACCTGAATGCCCTGCCGGAGGATGTTCTGACAGACAGCTTTGAAATCGAAAATGCCGCCTACCAGACGATTCTCAACTCCGAGGAAAAGTTCACTTTCTTCAAGGGGCTCGGATTCGCAACCCCCTATGCTAGAGATGTGAAATCGGTTGGTGATTTAGATTGTTGGACCTGGTATGAATCGGATCGGTTCCAGCTGGTTCACCCGGGTTATGACGGGCTCTTCAGTGATTTCCCTGACAGCGACTTTGAAGGGCCAATCTATCCGTATCCGTACATCAACGAGAAAAAAGCTGAGCTTACTCCCGCCGATTACGACAATATCGTCAACTTCGCCGAAGGGGGGACGCTCGAATCCCTCTATCCGAAACTACCGAGACCGTAACGGAAATTTCGAAAAGGGCAGACGCCGATGACAACAAGACGCCGCAATGGTTTAACACTGACAGAGCTCCTGGTGGTCGGAACGATTATCCTCGCCGTGACCGCCCTGAGTATCCCTGTCGTCAAACCGATGATGGAGTCGCAGCTGACCAAAAACGGCGCCAACATGCTCGCGACGGCGTTGAACCGCGCCCGGAGCCGTGCCCAGGTGAGCGGCCGCCCCTGCGGCATCCGGTTCGAATACTGGCCGGGAACTGCGTCTGAACTTCAGTGGGATTCTGAGATTGATGGCTGGGGGTCTGTCTACGATTACAACGACTGGATCGGAATCGACGACGGCAATGGCAGGTACGTTCACTACTTGACGCCCGGCGCCTCGCTGGTTCTGCGTCAGGTCGAAGTTCCTCCGGTCTACACCGGGCTTCTCGGAATTGAAACGGTCAACTGTACTGATGGCATCTGCTCATTTCCGACCGATCTTTTCCTTCGGGAAGGGCTTAAAAATGACGTTTCCGGGAAAATTCAGCTCGGCGGTTCCGGACCTTTCTACAGCTTTCACAAGTCCGATGAAGGCTTTAAGCTTATAGACGGAGAAACTTACGCACTCCCTCCCAATCGAGAATATACATCGTTTAAGATTCTCTTGGACACGCGTTCCACAATGGCGATGCCGGTCTGTATGCCTCGTGGAACGGCAGTTGATCTTCAGTTCTCCGGCATTGGTGATTCCATTTTTATTGATGATACAAGAATTACTGACGATGAAGAACCTCCGCTAGCCCCCCCCGCGTCGCTGACGATTATGTTCTCTCCGGACGGTTCGGTTGAGTCGATAAACGGCGGAATCCCAACCGAGCCGGTTCACTTCCTGGTCGGTCGGTGGGATCAGATCAGCGCAGTCCGGGATAAAGAAGACACCGAATCGTACCCGAATTACGCCGATGGGCGGAATTACTGGGTCTCGGTCTTTCCGCAGACCGGCGGCATCACAGTCAATCAGGTCAATCCGACTGAAGATGCCGGTTACAGCCCCATTTCCCGGCTAAACGAATACAATACGGATGTGCCGGATGTCCGGCTTCCCAACGGCGTGATCGGCCTTTCCCGGGAACTGACTAGATAGATTGGGATTTGAACAATGAAGATTTCGAGCTCCAGACACGGTATGACGCTGATGGAGATCATGATGTCGGTCATGATCCTG
>JAGCAH010000277.1 GCA_017652805.1 Thermoguttaceae bacterium | reverse complement strand
GTCGGCGGCGGTCATCTTGTCGATCCCGCCCGGAATTCCGACCGTCGAGATCGTGACCCGCCGATTCCCGATATCGAGGCCGTCGGGGGAAGTAGCTTCGGCCAGCGCCGGAAGGAGCGCGTCGAGGTTGAGCGTCGGTTCCCCCGTCCCCATGATCACCAGGTGGGTCAGGCGGAACGGCTCGTCGAGGAGGGCGTTGAGCCGAACGATCTGCTCGAGGATCTCGCCCCGCGAAAGGTTCCGTACGAACCCGTCGAGCCCGCTGGCGCAGAATCGGCATCCCATCGCGCAGCCGACCTGGGTACTGATGCAACCGGTGCGGTGATCCCGCTCGTCGCGCAGAAGGACCGATTCGACCCGATGCCCGTCGGGCCACTCGATAAGGATCTTCTTCGTGCCGTCGTCGGAAGTCGTTTCGGCGGCCAGACGGCCCGAATAGGCGGTTTCTCCGAAAAGAGCGGTCAGTTTGGCGCGATCCGACTTGGAAATGTCGGTCATGTCTCCGAACGAGGCGGTTTTACGCGAGAAGACCCACCGGCGGACCTGAGCTGCGCGGAACCCGGAAAACCCGTTTTGAGCGAGAGTTTCCCGGAATTCGTCTGGCGAAAGGTCAAAAAATTTGATTTTCTCCGCGGTCATGGACACACCGGTCTGTTTGATAAATAACGGAAAACAGAAGGGCCTGGTTCCGACTGGTTAAAATATAATCACCTTTTCTCATTAGTCAACATTTTTTTTTGGTTAAACGCCGGTTAAAACACTTGATAAAATTAGAGACCTGTGATATATTAGGTGTGGGGGAAGAGTTTGCCTGAACCGCTCATATGATTTATATGATAATTCTTCAGGTGGAATTTTACGCGGGGGAGCCGCGCCTGCGGCGACATCGGCGCGGCGAACGGCTTGAGTTGAAGTACGTCGCGGGCCAGAAATGGCGTGCACAGAAGTGCGCGTTTCCCGTGTGTAGCAGAATGTACTGCTGTCCCGTGGCGTATTTGGAAAATTGGAGAACTCATATGAAACAACTATCTTCAAATTACTCTCCTTTTGCTAACTGGTTGCCAAAGGTCTCTGAGGCGAGTAATATTCAGCTGGCGGAAATCATCCAGTTGGAGCTCTACCGGTATCTCCTTTCGCGAACGAACAGTTTCGGCGCGGTTCTTTCCGAGGACGGGTCTCTCAACATGTCGGAGACAAACGCCTCGTTCGAGCTTCGGTACATGTCGCTTCGGCTGACCGAACGTTTCGTCTGTAAATCTCTGGTTGAGCTGGTTCCCCTGATCAAACCGAGGATTGATCTCAAATCGGCCCGCAAGGGGGAGGCGGGAAACCTCTTTACGCTCCATCAGTTCAACAAGTTCACCCTTTTGGTCCGGCTTCTGGAGTTCGTCTCCAAACAGGAAATCTTCGAGGCGTTCGGATGTAAAGCCGCCGACCTGATCAAAGAGTTTCTCCTCCGGCATCAGACGTCCGACTCGCTCTTCGCCGAGTCGGGAGACGTCTCGACCCTTTCCGACACATATCGGGCGGTTTCGATCCTGAACGCCTACGGGATGAGTCCCGAAGATATCGATCCCGATCTCCGCACCGCGGTTCGGAAAGCGCTCGTCGAACGCCGCTGCCCCAACGGCGGGTATGGCGACACGCCCGGCGAAAAAGTCCCGACCCTCCTCAGCACCTCTTCCGGGGTCTACCTCTCGCACGTCCTCGACGCGCCCGACAAGCGCCTCACCGTCAAGACCGATCCCGAGTTCGCGGCCGCGACTCTCAAATTCATCGAAAGTATGCTGGCGCCGACCGGCGGATATCGGCAGGACGGACTGACCCCTTCGGCGACGCTGATCTCGACCGCCCAGGCGGTCTTTACCGTCGGGATGCTCAACGACTACAAATACTCGTCCCTTCCGCGGAAAAAGATCATCGCCTATCTCGACGCCCTCGACCAGGACGACAGCGGCGCCGCCGCCGACGAATGGACCCAGGTTTCGGATCTCGAATCGACCCTCTTCGGCGTCGTGATCCGTCTCCTTCTGAAAGACGAGCTGGTCACTCCTCTGCGCCGGAGAACCTGAGCGCGGCGCGCCGGTCTTCGACCTGAATAGTCAACGTTCCGCGGCTTTTTTCGAAAGGCCGCGGATTTTTTTCGGCGGACGCGCCCGGAGGGAACCGTCCGCGCGGGCCGAACGGTTCCTTTTGAGCGCGGGATGTGATAGAATATTCCGAAAGGGGAAAGGTTCGGCGGGTCGTCCCCTTTTTCGCGGTTTCTCGGTTTCTGTCGGGTGCGCCGCGATCGTCGGAGAAGACCCGCGAATTGTCCGATAAGGGAAGGGTGCCGCCTTTGCCGCGCCTTTCGCGAAGCGGCGGCGGGAACGCCGCCGAAGGTCAGCAAAGCCCGTCGAGGCGAATGGGGGCCGCCCGGACGCGGTCGAAGAAGCGTAGTTTATGTCTGAACGAAGGAGGTTTTCCGAATGAGAAAGCATGTGAAAGGGAACGTGAGCTGGGTGGGATATATCGACTGGGAACTCGAAACGTTCCACGGTGACGATTATTCCATTATGAACGGCTCGAGCCAGAACGCGTATCTCATTGAAGAGGAAAAGACCGTTCTGATCGATACGGTCTGGACCCCGCACCGTTTCGATTTCGTCGAAAACCTGAAAAAAGAGATCGACCTGAACAAGATCGACTATGTCGTCGCCAATCACGGCGAATGCGACCATTCCGGCGCGCTGACCGCGCTGATGGCCGAGATTCCCGATAAGCCGATCTACTGCACCGCCAACGCCGTTAAGAGTATCGAGGGACAGTACGGGAAACGGGGCTGGAATTTCAACGTGGTCAAGACGGGGGACGAACTCGAAATCGGGAACGGGAAGAAATTGATCTTCGTCGAAATGCGGATGCTCCATTGGCCCGACTCGATGGCGGCGTATATGACCGGCGACAATATCCTTTTCGCCAACGACGCGTTCGGTCAGCATTTCGCGGTCGAGGAACTTTTCAACGACAAGGCGAACCAGTGCCTCCTCTACAAGGAAGCGCTGAAATATTTCGTGAATATCCTCAATCCGTACGCGCCGATGTTGAAAAAGAAACTCGCCGAAATCGCCGCGCTCGACCTGCCATTCGACATGATCGCTCCGTCGCACGGCGCGATCTGGCGCGACAATCCGATGCAGATCGTCGAAAAGTACGCCGAGTGGGCCGACGCGTATCAGGAGAACCAGGTCACCGTCGCGTACGACACGATGTGGGAGGGGACGACGAAACTGGCGCACGCGATCGCCGACGAAATCGCGCGCCAGTCCCCCGATACGGTCGTGAAGGTGTTTAACGTCGCCAAGGCCGATAAGAACGAGGTCATGACCGAGGTCTTCAAGTCGAAGGCGGTCGCGGTCGGCTCGCCGACGGTCTGCAACAGCATCCTTTCGAGCGTCGTCGGCTGGCTCGAGTTCTTAAAGCAACTTAAGTTCAAGAATAAAAAGGCCGCGGCGTTCGGCTGCTACGGCTGGAGCGGCGAGTCGGTGAAAGTCTTAAAACAACTCCTCGCCGGCGCGGGATTCGACGTGGTTGACGAAGAAGTCCGTTCCCTCTGGAATCCGGACGAGAGCGATTTCGCCGCCGTCCCGGCGCTGGTTTCGAGTCTGCTGGCGCCGCCGGTGAAAGAATAAATTTCCACTTTTAACACAGGAGCCACACAATGGACAAGTATCAGTGCGAACCTTGCGGTTACGTCTATGACCCCGCCGAAGGCGATCCCGACAGCGGGATCGCCCCGGGAACCCCGTTTGACGATCTGCCGGACGATTGGGTCTGCCCGATCTGCGGCGTCGGGAAAGATATGTTTGTCAAGGTCGAGGAGTAACAGCCCCCGCGCGCGGCGTTTTCCGCCGCCGTTCTTTGATCCTTCTTGTTCCGCGTCGGGCGGGTGAACACGTCCGGCGCGGCGTCGATTTGTTCGGAAAGGAGACGCGTGATGAGTCGAAGTGAAAACGCCGTCGGTCAGATGAAGAACAAGAACAACTGCTGCCAGTCGGTCCTTTTGGCGTTCGCCGACCTGGTGGATCTCGCGCCGGAAGAGCTCAAAAAGCTCGGCGCCGGATTCGGCGGCGGGATGGGGTGTATGGAGGGGACGTGCGGCGCGCTCTGCGGCGCCGAAATGATCCTGGGACTGGTCAAGGCGGGAGCCGGCCCCGTTCGTGGAGAGGCCGCCGCGCTCCACCGCGCGTTTACCGAGAAATGCGGCTCGTCGCTCTGTAAAGAGATCAAAGGGCGCGATACCGGCAAGGTTCTCTGCTCCTGCCCCGACTGCGTCCGAAACGCCGCCGATCTGCTCGACGCCGCGCTCGCCGCGCCGAAAGAACAGCCTTAATCGGGGGCGAACCTGCCGAAACAAAAACCGGGCTCCGCGCGTTTCTTTCGCGCGGAGCCCGGTTTGCTTGTATGCCGCCAGAGCGTTACTTCGCTTCAAGCCACGCTTTCGCTTCGGCGATGGCGTCGGCCGCACCGGCGGGGTTCTTCCCCCCCGCCTGCGCCAGGTCGGGTCGGCCGCCGCCGCCCCCCTGAACCTTTTTCGCCGCCGCTTTGACCCAGTCGACCGCGCTGTAACCCGCCGCGACGAGGTCTTTCGAGAAGGCGGCGAAGAGGGTCGCCTTGCCGTTCTTCTCGTCGACGTTGGCCAGAAGAACCGCGGTTCCCTTCGATTTCTGTCGGATCGCGTCGATCACGTCGCGCAGTGCGCCGGCGTCCTGGTCTTTCAGGACTTTCAGAACCGCGCTGACCCCGCCGACCTGTTCGGCGCCCGAGAGAAGTTCGTCGGCGGAAACGCCGTTTTGGCGTTTGAGCGTCTCGATCTCTTTGGCGAGCTTCTTCTGTTCCGCCAGAAGGGCGGTGATTCGCTGAAGGACGTCGTCGGCCTTGACTTTGAGCTGACCGGCCAGTGAAAGAACGGTCGTCTCCATCTTGCGGACGCGGTCAAGCGCCCCGGCGCCGGTGACGGCGGTAATACGGCGCGTTCCCGCCGAGACCGATTCGTCGGAGATGATCTTGCACAGACCGATCTGGCCGGTACGGGTCAGGTGGGTGCCGCCGCAGAGCTCTTTCGACTCGCCCATCACGACGACCCGGACGACGTCGGGGTATTTCTCCCCGAAGAGCATCATCGCGCCGACGCCGCGCGCTTCTTCAATCGGCATTTCGTCGCAGGTGACCGGAAGGTCGGCCATGATCATTTCGTTGACGTCGGCTTCGATGGCGTCGAGCGTCTCGCGGTCGAGCCCCTGGTGGTGCGTGAAGTCGAAGTGGAGTTCGTCGGGTCGGACCTTCGAGCCCTGCTGCTCGGCGTGGGAGCCGAGACGGCGGCGCAGCGCCAGGTGGATCAGGTGGGTGGCGCTGTGGGCGCGCGAGATCGCCGCGCGGCGCGCGGCGTCGACTTCGGCCAGGACGATTTCGCCCGATTTGACCGTACCTTCGAGAAGGGCGCCGGCGTGAATCTGGAATTCGCCGTCGTATTCGGTCGAGTCGACCCGGAACTTGAAGTTCCCGTTTGAAATGACGCCCGTGTCGCCGACCTGGCCGCCCTTTTCGGCGTAGAAGGGGGTGCGGTCGAGGATCAGCGCGATCTTCGCGCTGTCGGCAGACGTCGCCGAGTCGGCCATCTGTCCGTCTTTAAGGACGGTCAGGATTTTGGCGTCGCCGGCGGCGAGCGACCCGTAGCCGAGGAATTCCGGCGGAGCGGTGCTCTTTTTGAGCGTCTCGAGCGGGTCGTCCTGGAAGAGGAGGTTCTTTTCGGTCAGGCCGGAGAGTTCGCCGTGATGTTCCATCTCCTTCTTGAATCCGTCCCAGTCGAATCCGTAGCCGCGGTCTGCGGCGAGGGTCTCGAAGAGTTCCGGCGGGAATCCGTAGGTCTGATACATTTCGAACGCGTCTTTACCGGGAACGACCGCTTCGGAAGAGATCGAATTGAAGACGTTTTCGATACGCCCGAGCCCGCCTTCGATCGTGCCGAGAAAATGCTCCTCTTCGGCGCGGATCACCTGCTGAACGCGCTCGATCGTCTCGCTCAGTTCGGGGTAGGGGACTTTCATCAGCTCGGCGACCGTCGGAACGAGCTCGTAGAGGAACGGCTCTTTCTTTTTCATCTGGAACCCGTCGAGAACGGCGCGGCGCAGAAGGCGGCGGATGACGTATTTCTCTTCCTTGTTGCCAGGATAGACGTTTTCGTGTGCCGCGAAGGTGCAGGCGCGGACGTGGTCGGCGATCCGGCGCAGACGGCGGCCGTTCTCGTCGGCGAGATCTTGGTCGTTGTATTTCACGCCGCAGACGCTTCCGGCGGCGAGAACCAGCGGCTTTAAGATGTCGATATGGAAGTTCGTCGCGACCCCCTGAAGGGCGGCGGCGGTCCGTTCCAGCCCCATTCCCGTGTCGATGTTCTTGCTCGGAAGCGGCTCAAGGTTGTTCGGCGGGTCGCCGACGCGGTTGAACTGCGTGAAGACGAGGTTCCAGATTTCGACTTCGCCGAGCGGGGTGTGGTAGTAGATCTCGCTGCACGGACCGCAGACGCCGTCGGGTCCTTCGGAAGGGGCGCTGGCGGGCCAGAAGTTTTCGTCCTCGTCGAGGTACTGGAGGCGGTCGGCGGGGAGTTTGATTTCGTTAAGCCAGATTCCGGCGGCTTCGGCGTCGTCTTTGTAGACCGTCGCCGAGAGCGTTTCTGGAGGAAGGCCGAGCCATTTTTTATCGGTGAGGAATTCCCACGCCCAGTGGATCGCGTCGCGCTTGAAGTAGTCGCCGAAACTGAAGTTACCGAGCATTTCGAAGAAGGTGTGGTGATATGCCGTGCGGCCGACGTTGTCGATGTCGCCGGTTCGGAGGCATTTCTGACAGGTGGTCGCGCGGGTAAACTCGAGTTTGCACCGACCGAGGAAATGATCTTTGAACTGGTTCATCCCGGCGGGGGTAAAGAGGACCGAAGGATCCCACCGGGGAACAAGAACGTCGCTCGGGCGGCGGACGCACCCTTTGGTTTCAAAGAAGGAGAGGTACTTTTCACGGAGTTCGTTGGCTTTCATTGATTTACCTGTGTTGCTTTGTCCGGCCTTTCGAACGCCGGGTCTTATCGAAAGTTAAAGTTCAGGTGAACGGGAGGAATACGAAATAAACGCTACCCCTTCTGCGCGACCTTCGCCCAGGTGTCTTTGAGCGAAACGGTTCGGTTAAAGACGGGGCGGTCGGCGGTCGAGTCGGCGTCGGGATAGAAGTAGCCGATCCGTTCGAACTGGAAGTGCGCCGCGGCGGGCGCCGCCTCACCGGCCAGACACGGCTCGACTTTGGCGTCGGAGATGATCTCCAGCGATTCGGGATTGAGATAATCTTTGTAGTCGAGCGGATTCGAAGCGCTGTCGGGATTTTCGACCGAAAAGAGGCGGTCGTAAAGACGAACTTCGGCGTTGCGGGCGTGGGCGGCGCTGACCCAGTGGATCGTGCCGCGGACCTTCCGCCCGTCGGGGGAATCGCCGCCGCGGGTCGCCGGGTCGTAATGGCAGTGGACTTCGACCACGTTTCCGTCTTTGTCTTTAACGCACGAGTCGCACGTGACGAAATACGCGTAGCGCAGACGGACCTCGCGGCCGGGGGAAAGGCGGAAGTATTTCTTCGGGGCGTCTTCCATGAAGTCGTCCCGTTCGATGTAGAGAACCCTCGAGAAGGGGATCTGACGAACGCCGTCGTCGGGATTTTCGGGATTGTTGACCGCGTCGAGGAGTTCGGTTTCTCCCTCGGGGTAGTTGTCGATGACCAGTTTGAGCGGACGGAGCACGCCCATGCGGCGCAGCGCCTTTTTGTTGAGGTCTTCGCGCACGGCGTTTTCGAGAACGGTGACGTCGATCGTGCTGTTGAACTTCGCCACGCCGATCACTTTGCAGAAGGCTCGGATCGATTCGGGCGTGTAGCCGCGGCGGCGAAGACCGCAGATCGTCGGCATCCGCGGATCGTCCCAGCCGGAGACGTAGTTCCCCCTGACCAGCTCCAGGAGTTTCCGTTTACTCATCACCGTGTAGGTGAGGTTGAGCCGGGCGAACTCGATCTGCTGCGGGTGATAGACCCCGAGCTGATCGAGGAACCAGTCGTAGAGGGGCCGGTGGTTTTCAAATTCGAGGGTGCAGATCGAATGGGTGATCCCTTCGATCGAGTCTTCCAGACCGTGCGCCCAGTCGTACATCGGGTAGATTTTCCAGACGCTGCCGGTTCGGTGATGCTCGGCGTTGACGATCCGGTACATGACCGGGTCGCGCATATTGAAGTTGGGGGACGCCATGTCGATCTTGGCGCGGAGCGTCTTCGAGCCGTCGGGGAATTCCCCCGCCTTCATTCGGGCGAAAAGATCGAGGTTCTCTTCGACCGAACGGTCGCGCCACGGGCTGGGGGTTCCCGGCTCGGTGGCGGTGCCGCGTGCGGCGCTCATCTCTTCGGCGGTCATGTCGCAGACGTACGCTTTCCCCTTTTTGATCAGGTCGACCGCGTAATCGTACATCTGCTGGAAGTAGTCGCTCGCGAAGCAGAGACGGTCCTGCCAGTCGGCGCCGAGCCAGCGGACGTCGGCCAGGATCGACTCGACGTATTCGGTTTCTTCCTTGGCGGGGTTGGTGTCGTCGAACCGGAGATTGAACAGGCCGTTGTTTTCGGTCGCCATGGCATAGTTCAGGCAGATCGATTTGGCGTGCCCGATGTGGAGGTAGCCGTTCGGTTCCGGAGGGAATCGGGTGTGAACCCGACCGCCGAACTTCCCGGACTTCGCGTCGTCGGCGATGATCTGTTCAATGAAGTGAAGCTGTTTTTCGCGCGGGGCGCCGCTCTCTTCGTTCCTTTCGAACCGGTCATCCTCCTGTCCTTTTGCCATAATCTCCTCGGAACCTTCTGCTGAAATGATGAAGCCGCCCCTTGCGGGGGGCGAAGCGTAAAAAAACTTGCCGACATTATATCAAAGAGGGGGTAAATCGACAAGGACAGCGCGCGGCTTCTTCCCGCGCCCGCCCATTATGTTATAATGGGGGGAAGCGGTTTTTGACTCCTCCCCCGCCGATTGGGGGTCCCGGCGCCGGACCGGGCGGGGAACCGGCGAAAAGGAAAAAAACGGATGAACGATTTTACTGAAATTCAGGTGACCTGCGCTTCCAAAGAGGAAGCCGAGCGGATCGGCCGGTTGGCGGTCGAAAAGTGGCTCGCCGCCTGCGCCCAGGTCAGCGGCCCGATTACGAGCGTCTACCGCTGGAAAGAGGAAGTCCGTGAAGACGAAGAATGGCTCCTGACCCTGAAAACCCGCGCCTGCCTTTTCGACGAGGTTTCGGCGCTGGTCTCGGCGGAACATTCGTACGAGGTGCCGCAGATCACGGCGGTTCCGCTCGACGATCTTTCCCCTTCCTACGAGGAGTGGCTGGCGGGTCAGATCCGCTGACCGTTCGAAGGGGCGACGAAAGGAAAACTGACTGGGGACTGACATGGAAAAGAGGGAATTTTCGGCGGCCGACGCGTCGCGCATCCTCCACATTCCGGAAAAGAAAGTCGTGAAGCTCGCCGAAAGCGGCGACCTGGCGGGTCATAAGATCCAGGGGAAATGGCTCTTTTCGAAGGCCGATATGATTCTCTGGTTCGAAAAGAACCTGACCGACGCCAAGGCGGAAGACCATCTCGACCATATCGAAGAGCTTGCCGAAAACGTCCCGCAGGAGACCGACGAGGAACTGACGATCTCCGAACTCCTGCAGCGGGGCGGGATTCTGATTCCGTTCCCGGCGAAGACACGCGACTCGGTGATCCGCGAACTGACGAAGTTCGGCGCCGACTCCGGCTTGATCTGGGATCCCGACACGATGATCGAGGCGCTCCGGCGGCGCGAAGAGATGATGTCGACCGCGATGGACAACGGCGCGGCGCTCCTGCACCCCCGTCGGCCGATGCCGAACAATATCGGCGACTCGTTCGTGATCATGGGTATTTCGCTCCGCGGAGTGCCATTCGGCGGCGGGTTCAACAACCTGACCGACGTCTTCTTCCTGATCGGCGCGATCGACGACAAAACCCATCTGCGGACCCTGGCGGGGATCGGGAAGATCCTGAAACACCCCGATTTCCTCCCGCGTCTGCGCGAACTGGAAACCGCCGACGAGGTTCTCGCCCTGGTCAGGGAGATCGAACAGGTCAGCTGAAGGGCGTTTTTGGGGGACCGAAAGGCGGATCGGGGCCGTTTCGCGATAAGAAAACCGCGTTCGGGAGCGGAACGCTCCCCGTTGACGGGTAAACCTATCGGTTTAGAATGATTTGAACAGTTTTACCCCCGCGGGTTTTCCGCGGTTTTTTCGGAAAGGAGTACAACTCATGGACTATACAATCATCGGGTTTCCGCGGATCGGCGAGTTCCGCGAGCTGAAACGGGCGACCGAAAGTTACTGGAAAGGGGAGATTTCCCAGGCGGAGCTTCTCAAACGGGTCAAAGAGCAGACGCTCCGGCAGTGGGACGTCGAAAAGAGCGCCGGGCTTTCGCAGATTCCGGTCGGCGACTTTTCGTTCTACGACCAGGTTCTCGACACCGCGTTTCTGATCGGCGCGGTTCCCGCGCGATACCGGGAGCCGGGACTCGATCGGCTCGACACCTATTTTGCCGCCGCGCGCGGTTATCAGGGCGAAAAGGGGGACGTCAAGGCGCTCACGATGAAAAAGTGGTTTAACACGAACTACCACTACATCGTTCCCGAACTCGACGATCAGACCGCGTTTTCGCTCCATTTCGACGAACTGAAAGAGACGATTCTCTTGGCGAAGGAGAACGGCGTCGCGGCGCGTCCGACCCTGATCGGGCCGTTCACGTTCCTGAAACTGGCGCGCTACAAGGGCTCGAAAGCCGCCGCCGACTACCTTCCCGGACTCGCGACGGTCTATAAGGAACTCCTCGCCGAGATAGCCAAGGTGCACGACGGCTGGGTTCAGATCGACGAGCCGCAACTCGTGAAAGACCAGAGCGCCGAAGACACCGCCCTGTTTAAGGAGATTTACACGCAGATTCTCGCCGGCAAGAAGAACAAGATTCTCCTCCAGACCTATTTCGGCGACGTTCGCGACTGCTACAAGGAACTCCTCGCCCTGCCGTTCGACGGGATCGGGCTCGATTTCGTCGAGGGGAAGAAGTCTTTCGACCTGATCAAAGAGAACGGGTTCCCGGAAGATAAAGTCCTCTTTGCCGGCCTGGTGAACGGGAAGAATATCTGGCGGACCGATTACGCCAAGAAACTCGACCAGCTGAAACAGATCGGCGCGATCGCGAAGAACGTCGTTCTGACGACCTCGTGCTCGCTCCTGCTGGTTCCGTATACCACTAAAAACGAGACGAAACTTCCCGCCGAGGTCACGCGGCATCTGGCGTTCGCCTACGAGAAGCTCGGCGAACTGGCCGAACTGGCGGCGCTCGCCGAAAACGCCGATTTCGCCACGGCTCCGGCGTATCTCGCCAATCGGAAGATTTTTGAAGAGAGCGCGCTTCGGATCGATCCGGAGGTTCAGAACCGGGTCAGGGCGCTGACCGAAAAAGATTTCCACCGCGACACGCCCCGGCCCGAACGGCAGGCGCTTCAGCGGAAAGTCCTCGGCCAGAAACTCTTTCCGACCACGACGATCGGCTCGTTCCCGCAGACCGCCGCGGTCAAGCAGAACCGTTCGCGGTTCCGGAAAGGGGAGATCACCAAGGCGGAATACGACGCCGGGGTCCAGTCGTTCATTAAGGACTGCATTGCCCTGCAGGAAGAGATCGGCCTGGACGTTTTGGTGCACGGCGAGTTCGAACGGAACGATATGGTCGAGTATTTCGGCGAGAACCTCGCCGGATTCGTCTTTACCGAAAACGGCTGGGTCCAGTCGTACGGCACCCGCGGCGTGAAACCGCCGATCGTTTTCGGCGACGTCAAACGCGAAAAGGCGTTTACCGTGCCGTATATCACCTACGCCAACTCGCTGACGAAAAAGGACGTCAAAGGAATGCTTACCGGCCCGGTGACGATTCTGAACTGGTCGTTCCCGCGCGAAGACGTTCCGATCAAAGAGACGATCCTCCAGCTGGCGCTCGCTCTGCAGGACGAGGTCCGCGACCTGGAAAAAGCGGGCGTGCGGATCATTCAGATCGACGAGGCCGCTCTTCGCGAAAAGCTCCCGCTGCGCCGCGCCGACTGGTACGTCGACTACCTCGATTTCGCGATCCCCGCGTTCCGCCTGGCCTGCGCGCCGGTCAAGCCCGAGACGCAGATCCACACGCATATGTGTTACAGCGAGTTCGAGGACATTATTCCCGCGATTGACGCGATGGACGCCGACGTGATCACGTTCGAGGCCTCGCGTTCGCAGCTGAGTATTCTCGACTCGCTCAAAGAGAACAACTTCGAGACCGAAGTCGGTCCCGGGGTCTACGACATCCATTCCCCCCGCGTACCGAGCGTCGAAGAGATCAAGGCCGCGCTGGGCCAGATGCTTCAGAAGATTCCCGCCGAGAACCTCTGGGTCAACCCCGACTGCGGTCTGAAGACCCGCGGCGAGACCGAAACCGCCGCGAGCCTGAAAAACCTGGTTCGCGCCGCCGCCGAAGTCCGTACCGAACGGGCGTAAAAAGCGCGGCCGCGCCGAGCGAAAAAAAAGAGAGGGAAAGAGCCCTCTCTTTTTTTACGGGTACGCGTTTTTTGGGTACGCGGCGCGTTTGATTTCAGAACGCCTCGAAGAGTTTCTTGACCGTGCCGCAGCCGATCCCGAACCGTTCAACCCCCAGGTCGACCATCTTTTCGATCGTTTCGAGGGAACGGACGCCGCCCGCCGCTTTGACCCGCGCGCGGTCGCCGACCGCGTCTTTCATGATCTTGACGTTTTCGAGCGTCGCGCCGGTCGGCGCCCAGCCGGTTCCTGTCTTGACCCACGAGGCGCCGGCGTCGACGGCGATCACCGAAGCCTCGGCGATCTGCTTATCGGTCAGGTGATGACATTCGAGGATCACTTTCAGAGGCATATCCCCCATCACTTCTTTGACGGCGGCGATGTCGGCGGCGACCTCTTTGACCAGACCGCTGCGCATCTTGCCGACGTTCATCACCATGTCGATTTCGTCACAGCCGAGCGCGACGAGTTCTTTCGCCTGCGCGACTTTCGCGGCGGTCGAATCGCCGCCGGAAGGGAACCCGACGACTCCCCCCAGGAGAACTTTCCGCCGGCCGTTTTCTTTAAGCTCTTCGGCCAGCACGGGCGTGAACGACGGAAGGGAGAACGCGCAAATGCAGTTGTGCTTTTTCGCCACGGCGGCGGTCTCTTTGACATCTTCTAAACTGCTCTGTGCCTGAACCGCGCTGACATCGAGCATCGCGGCGAGCTGTTCGGCGGAAAGTTTCATGGATGGTTCCTTTGTCCTTTCTTCAAGGGGGAAATGTTCGTCTCGCCGCCGACCGAAAACCGAAAAGAGAGCGGCGGCTTTCTCCGGCCCTTATTCTATCCCGATTCGCGCCAAGCGGCAAGGGCGCGCGGGAGAGCCGATTTCGGCGGCCGAGGCGGGAGGGGCGGGGAGCGTCAACATTAACAACTAGGCGGCCGCACGGCACGGAAAGGAGGTTGATAACTGTTCTTTATTTAAGTATCCCGCCGGACGAAACTGGAAATTTTCGGAAAAATACTGCACCAACGGTTGACAACATTTATTTTTTCAAATAGAATTGTTTATCAACTTGCGCCTTTTATGCATTTCGAGGGTGCTGTTATTCTGCGAATTTTCCTTTCGGAAAATATTCTGAAAGTTTAAACAACACATTATTCCATTTCGCTTGCCGTGGGGTTTTCTGAATTATGACAGGTCTGCCCGGGCTGAATGACAACGAAATCGATTTTCCGTTCGAGCTGGATTTTTCATCGTCCGACGCGTTCTATACGAAGCTCCGAACGCAGGTCGAATCGGCCCTCCGTCAGAAGCGTCTGGTTCGTTCGCTTCGGTTGGGGGACGAGCGCCTGATCGAAATCGTTACGCTTCACGCCCACGGAACGACCCTGGACGGGATCGGACGGAAGTTCGGCGTCACGCGCGAACGGATCCGGCAGATCGAACGGAAGTTCTGGACTCAGGTCGCCCTCTGCCGCTCCCGATTCGAACAGCTCGAGTCGATGCTGATCAAGTTCCTCCGCCGCAAAGGAGGGTTCGATCGGGTCGATAATCTCGTCGACAAGTTCGTTCGTCAGTACGGCTGGACCGAACGGGAAGTTCGTTATCTGCTCAACCACTTTTTCGAATACCTCTCCGATAAGTTCGTCTACGTCGGCGAGAATTCCGAATACGTTTCGCTGGCCAACCACCTCTGCTGGAATTGCCCCGAGTTCAAAGCGCTCGTGAAAAAGACCGTCAGAGAGGTCGAAAACCGAAACGAGTCGCTGACCCTCGAAAATTTCGCCAAACTGGTTCGCGAAAAAGTCGAGGCGCACCGCTGCGTCAAATCCAGTCAGAACACGTGCATGCCGAAATCGAGCGAGGTCTCGACGGAACTCTTCGTCTGGCTTTTTAAAGAGGATCCCGACCTGCGTCTTTTCAAGGAACGGATGACCGTTCGCCAGAAGTCTCAGTTCCCCGGCCTGAACCGGTCGATCCTCCTCGTTCTGAAACTCTCGAAACGGCCCATGTCGAAAAAGGATATCCTCGAAGAACTCCAAAAGACGTTCCCGAAACATTCCTTTTCGCTCAAACAGATTCAGTCGACCACGTCGAACTCGCCGCAGTGCTGCGACTACATCTACCTCTGGAATCGGGGCGGGGTTCACAGCGAGACCCTCTACGTCTATAAGGATTTCATCAGAACCGATCAGCCGGTTCTCAAGAAGATCGAAGACGTTCTGATCAAGATCGCCGAACAGGGGGTCGTTCCCCAGGTCCGCCTGAATTCCATCTTTAATAAGTTTTCGAAAGAGTGCGTCGAGCAGGGGATCCCGAATGTCTACGCGCTCTTTTCGAGTCTGAAAGTCCGCGGCTGCCCCCGTCTTTCGTTCCAGCGGACCCCGTACATCGGATTCGACGGCCACGAACAGAAAATCTCGAACGCGAAGATCATCGAAGAGTTCGTGAAAAAGAGCGGCCGCTCGGTGAGTCGGCAAGAGATGCGCGAGTTCGGCCGCACGCTCGGCCTGCAGGACGAACATATTTCGAATACGATCGTTCTGGCGAACCTGGTCGCGAATCAGGACGGCTACGTTTACCGTCCCGACGCGCCGGAACAGACGCCGGAGTTCACCGAAATGCTCGACCGACTCCGCGCGCGCCTGAACAAAACGGGGGCGATTTCGGCGCTCGAACTCTTTAATGCCGAACGCGACCTCTGCGAACGGCTCGATATCACCGACCCGAAGATGCTCTTTTCTCTCCTCCGCCGCGTGAAGTTCTCGGGGGTTCATCTGCGCTATCCGCAAATTCAGCGCGCCGGCCTCCAGCGTTCCCCGAAACGGCGAAAATCTTAAAATCGAGAACATCTCTTTACAGCGCTTCTGAAAATCGCTACTATTCCGGCGTGATTTTACTGAATCTTCGACCGGAAACGATGAGATTATTCCCTTGGACGGTTCTCGTTTCGCTGGCGGTTTTTGCCGCCGCGGGGTGCGGAACCACGAAATTTTCGGATACCACGCGCACGGCGACGGAACAGATGCTGATTTCGTCGGCGATGGAGGATGCCGTCGACGAGTTTAACTTCTACCCCCTTTCGGGGCGGAAAGTCTTTATGAAGTCGGACGGCGTGGCGGCGACCGATAAAGAATATCTCCTTTCGATTCTTCGTCAGCAGCTGGCCGCCAACGGCGTTCTTGTGCAGGAAAAACAGGATACCGCCGACTACATTCTGGAAGTGGCGACCGGAGCGGTCGGAACCGACCGATACGAACTGATCTACGGTACCAAAGAGACGACCGTTCCCGGCTTCCTGGCGGGGGGCGGAACGGCGATCCCCGAAATCGCGCTTGCGAAACGGACCGACCAGCAGGCGAAAGTGAAACTGACGATGTGGGCGTATAACATCAAAACCGGCGCGATCGTCTGGCAGTCGGGACAGAAGAACTCGACCTCGTCGGTGCGCGACCGCTGGGTCTTGGGGGTCGGCCCGATCCGAAACAGCTCGTTCAGCGAAACGACGCAGATCGCCGGCGACGACGTGCCCGTCGAGATGCGTCTGGGCGAACGCGTCATTAAAGACGAGCACCCGACGGTGCGGAGCGAGGCGGTCTACCGCGAACTCGATCAGGACGCCATCTCGCGGCTCGAAGAGATCCGGAAAGCCGGTTTCGATATGATGAGCGTTATCGCCGACGAAGATGTCGAAAAGGAAGAACCCGCCGCCGAGAAGGCCGAGACGGAATCGGCCGCCGCGCCCGCCGCCGATGAGAACGCTTCCGAACCGGTTCCGGCCGAGACGGCGCCGGCTCTGGCGAAAGAGGTCGCGCCGGTTCCCTCCGACAAGCAGCTTCCGGCGCTCCATTTCGACGGCGACTTCACCCTTATCCCCGGCCAGACCGTCTCGCCGTAGGGAGAAGTGCCCATCCCGATAAAAAAAGCCGGACGCGTCCGGCTTTTTTTATCGGTCGGCCGCGGTGCGGTCAGAGCCAGGGGTTGACCGCTTTTTCGCGGCCGACCTTGGTGGCGGGACCGTGGCCGGTCAGAAGGAGGGTGTCGTCGGGAAGGGTGAGAATGTTATTCCTAATCGAGTCGAGGAGCGCCTCCGTGTCGCCGTCGGAGAAATCGGTTCGGCCGATGCTTCCGGCGAAGATCACGTCGCCGACGAAGACCAGAACGCCGTCTTCCCCTTCCACCTTGTAGATCAGATGACCCGACGAGTGGCCCGGGGAGTGGAGCGCAGTGAAGGGGATTCCCGCCGCGGTCAGCGTCTCGCCGTCGGCCAGGGAACGGTCGGCGTCGATCGTCCTCAGCTGCGCGCCGAAATGGACCGAAAGGTTCCCTTCGGGATTCCCCATCTTCCACCGCTCATGTTCGCCGATCATGATCTCGGCGTTGGGCCACTCGGCTTTGACGCGGTTCAGACCGCCGATATGGTCGTAGTGGCCGTGGGTGATCAGAATCGCTTTCGGAGTCAGATTCGCGGATTTGATGTAGGCGATCGCCCGATCCGGTTCCATTCCCGGGTCGATGATCACGCAGTCGGAACTGTTCCGAAGACGGACGACGTAGAGGTTTTCGCCGAAATCGGAGTTGACGAACGGTTTGATTTCCAGGTCGGCTAGTTTCATCTTTTTTCCCTTTGCGCTTTGGGTGTCGGGCTCGGACCGGTTTTTCTTATTCTAGGGGAAATTTTGGCGCGCGCAAGTCGGCCGCGCGTCCGGCCGCGCACGGGCTCTTGCCGATCTGGCCCGTTTCGATTAGACTGAAAGTGTCTTTTGAGACGATCGGAATGCGAAAGATCATCACCATTTTTTAAGGAGAGACGATGCTTCAGGGGCTCGGTGTTTGGGATTGGGCGGCGCTGGCCGCCTATTTTGCGGTACTGCTCGGCGTGGCCTGGTGGGTCGTTCTGCAGAAGAACAAATCGTCGCGTGACTATTTTCTGGCGGGAAAGAACGCCGGCTGGTTCGTGATCGGTGCCTCGCTCTTCGCCTCGAATATCGGCTCGGAACACCTGGTCGGCCTCGCCGGAACGGGGGCGCGGGACGGAATGGCGATGGCGCACTACGAACTTCATGCCTGGTGCCTTCTGGTTCTCGGCTGGCTGATGGTACCGTTCTACACGGCGAGCGGGGTCTTTACGATGCCCGAATTTCTCGAACGGCGGTACTGCGCCGCCGCGCGCTGGTTCCTCTCGATCTTTTCGCTCATTTCGTATGTCTTTACGAAAATCTCGGTGACCCTTTTCGCCGGCGGGATCGTCTTTAAGGCGCTCTTTCCCGACCCGATCATCGGCGGGCTCGATAATTTCTGGTTCGGCGCCTGCTTTATGGTCGTGCTGACCGGGCTTTATACCGTCGCCGGGGGGATGCGCGCCGTTCTCTATACCGAAGCGATCCAGACGGTCGTCCTCCTGGTCGGTGCCGGATGCGTTCTTTTGATCGGTCTGCATCAGGCGGGAGGGTGGCAGAAGCTGCGCGAAGTCTGTCAGGATTCGTCGCGAATGGTGGCGGTTTCCAGTGAAGTCGAGCTGGCGGAGTCGACGGCGCGCGTTTTGGGAGCGCCGGACGGGGACGAGCCGGCTTCGGACGCCGCCGCCGCGTTGCCCGAAGAGTTCCAGGACGCGCAGCAGATCCTGGAAATCGATCTCGAACCGGGAACAGAGCCGATTCTCGATATCGACGTCGCCGAAGACGACGGGGCGGTGACGGTCGACATCGCGCCGGAAAGCGAGGAAGAGGTCGATATCGAGACGGAACAGGGGGAAAACTCGCTCGTCGTGAAAGTCGAGTCGGAAGAGAACAACGAACCGGCCGAGGCCGAGGCGGAAGCCGCGCCGGAAAAGCCGCGCAAATGGCGGCTCTTCCTGGCCAGGGAGAAACTCGACTTCTTCAACCTCTGGAAACCGAACAGCCATCCGTCGTACCCGTGGTTCGGACTCCTGTTCGGCGCGCCGATCATCGGGCTGTGGTACTGGTGTACCGATCAGTATATCGTGCAGCGAACCCTCACCGCCCGGAATCAGTCTCAGGCGCGGCGCGGGACGATCTTCGGCGCGTATCTGAAAATGTTCCCCGTCTTCCTCTTTATCGTGCCGGGAATGATCGCCTACGGGATCGCCGCGCAGGGGGACACGCGGCTCTTTCCCGTCCTGACCGACGGCGGCGCGAATCAGGCGTTTCCGCTCCTGGTGAAACACGTTTTGCCGATCGGCCTGAAAGGGATCGTGGTCGGCGGGCTTCTCGCCGCGTTGATGAGTTCGCTCGCCTCGGTCTTTAACTCGTGCTCGACCCTCTTTACGATCGACATCTATAAAAAGATCGTGCCCGAAGCGAGCGAAAAGCACCTGGTCTGGGTCGGACGTCTGGCGACCGCGTTCATCGTTTTGTTGGGGCTCCTCTGGATCCCGGTCGTGATGATCCTGATGAAAGGCTCGCTCTACGACTACCTCCAGGCGGTTCAGTCGTATATCGGCCCGCCGATCGCCGCGGTCTTCTTTTTGGGGATCTTCTGTAAACGCGTCAACGCCTACGGGTGTATCGCGGGGCTGTTGACCGGCGGTGTTCTGGGCGCGGCGCGCCTTATCGGCGAGATTATCAGCCGCGGCAGCGGACCCGCCGCCGACGCGATTGCCGCCAATCCATTCCTCGCCTGGTTTACAGGAACGAGTTTCACCTTCATGGCGATCTGGTTGACCGTCGCCTCGGCGGCGGCGATTATCGTCGTGAGCCTGGTGACCCCGAAACCGCCGAAAGAGAAGATCGAGAACCTGACCTGGTCGACCCGAACCGCGGAACATAAGGCGGAGTTCCGCGCGGGATGGAATAAGTGGGACGTGATCGCTTCGCTCGGACTGATCCTTTGTATTCTTTCGATCTACGTCTACTTTACCGGGAATATGCTTAAATAACCGGCGCCGGGACGGCCTGAGACCGACGGAAAGGAGCGGGGCGCTACCGCGCCGAAAGGCGGAGCGTCCCCGTCAGCGTTCCGTGCGGGGGGAAGCCCGCGCGAGCGCGCGATTACATAATGCTCGCGGAGGATCCGCCGGACCTCGTGCGTGGCGGCGGGGCTTGTGTGGATGTTCGTGTGGAACGCGTCGACCTTTTGCGGACGGAGCTGCGGCGGGTTCTTGACCTCGGTCAGAGTGACAATCTTCGACGTGCAGCCCGCCGCCAGAAGCAGAAAGAGACAGAGCGCCGCGGCGAGGAAACGCGCGGCGCGTGTTCCCCGGGCGGAACCTTGTTCGGCGCAGGCTTTGAAAACAGAAGTTGTCACGTTATCGATTGGGAAGAGTCCGTGTTCGGGCGATTTTTCAAAGGGAAATGATAGTCATTTTCGGGGGGGTCGACAAAGGGAATGTTAACCGAAGCGGCGGGTACGGAAGGTTCCGCCCCCCGCTCGAGACGCCCGGTTTGTCGGGGAGGCTGCCGTTTTTCCGCTTCAGTTTTCGAATTCCGTTCGGGGAGAATTAGAGAGATGTTTTTATTGACAAAGCATGGGGTGTCGGTATAGAATCGGGGTGCGGAGTTTTTTATCGGAGGCCGTTCCGACGGCCCGCCGCCGGATTCCTTTCGGACTCCGGCGGCGGGGCGGTTTCGGCGAAACGTGCGCAAGCGATTTGATCTTTTACCGGGGAGACGATATGAACACGTCATTTAAGCCTCGTCGGCTTCGTCTTGAACATCTCGAAGACCGCGTTCTTCTCGCCGTGGCGGCGGGGGGAATCGAACGGCAGCGGGAACCCGCCGGGCCGACCGGGTCGGCGGCGTGGGTGGTCAACACCCTCGCCGATCCGGCCGAACGGAGCGAAGCCGACTCGGTCGTTTCGCTTCGGGAAGCGGTCGAGCGGGCGTCGGCGGGGGACACGATCCGTTTCGATCCCTCGCTGGCGGGCGGGGTGATCGCGCTGGGCGGCTCGCCGCTTGAAGTGACCGCGGGGATCACGATCGACGCCTCGGGTATCGGCGGAATCACGATCGACGGGAGAGGGAAAAGCAGCGTCTTTCACATCGTCGGCGGAACTGAGGAGAATCCCGCCGAGCTGATCGGTCTGACGATTACGAGGGGGACCGGCGACGATTTCGGCGGCGGGATATACAACGCCGGAACGCTTCTGATCGCCGATTCGACCGTTTTCGGCAACGACGCGAATTACGGCGGGGGGATCTATTCCTCCGGGAGCCTGACCGTGACGAACTGCGCGGTTTACGGGAACGACGCCTATCTCTCGGGCGGGGGGATTTACGCCGTCGGGAGCCTGACAGTGACGCGCTCGACGATTTCCGAGAATTCCGCCAACGAGTCGGGCGGGGGGATCTGCGCCGTCTCGGGGACGGCGGCGGTTACGGACACCGCGGTTTCGGAGAACGTCGGCTTCTATACCGG
>JAGCAH010000276.1 GCA_017652805.1 Thermoguttaceae bacterium | reverse complement strand
GAAACGACGAAAACCGGCGTCCCGGAAACGGTCGGGACGCCGGTTTTTCGGAGAAGCGGTCTTACTGAGGGGCGTAACGATTACCTTGCGGACTGCTGAGCGGCTTGAATCGCCGCGTCGACCAGAGCTTTTTTCGTTTCTTCGTAGGGGAGGTCACACGAGGCGCCGGCCGCCTGATGGTGGCCGCCGCCGTTGAACTGCGCGGCGAGCCGGCTGCAGTCGACGGCGCATCGGCTTCGGAAACTGATCTTGAACGTTCCCGATTTCTGCTCGACCATGATGATTGCCTGCTCGGACCCCTTGATTTTCAGTAGTTCGTTGACAATATCTTCGCTTTCGCTCCGAAGCGCGCCGGCGGCTTCGAAATCGGCGTTCCGCAGAGAGGTGAGGAAGATCTTTCCGTCCATGAACCGCTCGGTATTTGCCAGCGCCCGGCCGATCAGCCGGATCCGGCCGAACGTCTCCTGCTCGTTGATCAGTTTATAGAGGAGTGCCGGATCGACCCCGCGCCGGGTCAGTTCGGCGGCGATCTCGAAGGTGCGCGGGGTTACGGAACTGAACCGGAACCAGCCGGTATCGGTCGCGATCGCGGTCATCAGCTCAAACGCGGTCAGCGGGGTCATGACCGTTTTCGACTCTTCCAGAGCATCGAAGACAAGCCGGCCCGTCGCCTCGGCGTCGGGATCCAGAAAGTACGTGCCGGGAAGATCCCGTTTCGAGTTGTGGTGGTCGATGATCACCTTTTCGCGGTCGGCGTCGCGGTAGAGGTCGGCGACCGCACCCAGCTGCGACCACGAACTCAGATCGACAATGACGTGGCAGTCGGCGGTGTCGAGGAACGCCTTTTCTTCGGGCGTGAGTTCGGCGAGACACCGAATCTTTCCGGCCGGGTCAAGAAACGCAAGCGAGGCGGGAACCGCGTCCTGATTGACCAGAAGCGTCTCTTTTCCAAGCGCTTCCAAGGTCGCCGCCAATGCCAGCTGACTGCCGAGCGAGTCGCCGTCGGGGCGGACGTGCGAGGTGAGAATGAAATGCTGATGTTTCGCGACGATCTTCCAGAGGCTTCGCCAGTCGATTTTCTCTTGCATGACCCGAACTTCAATGAGGGTGAACCTTGCGCGGACGGGAAATCCCCCGCAGAACCGCTTAACAAAGGTATTCTACCCGAAAAGAAGGTTGGCGAAAGGGGTAGATTTTTAACGCGATTCGATTAAGATAGATAAAAAGGAGAAAATATAACGATTCCGTTTACCCCGTTCCGCTTGCAAAAAATGAAAATGAAGAGTTTTTCCGTTCTTCTTTCCGTGACCCTTCTTGTTTTAGGCGCCGCCTCAACTTTGTTCGGCTACGGCTCGTACGGCCGTGGGGGTGATCTTCCCCGCCATCCGTTTGGGAAGGCGTACAGCGAAGTCCCCGTCTATCGCGGCTCGTCGGCCTCTTGGGGCGCGGCCGGTTACGGCACTCCGGCGTTCCGTCGGACGTCTCCTTCCGAAAGGGTCTGTCCCCCCGACGCCGGCTATTCGATCCCGTCGCCAACGTTTCGGCCCGAGCCGGCCTGTTACGAACACGGCGAACCGATCTCCCTCTTTAACGGCGTCGATCTGACCGGATGGACCGACGCCGAGGGGAAAGCGCCGAATCCCGGCTGGCAGGTTCGGGACGGCGCGATCTGCCGCGCCGAAAACGGGGCGGGGAGCCTCTTTACCGAAGGGAAATACGACGACTTCATTCTGGAATTCGATTTCAAGGCGGCGCGCGGGGCGAACAGCGGTCTGAAATACCGCCTCGTCGAAGACGAGAGTATCGGCTGCGAGTATCAGATCCTCGATCCCGAGGGGATGGACCACGGCGATCTGCACGACACCGCCGCGCTCTACGACGTGATTCCCGCCGTCGGCGTCCGTGAGATATTCAAACAGGAAGAGTACAACCACGCCAAAATCATCGTGATGGGGAACCACATCGAGCATTGGCTCAACGGCAAGCGGATCGTCTCGGTTCAGATCGGCTCCCCTCAGTGGAACGAGGGGCTCGCCCGGAGCAAGTTCGCCGGAACCCAATTCGGCCGAAACCGACTCAGCCGGATCTTCCTGCAGGATCACGGCGACGCGGTCTGGTTTAAGAATCTCACGCTCACGCCTCTGAAACCCCTCTATTGACAGGCGGCGCGCGGAACGCAAAAACGCGGCGGCGGGAAAAGAAACCCGCCGCCGCGTTTCACATAACGGAACCGTTATACAGACGTGTTTACGCCTCCTTATTGCCGAGCATCCGTCGGAAGATCTTCATTCCGAACTCGGAGATTCTCGTCAGGAGGACGAACAGAACCGGGGTGACCAGGATCCCGACCATCGTCTCTTCGAGCATCCCGCCGCAGACGGCGATCCCGATCGCGTTTCGTCCGCGCGCGCCTGCGCCGGTCGCGACGGCCAGCGGTATCACGCCCAGGATGAACGCGAACGAGGTCATGATGATCGGACGGAGCCGCTGACGGCCGGCCGCGGTCGCCGCCTCGGTGATCCCCAACCCGTCTTTCAGGTGGTTGTCGCGCGCGACTTCGGTGATCAGAATGGCGTTTTTCGCCGAAAGACCGACCATCAGAATCAGACCGATCTGCGTGTAGATGTTGATGTCGAGGGCGGCGAGCGCCACCGCCGCGATCGCGCCCGAAACGCCGAGCGGAACCGCCATCATGATGATCAGCGGCGCCGACCAGCTCTCGTATTGCGCGGCGAGGGTCAGGAACCCGAAGATCAGCGCCAGGACGAAGACCACCGCGATCGTGGATCCGGTCTGCTTCTCCTGGTACGACATTCCGGACCACTCGACCTTGAACCCTTCGGGGAGCGATTTGGCGGCCTCTTCCATCGCCGCCATTCCCGTTCCGGACGAGATCCCCGGCATCGGATAGGCGGAGATCAGCGTCGAGGCGCTCATATTGAAACGGGTGAGCGCCTGCGGGCCGACCGTCTCGCTGACCGTGGCGAGCGCGCGCAGCGGCACGCGCTCGCCTTTCCCGTTGAGGAAGGGAAGGTTCATGATCTGTTCGACTTTTTGGCGGTGTTCGCCGTCGGCCTGCATCACCACGCGGAAGACGCGCTCGAATTGGTTGAAGTCGTTGACATACGCCGAACCGAGATAGGCCTGGAGCGAGGCGAACAGCTCGTTTAACTGAATTCCCATCCGTTTCGCTTTTTCGCGGTCGATGTCAATGTATATCTGCGGAACCGTCGGGCGGAACGACGACATCGTCGCGGCGAACAGGCCGGTTTTCATACTGGCGTCCGACTCCTGCATCATCGCGTCGAACAGAGCGTTGTTTCCCGCGCCGCGCTGGTCGAGGAGCTGACACTCCAGACCGCTCGAGTTGCCGATCCCCATGATCGCCGGCGGCTGAAAGACAAGAACCTGCGCTTCGGGAATCGCGGCGGCGAACTCGCGCATCAGTTTCGCCTGGAGAATGTCGGCGTGGAGTTCCGGTCCCCGCTCCTCCCACGGGTCGAGCTGGATCACGCCGAGCATCGTGTTCGTCGACGAGAAACCGTCGATCATCGAGTAGCCGGTGATGAGCAGGTTCGTCTTTTTCCCGGCCAGGGGCTCGACGATCTTCTGGATCTTTTCGGCGACTTTGCCGGTTCGCTGAACCGAAGAGCCGTCGGGCAGACGCGCGTCGATAAAGAGGACCCCCTGATCTTCGTTCGGCAAAAAGCCGTGCGGCATGACCTTCATTCCCCAGCTCAGCGCGACGACCAGAGCGCCCCAGAGGAGGAGAACGAAAACCGGAATGCGGACCGCCTTTCCGACGCTCCAGCCGTAGGCCGACTGGAATCCGCCGAAGAACCAGTTGAAAATACGGAACAGGAAGAACTTTTTCTTTCCCGATTCGCTGCGAAGGAAGATGGCGCAGAGCGCGGGCGAGATGGTCAGCGCGCAGAGGGCCGAGATCATGACCGCCCCGGCGATGGTCAGCGCGAACTGCGTGTAGAGCTGGCCGACCATGCCGCCGACGAACGTGGTAGGAATGAAGACCGAGCAGAGAACGCAGGTCGTCGCCAGGATCGGGCCGGTCACTTCGGACATCGACTTTTTGGCAGCCTCGTTCGGCGACAGCTCCGGGTGCAGGTTCAGAATACGCTGCGTGTTCTCGACGACAACGATCGCGTCGTCGACGACGATTCCGATCACCAGAACCAGCCCGAAGGTGGTCAGCGTGTTGATCGAGAACCCGAAGAGCATCATCAGGAAGAAACACCCGACCAGGGAGACCGGAATGACGAGGGTCGGGATCAGCGCGGCGCGCCAGTCCTGTAAGAAGACGTACACGACCGCGACCACGATCAGAACCGCCAGATAGAGCGTCTCGAGGACTTCGTGGATCGACGCGGTCACGAAGAGGGTCGCGTCGTAGCCGGAAGTGACTTCCAGGTTGTTCTCTTCGAGTTCCGGCCGCATCTCTTCGAGTGTGTTGTTGACGTTTTCGGCCACCGCGACGGCGTTGGCGCTCGGAAGCTGATAGATGGCGATCGTCGCGGCGGGCTGCCCGTCGAACTTCGACTGCATTCCGTAGCTGTACCGCGCCAGTTCGATCCGGCCGAGGTCTTTCAGTTTCAGGACGCGCCCCTGGTCGTCGGAACGGACCACGAGGTTTTCAAATTCCTCGACTTCCGACAGACGCCCCTGCGTCGTCACCATCAGCGTCAGCATCTGGCCGTCCGGAACGGGGTCGTCGCCGAGTTTCCCCGAGGCGACCTGCACGTTCTGCTCCTGGATGATGGCGGAGACTTCCTGCACCGAAATGTTCCGTTCGGCGAGAATGTCCGGGTCGAGCCAGATACGCATCGAGTAGTCCTTGGCGTCCATCACCGTGGCGCTTCCGACCCCCGGCACGCGCGCCAGACGGTCTTTCAGGAAGATCGAGGCGTAGTTGCTCAGATACAGGTCGCTCTTTTCGTTCGGCAGGCGTTTGCCGTCCTTATCGTAGCGGGGCTTTTCGTGCAGGACGTACATCCCCAGGATGTTGGTCGAGCGTTTCATCGTCGAAACGCCGAGCCGCTTGACGTCTTCGGGGAGCGTCGGTTCGGCGAGCGCCACGCGGTTCTGCACCAGAACCGTCGCCATATCGGGGTCGGTGCCGACCTCAAAGGAAATGTTGAGCGTATAGGTTCCGTCGCTGCTGAGCGTCGAATTCATGTAAATCATGTTGTCGACGCCGTTGACCTGCTGTTCAATCGGAATGGCGACCGTCTCGTTCAGCGTCTCGGGACTGGCGCCGGGATAGTTGGCGGTCACCACGACGACCGGCGGCACAATGTCGGGGAACTGCGCGACGGGAAGTTTGACAAAAGCGACGATCCCGGCCACCAGTATCATCATCGAGATGACGCAGGAGAAGATCGGCCGGTCTATAAAGAATCGGGAAAACATCGGCTCGTTCCTCCTGTGGGATCACTGGGCGGACTGTTGATCGGACGCGGCGGGAGTTTCCGCCGCGGGCGGGGCGTCGGTCTGCGCCGGAGCCTCCGCGGCGTCGGCCGGCTTCGGCTGCGCGTCGGCGTCTTGGATCAGACAGCCGCTGCGGACCTGCTGAATTCCGTCGACGATATACGTTTCGCCGCCGGTCAGCCCTTTGGTGACCAGGCGCATCGACGGGTCGAATTCGCCGCCGATTTCGACCAGCTGTTTGCGCGGCCGGCCGCTGTCGTCCAGCACCCAGACGTACGTGTCGCTCAGGTCGTAGCAGAGAGCTTTTTCCTCGACCAGCACGGCGTTGGGAATAGTGTCGGCTTTCACGCGCACGTTGCAGATCATGCCGGGGAAAATCTCGTAGGCGGGGTTCGGGAACTCGGCGCGCAGGGTGATGGTTCCCGTGTTGCGGTCGGCGGTGTTTTCGCTATAGGTGATCATCCCGCTGTGCGGGTATTCCCCTTCCGGTTCGTTGGGCAGACGCATAGCGACTTCGATCGACTGCGTGATGTTGTTCTCTTCGAGAATCTGAACCATCTGTTTGGCGTTGAGCGGCTGGGACGGGTCGTACTTGTCGCCCAGCGTTTTTTTGACGAATCCGAGAATATGCGCGTGAAGATCATTAAACTCGGAGTCGGTGATCTGGAAATAGACATACATCGGATCCATCGACATGATCGTCGTCAGCGCCTGGGGGGTGCCGACCGTGCCGTCGAGCAGATCGCCGACCGCCACATCCGCCTTGTTGATCTTGCCGCGGCAGGGCGCGGTGATCGTGGTGCGCTCCAGGTCTTTCTTCGCCTGTTCGAGCGCGACGCGGGTCGACTCGACTTTTCCGCGCTTCTCTTCGAGTACCGCCTTGGCGCGCTCAACATCTTCTTTGGTGGTGACCCCGGGCCCCTTGGCGTCCATATTCAGCTGGCGCTGATATTCGGAATTGGCGAGGTCGAACTGCGCCTTGGCGATGTAGCAGTCGGCGTTGGCGTTGTCGACCTTCACCTTGTAGTCGAACTGCTCGATCTTAAAGAGGACGTCCCCTTCGTTGACGATATCGCCCGGCTCGAAGCAGATCTCTTCGAGCGTGCCGCGGACGCGGGGCGAAATCAAAACCGGCGTGACGTCGGTGTGCCCGGTCGTCTTGTAGTAGTCGGTCACGTCGCCGACCTGCGGCTTGGCAAGGCGTACCGGCACCGGCACTTCGGCTCTCGGGGTTTCGTCGGGGTGGTGATAACATCCGGACAGGAAAGGGAACAACAGCGCCGCGGCAAAAAGGAGCGCGGCGGGACGGAAGGGGAATAAACGATTTTTGTTCATAGGTTCCTCTGGATAATGGCAAATCAACGTGCGGATCCTTTAGGGAATACGTTCGTGGAAAAGAACGACCCTTCCGCCCCATCGTTATATACCGCAACGGAAAAATCGCCAATAGCAAACCGTCTATTTTGCCCATCTTAAATGGCGCTTCGGCGCAAAAGAAAGGTCGGGTCAGCAGCGGAACTCGGCGTTCTCTTCGCAGATGACCCGTTCTTCGATTTCCACGGAAAAGAAGCGCGTCAGTTTTTCGACGCAGAGCTGAAAGACCTCTTCCGGCGCGCTCGCCCCGGCGGTCATCAGGAGGGTCATTTCGGGGGTGAACCGTGCCGGGTCGATGTCGTCGGGTCCGTTGATGAGGAACGAGCGGGTTCCCGACTTTTCGCCCAGTTCGGCCAGACGGCGCGAGTTTGAGCTGTTGGCGCTGCCGACCACCAGAAGAGCGTCGGCCTCGGGCGCGACCCGGCGGACCGCCTCCTGCCGATTCCGCGTCGCGAAACAGACTCCCGCACCGGGCGGGTCGGTCAGGGCGGGGAACCGCTTGCGTAGTTCGGCGACGATTGCGCGCCACCCCTCTTCGGAAAGGGTCGTCTGCGTCAGATAGGTGAGCCGAGCCGGGTCGGCCGAGTCGGGGAGGGTGAGCGTTCGCGCGTCTTCCGTCGATGAGACAAGCGTCATCTGACGCGGCGCTTCGCCGAGCGTACCGATCACCTCCTGATGTCCCTTATGCCCGATCAGAAAGATGTGCCATCCTTGGTCGGCGAACCGCCGCGCCTGCCGATGGAGCGAGGCGACCAGGGGACAGGTGGCGTCGATTGCCGCCAGGCCCCGGCGTGCCGCCTCGTCCCGGATTTTCGGCGAGACTCCGTGCGCGCTGAAAAGGACGGTCGCCCCCCCGGGAACCTCGTCGAGCGACTCGACGAACCGGACCCCCCGCCGTTTGAAATCTTCGACCACCCAGTAGTTATGCACAATCTCGTGCAGGACGCAGATCGGCGCCGAGCCGACTTCGGCACAGGTGCGCGCGAGCATTTGTACCGCGCGGTTCACTCCGGCGCAGAAGCCGCGCGGTCTGACGAGGATCAGTTTCATCGGGTCAGCTGTTCAGAAGGCGTTCGAGATACGCGAGGAGCTCATCGCCCCCTTCGGCGAAGGGAACGTCTTCCTGGGTCTGCGCTTTCAGGTTCTTGACCTGAATCACGCCCTTTTCGAGTTCGCCGCTTCCCAAAATCAGCGCCGCCGAGAATCCTTTTCGGTCGGCGTATTTCAGTTGCTGACCGAGTTTTTTCGGTTCGGGATAGATTTCGGCGCCGATTCCGTTTCGGCGCAGGAGCGAGGCGAGCTTGATATATTCCACGGAAAGGGTTCGGTCGAAATAGGGAATCAGCACCCTGACCGGCGAGGAGACCTTTTCGACCATCCCGAGTTCTTCCAGCCCCGCAAAGAGGCGGTCGATCCCGAGCGACGCGCCGATTCCCGGCAGCGGCGTCTTGGTATAGAGCCCGGCGAGGTTGTCATACCGCCCGCCGCTGGCGACGCTGCCGAGCGAAGGAAGGTCGTCGAGGAACGTCTCGAAGATCGTGCCGGTATAGTAGTCGAGTCCGCGGGCGATCGACACGTCGAGAACGAATCGTCCTTCCGGGATTCCGACCGCGCGGGCGGCGTCGAAGATCTGGCGGAGCGTCTCGATCCCTTCCAGACCGAGCTCGTTTCCCGCCAGGCGCGAGGCGAGTTCGTCGAGCTGTCGGCGCGGGTCGGCCGCGGCGTCGGCGCTTCCGGCGACCACGTCAAGGATATTCCCCGCCTGTTCGGCGGTCGCCCCGGCGGTTTCGGCCATTTCGGCGATCACCTTCTCCCGCCCGATCTTGGCGAGTTTATCGAGCGAACGAAGAACGGGAACCGCCTGGTCGGCGAGCCCGATCTTTTCCAAAAGACCGTTTAAGATTTTTCGGCTGTTGACGTGGATTTTGAACCGGGTAAACGTATCGTCATTCCGCAGATCAATCCGCTGCATGACGTCGTTGATCACCAGTGCCGTTTCAATGTCCGATAGGGGCGACGTCGTGCCGATCACGTCGAAGTCGCACTGTGAGAATTCGCGGTACCGCCCCGCCTGGGTGTTTTCGCCGCGCCAGACTTTGGCGATGTGGTACCGCTTAAAGGGGAGTACCAGCTCCGCCGCGTGCTGGGCGCTGAACCGCGCGAACGGAACGGTCAGGTCGAACCGCATTCCGACCTCGCGCCCGCCGTGGTCCTTGAACCGATACAGCTGCCGGTCGGTCTCGTCGCTCCCCTTGCCGGAAAGGATCTCCAGGTATTCGAGAACGGGCGTGTCGATCGGCGAATAGCCGTAACTCCGATAGACTTCCGAAACGCGGGCGATCATCTTTTCGCGCGGAATCATCATCTCCGGCAGAAAATCCCGAAATCCTTTGAGCGTCCGCGGCTCGATGATCTTCTTCGGTTCAGCCATTCGACTTCTCTCCAAAAATTGAATCGTAGAATTCGGTATAGTTCCCCCGCTGGATCCCTTCGCGCGCGCCGATCGCCGCCCGCGGATGCTTGTTCGCCTGGCCGGTGATCATGAATTCCGGGAACGGCCCCCATTCCATCTGGTTCTGAAGAATGTGGAAATGCTTTTCCAGACATTCGAAGACGGGGCGTATGTCGAGCTTCGGGTTTTTCAGGAATCCCAGCAGGAGTTCCATCGGGCAGTTCCCCGCGCCGCGGCCCAGACCGCCGAGCGAAGCGTCGACCGTCATCGCGCCGTTGCGAACCGCTTCGATCGAGTTGGCAAACGCCAGCTGCTGGTTGTTGTGCGCGTGAATCCCGACCGTCTTGCCGGCCGGAGTGGCGAAGGAGACGTATTTTTTCGTCAGATACGCCGTCCATTCCGGCAGAAGGGTTCCGTAGCTGTCAACGATGGCGATGGTATCGGCGGGCGACTCGGCCAGACCGGCCAGACAGCGGTCGATATCCTCCTCTTTGGTGTCGGTGACGGCCATCATGTTCCCCCAGACCTCGTATCCCTTCTCTTTGGCGTCGCGGATCATATCGAGCGCCTCGTCGAGCTGGTAGTGGTAGAACGCCACGCGGATCACGTCTAGCACCGAATCTTTTTTCGGGAGGATATCCTCTTTCCAGTTCGACTTACCGGCATCGGCCATGCAGCTGAGTTTCAGGGGGGTATTGTTATCGCCGACGACCCGACGGAGGTCCTCCTCGTGGCAGAACTTCCAGGGACCGTTTTTGGCGGGGGAGAAGATCTTGTCGGAGTTCTTATAGCCGATTTCCATGCAGTCGATATGGGCGGCGACGCAGCAGTCGTAGACCGCGCGAACGAACCGGTCCCCGAAGAGGTGGTCGTTCACCAGCCCGCCGTCGCGAATCGTGCAGTCGAGAACTTTGATTTCAGGGTGTGGAGTTAACCAAGTCGTGCTCACAGTGGCTCCCGCGTTGTTCTAAATGAATCTTGCGTCCCGAGCGGTCGGCCCGGACGGGTGAGAATAATGCCGTGAAGTCGAGATCCTCCCGTCTCCCCCGTACCCATCATACCCCCGGAGGGGGAGTACGTCAACGGTCCGGCGATCGAAACGCCCTCTCTTTTACGGCGTACGGTTTGAACGCGGCTTGCGGGCGCGGTATAATGAGAGGGCGATCCCCCCCGCCGGGGCGGAAAAACCGCGAAACAGGAGAGATTGATGACCTCAAGACGCAGCTTTCTGAAAGGGTGCGCCGCGCTGGCCGGCGCGGGACTCGTTTTCGCCCCGAATCTGATGACGCCAAGCCGCCGCGGCGCGCTTCTCGGCTCGGAGCTTCCCAATCCCGACAGCGAAGAGATCGGCAAACCCCTCTCGCCGTGGCGGCCGGGCACGATGGAGTTCCATCACATTTATACCGGCCACGCCGAGTCGATCTTTCATATCTTTCCGGACGGCACTTCGATGCTGATCGATTCCGGCCAGATCGAACGGATCGGCTACGAGCTCAAATGCGTGACCCTTCCCGACGAGTCGCGCGGGCCGGGCGAGAATATCGCGCGGTACATTCAGCGGGTCAACCCCCGCGCCGACGAGGTCGACTATATGATGATCTCGCATTTCCATACCGACCATATGGGGACATGCCGGATTCACCGGGGGAAAACCGAAGGGCGGGGGGAAGACTACTTTCTGAGCGGAATGTCCCAAACCGGCGAATGGATCCATTTCAAAAAAGGGTTCGACCGCGGATTCCCGGACTACAGCTTTCCGTTCCCCGTCAAGGATCCCGACGTCGAGAATTACCGCCGGTTCACCCACTGGAAGATGAAAACCGACGGTCTGGAAATGGAACCGTTCGAAGTCGGCCGGCTCGACCAGATCGCCCTGCTTCACGAGCCGGAACCCTACCGCGGCGCGTTCCATATCCGCAACCTCTGCGGCAGCGGGATCCTCTGGACCGGACGGGAAGGGGAGAACGACGAGACGTTCTACGAATTCCTGAAAACGAAATCCGGCTACTCCGAAAATCCGCTCAGTTTGGGGCTTCGGATCGACTACGGCCCGTTCCGCTACTATACCGCGGGCGATTTTAACGAGTCGTTCACCGGTCTGGACGGTAAAGACCGGAACCTAGAGGCGATGATCGCGCCGGTCTGCGGCCGGGTCGACGTCTGTAAAACAAACCACCATTCTTATCTCGGGTCGATGGTGTCCGAGTTCGTCGGCGTTCTTCAGCCGCGCGTCTTCGTCACCGACGTTTGGGACTACCACCACATTCAGACCTCGACGATGGAAACGATGACCGACCGCGCTCTCTATCCGGGCGAGAGGATCGTCTGCCCGACGAACTTCCACTATTTCAAAAGGGAGGAATACCGCGGCGCCCCGTGGCGCGGCGACGTCTACGACGAGGGCGGCCACGTGGTGATCCGCGTCTATGAGGGCGGAACCCGCTATACGGTCTACTACCTGACCGCCCACGACGAGTCGATGAACGTCAAAGCGGTTTTCGGCCCCTTCGAGACGGCGCCGAAAGAGAACCCCGGCGCGGAGGCGTGAGTCGGCGGGGATAAGTGCGCGGCGGCGCGGTTCTCCGCTCGGGGAGCCGCGCCGAAAGAGTCTTTCCAGTTTAGGCTGTCTTAAAACTGATTCTCCGCTATTTTTATGATTATGACCAACTTGACGAAAAAGAAAGTGTCTGTTATAGTATTATAAAGTTTAGTGGCGGCTAAACTTATACCGTCAAACGCCGTTCTGAAGGAAGTTCAGACCGTACGTTCAAACGATAGAAATTCTTTACAAGGGGTAGGAGAAATTACGATGGCAAAAGTCAACATCATTTTCTGGACGCAGGGCGGAAACACCTCCACGATGGCCGACGCGATCGCCAAGGGTGTGACCGAAAGCGGTAATGAGGCGAACGTGGTCGCGGTCGGCGCTGATTCGGCGGCGCTGGTAAGCGGTTCGAAAGCGTTCGCGCTCGGCTGCCCGGCGATGGGTGACGAAGTTCTCGAGGAGGACGAAATGGAACCGTTTGTGGCGAGCATCGAGGGGAGCGTCTCAGGGAAGACGATTCTCCTTTTCGGCTCCTACGGCTGGGGGGACGGGCAGTGGATGCGCGACTGGACCGCCCGGATGCAGAAAGCCGGCGCGACGGTTCTCGGCGGGGAAGGAATCATCTGTCAGGAAGCGCCCGACACCGAGACGCTCGCCAAACTCGAAAACGCGGGGAAAGAACTCGCGGCGCTCGCCTGACAACGGAACGGGAAGAATTGAAAACGGAGTTTCGCGTCGGGCGCCTTCCCCCCGGCGGGGTAAGGCGTCCGGCGATCCTGGATTGAAACTTTTCCGGTCTGCCCGGCAAACCTGGGAAGTACGGCGCAAACTTTTCGAAAAGTCTTTTCACTCGTGCCGAAGCGCTTCAATCGGGTCCATCGAGGCGGCGTGTACCGCCGGATAGAGTCCGAAGAATCTGGGATTTCGTTGATACCGTTTCCATGGAAGCATAAAATTGTTATACTGGACTAAAATGGGTGTTGAACTAAAATGGGTGTTGAACTAAAATGGGGCGCTCGTCAGCTCCAATGAGCGCATACCGCCTTGCAGAACGGAGGTTTTCATCATGCGTCAGATCAAATTCTCCGCGCTTTTTCTCTTCCTCTTTTTTCTCACGGCTCAGCTTTTCGCGGACGGGATCGATCAGACTCTCCTGACGCGACTCAAAACCGAGGGGTGTGCCGCAATGCGTGCGCAGGAAAAATTCTTAAACCAAGTTCACTTGGTTTTTCTGTGGACCACGGTGCAAAGGGATGGAGAATTTAAGCGTGAATACGACTACTATGCCGACGGCGGACGTTT
>JAGCAH010000275.1 GCA_017652805.1 Thermoguttaceae bacterium | reverse complement strand
CTTTCTTTATTTGCGCCTTTACCGTCCTCTTTTCGGCGCTCGGCACTCTTGAGGCGAAGGTCGCTTCGCTGGGCGGGATCGGCGAGGTCGATTATTCGGATCTGGGCGATGTGAAAGAAGTGGTCTTCGCCGTGCGCCAGGAGGGGAACGACGGCCACTGGTACGCCAATTTCGGCTACTACGCCCGCTCCGACGAAGAGCGCCCGTTCAACCCGCATACCGGCGGGCGCCTCGATATCCTCAGCCTCGAAACCGGCGAGGTGCGGAACCTGTTCACCGACTGGGAAGGCTCGGTGCGCGACCCCTGTGTCGATTACGACGCCAAAAAGGTCGTCTTCTCGTACCTGGCGAAAGGGACCGAGCACTTCAACCTGTATGAAATCAATCTGGACGGAACCGGCCTGCGCCAGCTCACCGGCGGCTCGTGGGACGACATCGAGCCGATCTATCTGCCCGACGGCGACATCATGTTCTGCTCGAGCCGCGCCAAACGCTGGGTCCAGTGCTGGCTTGTGCCGGTCGCCACGATCCACCGCTGCGGGCCGAACGGCGAAAACATCCGCATGATCTCGTGCAACATGGAGCAGGACAACACGCCGTGGGTCCTCCCGAACGGCCAGATTCTCTATATGCGCTGGGAATACGTCGACCGGAACGAGGTGAGCTACCACCACCTCTGGGTGATGAACCCGGACGGCACGCGCCAGAACGTCTATTTCGGGAACCAGAAGCCGGGCATCACCATGATCGACGCCAAGCCGATCCCCGGCACCGACAAGGTCGTCGCCCTCTTTTCGAGCGGGCACGGGCACCGCGACCATTACGGCAGGATGGCGGTTCTCGACGCCAAACTCGGACCGGACAATGAGGGCGACGTCGAACTGATCCCCGACCTGCAGCATCCCGACAACGAGGATCCGAACTACTACGCCGACCCGTGGGCGTTCTCGGAAAACCTCTATATGGCGGCGCATTATCCGGAACTCCGCTTCCTGAACAAGAACGGGAATTTCGCCGTCGCGTACCGCCTCCCGCAAATCGAAGTGGACAAGAAATACATGATCGGCGAGCCGCGCCCGATTATGAAGCGCCGGCGCGAACCGGTCATCGCCGACGCGACCGACCCGGCCAAAGCCACGGGAACGCTCCTTCTGACCGACATCTACGCCGGACGCCGCATGAAAAACGTGCCGCGCGGCACGGTCAAGGAGCTGATGGTCTTTGAAACGCTCCCCAAGCCGATCCACTACAGCGGCTGGATGGAGCAGATCTCGCACCGCGGCACGTTCACCATCGAACGGTTCCTGGGAACGGTCCCGGTGACTCCCGAAGGGAGCGCGTATTTCGAAGTTCCCGCCAACCGCGCGGTCTTTTTCATCGCAATCGACCACGAAAACCGCCCGGTGAAGCGGATGCACAGCTTCACCAGCGTCATGCCGGGCGAAAACACCTCGTGTATCGGATGCCACGAGGACCGCACCGAAACGACGCCGAACCAGTACGGCAACGAACTGTTCAGGATGGCGTCGAAGGGGCCGGACCCGATCACGCCCGTGCCCGGCGTCCCCGACGTGTTCGACTTCACCCGCGACATTCAGCCGATTCTCGACCGCCACTGCACCGAATGCCACAACCCGCACCGGCAGGACGGCGGCATCGTGCTGACCGGCGACTGGGCCCCCATCTACACGCGCAGCTACATGGAACTGGCGAACCGCAACATGTTCGGCGACAACCGGAACCGCGCCGCCAGCGACTACGAGCCGTACACCATCGGGAGCTGCGCCAGCACGCTCTACAAGATGCTGCAGGAGAAGCACGCCGGCGCCGAACTTTCGGATCAGGAGATGACCGTTATCCGCTGCTGGCTGGAAGCGGGCGCCAACTATCCCGGAACCTACGCCTCGAACGCGTGCGGGCAGATCGGCTGGTACTACACCGAAGGGAACCAGCACGACGACGCCGGCTGGCCCGAGACCGCCGCGATGAGCGAGGCAATCACCCGCCGGTGCGATGTGTGCCACGGACTCGACGTCCGCGACAGGGCGCAGGCCGGCGGATACCCCTATTTCATTCCGCATACAATGTCCGAAGACGAACCGGG
>JAGCAH010000274.1 GCA_017652805.1 Thermoguttaceae bacterium | reverse complement strand
TGGTTATTTGCCGAGCTCGGCGCTGCGGCGGGCGGCGGCCTCGACGGCGGCGATCAGCGCGCCGCGGAGTCCGCGGTTTTCCAATTCGGCGACCCCGGCGATCGTCGTGCCGGCGGGACTGGTGACTTTGTCTTTGAGCGCGCCGGGATGCTCGCCCGTTTTGAGGACCATTTCGGCGCCCCCTTTGAGCGTCTGCGCCGCCAGTGCCAGCGCCGCCGCGCGCGGAAGCCCCATCTTGACCCCGCCGTCGGCGAGCGCCTCGATCATCATATAGACGAACGCCGGGCCGGACCCGGAAAGACCGGTCACGGCGTCGAGGAGTTTTTCGGGCAGATCAAAGGCGACGCCGACTGTCTCTAAAAGCTCTTTGACCAGCTGCGCGTCGGCGTCGGTGGCGAATTCGCCGCGCGAAAACCCGCTCGCCGCTTCCCCGACCAGGCAGGGGGTGTTCGGCATGACGCGGATCACGCGGAGCGATTCGGGCCGCGCGTTCTGGAAATAGGCGATCGGAAGACCCGCGGCGATCGAAACGAACAGTTTCGAGCTCAGGTCGGCGGCGGGGATCTCGCGCAGGACGGCGACGACCTCGGCCATATGCTGCGGCTTGACGCAGAGGAAGATCGTTTCGGCCTGAAGAACGACGTCGGAAATCGAGGCGCAGACGTCCCCTCCGCCGACCGTCTTGACGAACCGGGCGGCGGCGTCGGGAGAAATGTCAAAAGCGAAAAGATCCGCAGGGGCAATTTTCCCCGAACGAACGAATCCCGCCGCCAGTGCCGACGCCATCTGACCCATACCGATAAAACCGATTTTTCGCGTCACCTGATAAAACTCCTGATTCTCTTTGCCGATACTTCTTCTGACCGAACCGGCGGCGCCCGACGGCCCGCCCTCTGGTCAATTTTCGCATTAGTGCTATTATAATGGGCGAGGGATTTTCGGGCAAGAGAGACGCGGTCTCTCTATTCGACCCGAGGATATGATTGCCAACCGTTTGATTTTTTTCAGAGAAAGGTCATCATCATGAACGAACGCGTTTACAACTTTGCCGCCGGTCCCGCTGTGCTTCCTCTTCCGGTTCTCAAAAAGGCTCAGGAAGAACTCCTCTGTCTTCCCGGCGCCGGAGCCTCGATTCTGGAAATCAGCCATCGGTCGAAGACGTTCGACGCGATCATCAACGGCGCGCAAGAGAACATCCGCAAACTCTACAACATCCCCGAAAACTACAAGATCCTCCTGATGCAGGGGGGCGCGCTGACCCATTTCGCGATGGTTCCGATGAACATTCTGCGCAATTCCGGGAAGAAGGCCGACTACATCGTCACCGGTACCTGGAGCAAGAAAGCTTCCGCCGAAGCGAAGACGCAGGGCGAGGTCAACGTCGTCTGGGACGGGAAAGCCGAAAGCAATTTCACCCGCGACCCGCTCCCGAACGAATATAAACTCGACGCCGACGCCAAGTACGTCTATATCACCTCGAACGAGACGATCGAAGGGGTCGAATGGCCCGCCGAACCCGAAACGAACGGGATTCCGCTCGTCTGCGACGCCTCGAGCGACGTCTTCAGCCGTCCGGTCGATATCAACCGCTACGGCGTCCTCTTCGCCTGCGCTCAGAAGAACGCCGGTCCGGCGGGCGTGACGATGATCATCATCCGCGACGATCTGCTCGAATGCTCCGGCGACGATCTGCCGACCATGTTCAACTACAAGAAACAGGCCGCCGGTAACTCGATGGTCAATACTCCCCCCTGCTTCGCCATCTATATGCTCAAGCTCGTGACCGAATGGCTGATCAACGATATCGGCGGGCTCGAAGCGATGAAGAAGATCAATCACGAAAAAGCCGCGATTCTCTATCAGGTGATCGACGATTCGCAGGGGTTCTACCGTGGCCACGCCGCCAAGGAATACCGTTCGGTGATGAACGTTCCGTTCCGTCTCCCCTCCGAAGAGCTCGATAACAAATTCAAGGCGGAAGCGCAGGAAGTCGGCCTTTCGACTCTGGGCGGGCATCGGAGCGTCGGCGGTCTGCGCGCTTCGATCTACAACGCCATGCCGAAAGCGGGCGTCGAAAAGCTCGCCGCCTTTATGGAAGATTTCCGGAAGAAGAACGCCTGATCTCCTTTCGAAGAGCGAACCCCGTTGTGTACGGAGAAACGCCCGAATCGGAATTCCGGTTCGGGCGTTTTTTTGGCTCGCGCGGCGTTATTCGGGGGTCGGCGCGCGGTAACTGCGGCGCAGTTGCCCGCAGGCGGCGTTGATGCCGTCCCCTTTCCGAAATCGGACCTTGACCTGGATTCCCGCCCCTTCCAGAGCGCGGACGAAAGCCAGCGTCGTGCGGGTCGACGGGGTCTTCCAGGGAAGTTCGGGAACCGGATTGTAGGGGATGACGTTGACGATCGCCGTCTTGCGGTCGAGCAGGCCGGCCAGACGCCGGGCGTCGGCCGCCGAATCGTTTACCCCGGCGATCAGGATGTATTCGAACGTGACGCGCCGGCCGGTCGCCCGAAAGTAGCGTTCGGCCGCGGCGAGGATCGGTTTGATTCCGAAAAAGCGGTTCTGGGGAATGATCCGCGAACGGGTGGCGTCGTCGGCGGCGTGAAGGGAAACCGCCAGTTTGTACGGCAGGTCGGCGGCGGTCATCTTGTCGATCCCGCCCGGAATTCCGACCGTCGAGATC
>JAGCAH010000273.1 GCA_017652805.1 Thermoguttaceae bacterium | reverse complement strand
TTTTAAGGAGGGCGTCTATCAGATCGCCGAACCGGCGCTCTTCGACGGACTTCGCGCCGCGGCCGATAAACCGATCCTTTTCCGCAGCGCGCCCGGCGCCGCGGGTAAATGCCTCTTTACCGGCGAAAAAAACGTGACCGGCTGGGAACCGCTCGAATCGAGCGATTTCTGGAAAGGGGCGCCCGACGCGCTGAAAGCGCGCGTCCGGCCCGAAGCGCTCCCGCTGATCTGGACGGCTCCCTACGCGCCGTATGAGTCCCGGCGCTACGAGCCGGGAACCGACGGCGCGCGGCAGGAGCTGTTCGCCGACGGGGCGCCGCAGACCCTCGCCCGATGGCCGAACGAAGGATTCGCCACGTCGGGGAAAGCGCTCGGTGCGACCCCCCTGCCCGAATCCGAATGGAAGCCGAAGGGGACGAAAGAAGGCGTCTTCGAGACGGACGCCAATCAGCCGTACGGGTGGGAAAACGAGCCGGGCGGGCTTCTCTTCGGCTACTGGTACTGGGACTGGAGCGAGTCGTACGCGAAATACGACGCCGTTCGGCGCGAAGGCGAAAGGCAAATCATTTCGATCGCCTCCTCAGACAGTACCTACGGCTACAAAGACCACCTGCGTTACTACGGGCTGAATCTGCTGTGCGAACTCGACGCGCCGGGGGAATTTTACGTCGACCGCGCGGCGAAACAGATTTTCTGGATTCCCGCCGAGGGTGTCGATCCGAAATCGGCCCGGGTCGCTCTGACAACGTACGAAAGGCCGTGGATGATCGAGGTCAGTAATTGCGCCGGGATTATTTTCGCGGGGCTCACCCTGGAAGGGGGATTCGGCGGGGCGGCTTCGGTCAAAGATTCGGACGATATTCTTTTCGCCGACGTCGAGGCGCGCCGCTTCTCGGGCCGGACCGCCGTCTCGATCAGCGGCGGGAGCCGCTGCGGCGCGTATCACTCCCTTCTCGAAACGCTCGGCGGAGGCGGGTTTGCCATGCACGGCGGGGACCGCAAGACCCTCACCGACGCGAAGCACTTCCTTTCTCAGTGCACCGTCCGCGACTTCTCGCGCATCTTCCGCACCTACGCGCCGGCGGCGTATCTTGAAGGGTGCGGGATTCAGGTCTCGCACTGCGATTTTTCGGAGGCGTCCTCTTCGGCGATGCGGATCGAAGGAAACGAGCATCTCGTGGAATACTGCCGGTTTACCGATCTGGTGAAGGAATCGGACGACCAGGGGGGAATCGACGCCTGGTTTAACCCGACCTACCGCGGAAACGTGATTCGATACAACTACTGGAAAGACATCGTCGGGGGAACCCTGTGCGGCGCCGCGGCGGTTCGGTTCGACGACATGATTTCCGGATACCTCGTTTACGGGAACGTGTTCATTCACTGCGGCGCCGTCAATTTCGGCGCTGTGCAAATCCACGGCGGAAAGGAGAACCGGATCGAAAACAACGTCTTTCTCGACTGCCGCGCCGTGGTCAGCTTCACACGATGGGGGGAACGCTATACAGGCGCGTTTACCGACCCCGACAATCAGTATTACGGCGCGATGCAGAAACAATGCCACCGGGACGTAGAAATCGACTCGCCCCTCTGGCGGGAGCGTTACCCCTCCCTGGCGCGGATCGCCGAAGACGCCGACGTGAACACGATCGTCAACAACCTCGCGGTAAACTGCCGCGACCTTTTCCTGAACCCGGGCGAGGTTCAGCAGACCGAAAACAACACCGTACTGGAATACCCCGACGCGAACCTCGCCGAGCTTCTCTCCCCCGAGACCCTCGCGCGGCACGGACTGCGGCCGATCCCCGTCGGCGAGATGGGAGTAACCGCGAAACCGTATCTCGACCGATAGAAAGCGGACGGACGGAAAGCAGCATGACCGATCGCGAGAAAATGCTCGCCGGAGAGCTCTACTATCCGCAGGACGCCGAACTGGCGGCGATCCGCCTGGCGGCGCACCGGCTGATCGACCGGTTCAACCAAACCGGCGACGGCGAGACGGAGCTTCGCGCGGAGCTCCTTCAAAAGATACTCGGCCGCGCCGGAGCCAATCTGGAGATGACTCCGCCTGTTCGATTCGATTACGGATGCAACACATATATCGGGGATCGGTGTTACTTCAACTTCAACGCCACCTTCCTCGATTGCGCCGAAATCCGGATTGAGGACGACGTTCTGGTCGGTCCGAACGTCTCGTTCCTGACGCCGCTCCACCCCCTTTTGGCGGCGGAACGGAATTTCTTTTTCGACGCTAAGGGCACGAAACGGAATCTGGAATACGCCCGGCCGATACTCATAAAGCGCGGCGTCTGGCTCGGCGGCGGGGTGATCGTCAATCCGGGCGTCACGATCGGCGCCGGTTCGGTCATCGGCTCGGGAAGCGTCGTCACGCGCAATATTCCCGAAGGGGTTCTGGCGTTCGGCAATCCCTGCCGCGTCGTGCGGAAGCTCACAGGCGCCGACTCGGTTCGGCCGAAATTTAAACAGACAGAATCATCGCCATTGACGGTAGATAAGGAGAATTCACAATGAACGCGCCGAAATGTTTTCTGATGCTAACCCTCGCCGCTCTCCTGGCGCTCTGCGCGGGGCGGCTCCCCGCCGAAGACGGAAAGGACGCCTGGATTTCCCTTTTCGACGGCGAGACGCTCGGCTGCTGGGAAGGGGGAGGCGAAGCGGGAAGTATCGACCCGAAAGTCGAAGACGGATGCCTGGTGATCGGAATGGGAGCGATGTCGAGCGGGGTGAAGTTCGTTCCGGAAAAAGCCCCCGAACCGTTCCCGACAACCGATTACGAAATTGAGTATATCGCCATGCGGCGTATGGGGAACGACTTCTTCGCCGCGATGACCTTCCCGTTCGGCGAGAGCAGCTGCACGCTGGTCAACGGCGGCTGGGGGGGCGCGCTCTTCGGTCTTTCGAGTATTGACAAAATGGACGCCTCCGAAAACAACTACTCGTCCTATGTTCCGTTTAAAAACAAGACGTGGTACGTCTTCCGAATTCGGGTGACCGAAAAGACAATCACCGTCTGGCTCGACGACGAGAAGAAGATCGAGGTCAATACCGAAGGACACAAGATTTCGGTGAGGATGGAGATGAACCGCTATAAGCCGCTCGGAATCGCCTCGTGGGTCAGCGAAGGGTGGGTCAAGTCGATCCGATACCGCCGCCTGACCGAAGACGAAGTGACCGAGATCAACGCCGAGGCGGACCGTCAGCCGTTTCGCCCGTAAACCGCCCCCGGCAACACGCGCACAGGCGCGCGTGCTATTCGGCGGATTCCGGCTCGGACTCTTCGGCCGACTCGGCCGGCGCGGCTTCGCCGAGCCATTTGGCGCGAATCTTTCCCGAGAGCGCGGCCGCCCCTTCGAGGCGGCCGTAAATTTTCTGCGCGCGCGAATAATCGCCGCGCGACTCGTAAATTTCGGCGATCAGGGTGAGCGACGCCGAGCGCCAAATCCCTCCCAGTTTGTCCAGCAGATCGGAGTCCTCGAAATGAGCGAGCGCCGCGTCTTCGTTGTGCAGCGCGTACGACACCAGTCCCAGATAGAACCGCGCGGTCACTTTCAGAAAGAGCTTCATTCCGATATCCTGGCGCGTCTGATTGACGAACTGCGCGGCGGCGGCGCGGATCTGATCTTCGGAAAGCGACCCGCCGCCTTCGCCCTGCGACTTCTGAACCTGGTTCAGGTACTCTCCGAGCTGCGTTTCGATGTTATACGTCGCCTGCTTTAAGAGCCGGTCGGGAACCCGCCCCTGCTGGAGCCGGTTCGCCGCGCCGCTTTCGGTATCGAATCGGCCTTTGAAGAAAAGAATCTTCCCTTCCCACAGGGGGTGGATCATTTTCACTTCGGTCGGCGAGGTTTCGGCCGATCCGCTCCCCGCCCCCTCGGTCGGCGCGTACTTCTTACTGCTTTCGTCGTCGGAACGCATCGAAAGGGATGAGGACGCGGGAACTTCGTACAGGTAGGGGAGAAGGAGAATCTGCGATTCGACCGGAAGGATCGTCTGTTCCACAACCGGGGTCTGGAACTCCCATCCCTGCTCAACCGATGCGATGCAGGGGAGCGAGGCGATTTCGTTTTTCGCCGACTCGAACGACATCGCCAGGAGAGGAGGAACGAACGAGGCGGCGTCCCCCTGCGCGTCGGTTCGTTCGATCACCGACTCGCGCATCATGATCCACATCCGGTGCGACATATTGAACATGTCCGTCGGGAGAACGGCGCGAACCGAAACGAGGTCGGCCGCGGTCAGGGGGAACGGCCGGCCGTCGAGGTCGAGCCGCCGCCAGATCGCGTCGTTTTGCGACGCCTCTTCGAGGGTGGCGATCGACGGAAAGGTCAGTCCGCGCGTCGCGTCAGAGACGCGCGGCCCTTCCTCGCCGGGAACGGGAACGGCGCATTCGGGAAGAAAGAGGAGAACCTTGTTCCCCTCGTCGCCGGGAATCACCGCGCCGACCAGAACCGGAAACTCCGCTTCCCGCGCCGGGTCGGTCGGCTTGATCAGAAACGACGTGATCCCGATCTGGCGCAGAAGCCCCATAAAGACCGACGCGCGTTCGAGCGGCGTTCCCTGGCTTGTCAGGAGGGCCTGCCACGCCTGGCGCGGGATCGGCTCGCTCTCCGCCTCGTCGCTCAGCGCGATGACGTCGCACGTCCAGCGGAACAGGTTCATCGTCTGCCGCGTCGGGTCGGTCGTGTCCCCTTTTGCCCACGCGGCGATATTCCGTTCCCAGACCGAGCTTTTAAAGTGCGAAACGTCTTCCGGAAGGAACGAGCGCCGATCGAGCCGATAGAGCTCCGCCAGGCGGGCGGCGCCCTCCGAAATCACACGGAAGTTCATCAGGGGAGTGAACGAAAAGCGAGCGATCGCCGAGGCGACCATCTTCGCCCGGCCGCCGAACTGGAACGTCCCGGCTTCGGAAACCCCCTTTTTCAGTTCCGCCGCCATCGCGCCGTAGCGGGTCAGAAGCGGCGAGCGGTACAAGGCGTTCAGCTCTTCAAGCTCCGCGAGAAATTGATCAAGCTTTTCGGGAAGGAGTTTCGCGTCATCTTCGGTGAGTGCCGCGCACTCCCCTTCCCCCTGCGCGGCGGGAGCCGCCTTGGCGCAGACGCTTTCAATTTCGGCCGCCGTTTGACTCAGACGGAGAAACGCGTCGGCGCGGGCAGCGTATTCGTCGTTTGCCTGAAAGTCACGGCTCGCCGCGCACGACTCGAGCCAGGGATTCAGACGGAGAAGCGCGTTTTCGGGATATGCCTGATCGGCGTGGTTTTCAAGCTCTTCAACGGCCAGGACGAACTGTTCCAGAAGGGTCTTGTTCTGCAGCTCGACTTCTTTCTTCTGCGCGCGCTGACCCGCTCCGAAATCGGTCGGCTCTTTTCGGCAGGAGAGGAGGGTTCCCCCCCACAGAACAAAAGCGAAAAGAAGAAGGACCGAAACGAATCGCGGACAAACGGGGCGGGGGAGACTTTTCATCGAAAACTCCGGAAATCACGGCAAGCCGGATAGTGAAATCCCACCCGTCCGAACTGCGCGGAGCGGGTGGGACAAGATCACTGCATTACTTAACTGTTATAACAAAAGCGGCAGAAATTGCAACTCGCCGGGCTATTTCCAAAGCTTCAGCAGGTTCCCGATCATCTCGAGTACCGGGCCGGTCAGCGAGAAGGGCTGGTTCCAGCTCCACATCGAACGGATCAGTTCCCAAGCGCCGATCCCCGCCAGGAGGAGAAGGATAATACAGGGGACCAGACCGAGCCCGATCCCCAGGCCGTTGAAGTCGATCGGCTTCCCCTGAACGACCGGCTGTTCTTCGCCTTCGGTCGAGGGAGCGGCGTCGAAACCGCTTCCGCCGCCGAAATCATCTCCGCCGCCGCCAACCGGGGTAAAATCGGACGACGACATATCGCCGCCCTCCTCTCCGAAACCGCCGCCGTCGAATCCGCCTCCGGCGAACGGGTCGTCCCCGCCGAAACCGCCTCCGGAGAACGCGTCACCCCCCTGACCGAACGCGTCGCCCGTCGAGGTGTCGCCCAAATCAAAACCGCCTTCGGCGGCGTCGCCCGGCGCGGGAGCTCCGTCGAGCCCCCCTCCGCCGCCGGCGGGAGTTTTTTCGAGATCGATACCGGCGCCGGCGCCCACGTCGGCGCCGCCGGGGGGCGAAAGTCCGAGGTCATCGAGTTCCAGATCGAGCATCTGCGACGAGCTTTCCGACTCGGATTCCTGATTCTCGGGAGTAGCTTCCAGTTCAAAATCGTTATCGAGATCGATATCCTGCGAATTGGCGGTCGAGGTCTCTCCCGCCACGCCGTAGGTACCGCCGTCGGGATTCGGTGTGACTTCCTCCTGCGTCGGCTGAAGGTCAAAAATGTCGTCATCGGCCGGAGCGGACGCGGGCTGAGGCGCGGGGGTGGGAGAGGGAGGAGGAGCGCTGTCGCCCGGAAGAGGATCGAGTTCAAAGTCGAAATCGTCGCCGCTCGACCCGGAGCCTGCCTCGGCCTTCGGCTGATCGTCCTCTTCGCCCAGGATCGAAATACCGCTTCCGCTCCCGCTGCCGCTCGAAGGAACCTCTCCCAAAAGACCGCTGTCGTCGATACTGATCCCGCTGTCCGAGGCGAGGTCGATATTCGAACCGGAAAGGTCCGAAGGGTCGTCGAGGATTGAGATCCCGCTGGCGAAATCGTCGTCGTCGTCGAAATCGTCGTTCAGGTCGATACTGCTCGACCCGGCGCGGACATCGTCGGGAGCGATCCCTTTGCCGAGGATGATTCCGTCGCTGTCATCTCCGTCGAGGGCAACTCCGCCATCGTCGGCGTTCGTCGTGATTTCAAGATTCAGGTCGTTGAACGAGCTGGTGTCCGCCGCCATCATCGTCGGCTTCTCTTCCTCATCGGAATCGTCGGTCAGGAGCCCTTCGTCGTCAAAAGAAGACGAGCTCCCCTTCTGGCGGAGCTCGTCGGCTAAGAAATTGTCGATATCCTCTTTACGGAACTTCCACGCGCTGCCGTCTCGAAAAGCGCGGATCTTCCCCGACTCGCGCAGGCGGTTCAGCTCTCCGGGGGCCTTTCCCAAAACTTCGGCGGCTTTTTCCAGGTTGTAGTAGTCAGACATAATCTTGCGTTCCCAAATCTGATATCAACGTCGAATCGGGGAAAAAGTCACTTTCCCAGGTGATTCGTTTCGTAGTATTCCCGTATTTGCGAAGGAGTCAGGCCCTTTTCATTATAGACGTCGAGCGTCATGTCCCACGTATAGTTCCGGTTCGCGACGAACTCGATACTCCCGTCCTGCCCGACGTGATAGACGCAGATCCGCGACTTTTTCGAGTCGACGATGATCACCTGGGTCGTCTCCGGGTCGATCGACCGTTCGAAGGCGTAGACTTCGGGAACCTCGAGCGGGCGGGGAATCGTCACCGGCGCGGCGGTCGATTCGAGCTGACCCATCGAGATCGGAGGCTGGGGATTCTGCGCGCGCGCCGCGGGAAGAACCCCGCCGCGAAGATCCGCATGCCGAACCCACGCGCTGACCCCCCAAAAGCAGAGCGCGCCGGCCAGAAAAACAATCGCTAATTCCCGTCGTTTCGACATGATCCCTAATCCTTTTTTCGACATAACCGCCCTACAGGCTGAAGATCCTTCGAATCTACTCCGTCTATCTATTCTATTATAAAAAAAGAGCGCCGCAAGATTATTTTACCTATCTTTTATAGTTTTTCCATTTTTTTGTTTCAGAAAAACCAGTTAAAACGGTTAACCACCCCCTTTTCACCCTTTTTTCGACGCTCATGTCAACAATACGAAATTCAGCGGGGGCAACCTTGCTTTTTCTCGTGGTATGATAAAATGGGGGGGGATTATTCATCACCGGGAATTCGGAAGCGGTCTATGTTCTTCGTCTCACGCGAGTTTTCGTTCTGCTACGGGCACCGTCTTTTGGGGCATCCGGGGAAGTGCTGCCATCCGCACGGTCACAACGGCCGGGCGGTGATCACCCTTTCGATGCCCGAACTGAACGAAAGCGGAATGGTCGTCGACTTTACCGACCTGAAGGAGACGGTCGGCCGCTGGATCGACGAGAATCTCGACCATAAGATGATCCTCGCCGCGGCGGACCCGCTCCTCCCCCTTCTGAAAGGCCTGGGAGAACCGGTCTTTGTGACCGACGAAAACCCGACCGCCGAGACGCTGGCCAAACTCCTTTTCGACGCCGCCGCGTCCAAAAAGATTCCGGTCGTCCGCGTCGAGTTCTGGGAAACGCCCGCCTGCCGCGCCGTCTACGAGAAAGAGTAACACTCCCTTCAGATCCGATGTCCGAACCGTCCCTCTCCTCTCCCGACTCCCATGACGAATCTTTTCCCGAACCGGCGCCGGGAGACGTCGCGATACGCACGGTTCTCCCCGAAGAGGCAGGATGGCGGCTCGACCTCTTTCTGACGCGCTACTTTCCGCAATACAGCCGCGTCCTGCTCCGCAAGGCGATTCAGGCGGGCGGAGTCGAAATCGACGGGAAAGGGGGAAAACCCGCATATCGGCTCAAGCCGGGCCAGAGAGTCTCTTTCACCCTGCCCGAACTGCCGCGGCATTCGCCGGTTCCCGAAGAAATACCGCTGGAAATTCTCTACGAAGACGACGCGCTGGCGGTGATCAATAAACCCGCCGATATGGTTGTTCACCCGTCCCGCGGACATTGGTCGGGAACGCTGGTGAGCGCCCTGGCGTATAAGTATGACGAACTCAGTTCGGTCCGCGGTCCCGAACGGCCGGGGATCGTCCACCGTCTCGACCGCGACACCAGCGGCGTGATCCTGATCGCCAAGAACAACGTGAGCCACGCCAAGCTCGCCGACCTGTTCCAGACGAAACAGATACACAAAGAATATTTCGCGATCGTCTCGGGGGTTCCCTCGTTCGACAGCGACGTGATCGATCTGCCGATCGGCCATCACCCGAAGAACCGCGAAAAGATGATGATCGCCCGCCATGACCCGGAAGCGAAATCGGCGGTCACGCGGTTCGAGGTACTCGAACGGTTCCGCGGGTTTTCGACCGTCCGCGCCCTGCCGCAGACGGGGCGGACGCATCAGATCCGGGTTCATCTGGCGCACGTCGGCACGCCGGTCCTGTGCGACAAGCTCTACGGCGGGTTCGCAACCCTCACCCTGGGCGAGATCGCCGGAAAGCGGGGCGCGCCGGCCAAACCGCGAGGCGAAGACGCCGACGCCGACTTCGACGCGCCGATCCTGAAGCGTCAGGCGCTTCACGCGCGGCGGCTCACCTTTACCCATCCCGAAACCGGAAAAGAGATCACCGTCGAGGCGCCGATCCCCGAAGATATGCAGCGCACCCTGGAGGCGATCCGCAAGTACCGCTAGACGGCATACAAGGCGTTTCAGTCAAAGAAACAGAAACAAGAACACGATTAACGACGAATCACCAACGAGAGCTCCCGTGTCACCGAAAACGAACGATTCCCTCTGGCGCCCCCTTTACCCGTACGAATCCCACTTTCTGAATGTCGGCGGGTTCAACCTGCATTACGTTGACGAGAAGCCGGCCGACTGGCGTCCGGGAGCGCCGGTCCTTTTTATGGTGCACGGCAATCCAACCTGGTCGTTCTTCTTCCGCGCGCTGATCGATGCGTTTCGCGGCAAATACCGCGTGATCGCCGTCGACCAGATCGGGTGCGGTCTTTCCGACAAACCGGCGGCCAAAGCATACCCCTACCGTATCAAGCGGCGCGTCTCGGATCTGTGCGAACTGGTCGAAAAACTCGGCCTGACCAACGTCACGCTCATCGCGCACGACTGGGGGGGCGCGATCGGAATGGGATGCGCCGAAAAGCTTCACAAGCGGTTCTCGCGCCTGGTCCTGATGAACACGGCGGCGTTCCGAAGTCAGCGATGCCCGTTCCGCATCTATCTGGGCCGGATCCCGTTTTTGAGCCCTTTTCTGATTCAGGGGCTGAACGCGTTCTGCCGCGGCGCGCTCCGCTGGGCGACCGAAAAGCCGGGCGGACTCGCTCCGGAAGTCGCCGCCGGTCTCGTCGCGCCGTACGACTCGTGGCGCAACCGCATCGCGGTCAGTAAATTCGTGCGCGACGTTCCTCTTTCCGACAAAGACCCGTCGTATGACTCGCTCGTCGAGATCGAAGAGAACCTTCCCCTCTTCCGCGACAAGCCGGTTCTCCTCTGCTGGGGGGTCAGGGACTGGTGCTTCCCGACCGAGTTCCTGAAACGCTTCCTGAGCGATTTCCCGGAAGCGGAAGTCCGCAAGATCGACTCGGCGGGGCATTACCTTTTGGAAGACGCGCCGGAGGAGGTGATCGAAGCGCTCACCGCGTTTTTTGAAAAGTATCCTGTGTAGCGAAGAAGGCGGGGGGCCCCAACGGGGCGTCCCCCGGTGGAATCCGGAAAAGGGTCCTATTCCGCGCCGAGCTCGGCCAGTTTCGCCTTCGCGTCTTCGAAACCGTCTTCGGCGAGTTTCCGGAGGATTTCGATTCCGGCCTCTTTGTTCTGTTCCGTTCCCCTTCCGTCAATGTAGCAGAGCGCCAGCTGATACTGCGAAACGAACTGACCTTCCGCTGCGCCTTTCTCGAACCACTTGAACGCCTCGGCGTCATCCCGTTCGACCCCGTTTCCCTCGGCGTAACACATGCCAAGCTTATAATGCGCCGGCGTATAATCTTCATGTTCGGCGGCCTTGCGGATCCATTCGACCCCCTTGGCCTTCTCGGCTTCCGTTTTTCCGGCATTGACAAACGCTTCTCCCAGAAAGAGCTGCGCTGCCTCGTCACCCTCGTCCGCCAGCTTGAGAAGATCGTCCGCATTAGCGATACTGGCCAGAATGCCGCCCCCGATCTGATCCCGGGCATCGCTTTCGGCCGGCTGGGAACTCGTTTCTGCGGGCTGCTCACTGACACCGTCTTCGGCGGGCCGCGACCGGCAGGCGCCCGGCGTTTCGAGATCCTCTTTTTTCATGTATTTCGTCGAATGGTATTCCGCCAGAAAAACCGGTTCGCCGTTCTTATATTCGAAAACCTTTTCCTGAACCCGGTCGTCGATGATTCCCCCTTCGGGGAGTTCCAGGGCTTTCAGGGAAAACCTGTCGGGATCGATCGGCTGATTGACGGCAGTGTCGGTAAAGCGGATTCTCCGGTTCACCGTCTGTTCGCCTGTTTCGCCGTAGTTGCATTCAACGATTTCGGCGGGCACATAGGCGCCGCCGGCATGGTTCCACTGCGCCTTCTTGACAATGTAGCGCTTCTTATTTTTGCTGATATTAAGATGGCAGACCGGAAGGAAGCCGGAAGATTCGCGCCAGATGTAGTCGATCGCTGCGCCGCCTTTAAAGGCATGGTGCCAGCAGAACCATCTGTCCCCCTTTTCATCGGTGGTTTCAAGCACATGAAGCCCCTCTTTAAGCCCCCGGACAATTTTCTCGTCCTGCACTTTTACGGAACCGTCCAAGATGCCCACATGTAAAACAAGGTCTTCCCATTCGACGGGCCGTTGTTTGGCGGAACCGTAAAACTGGTTCAAGTCAAAATCTTTTTGGCTGTCACCCCACCGTTTCGCCTCTCTCGGCGGATCGACCGTCACGAGATTCTCCAGGGGAACAGAGGGGAATCCGGGAATTTTATCGGAAACGCCGGGGCCGCCGACCACTCTCAGCCCTTCCGTGTAATTGCGGCAGCTGAATTCCCGCGGCGTTTCCACGGAAAGGTGCGTCTCCTCGGCATACGCGGTGCTGACCGTCGTGAGAGTGTCGGCGCTGTCGCCCGTAACGGTTCGGGAAAGCGAAAGGCGCTTCACTTTTCTGTATGTCTTGTTCTGCCCGTAATCGGCGGCGAACTCGATGACGGCATCGTTGTGGTAGAGGCCGTCGCCGTAATTCGCCGCGATCTCTTTCATCCATTCCGCGTTGGGAACCATTTTCATCTCCATGGTGATTTTCGCGCTGAACGTCGAAACCGCTTTCGGCGCCGATTTCAGCGCCTCGACCGGCTGATGAAGGATTTCCAACCGCCGCGTTTCGTCGGTGACCTCGGTCCACTCGCGGGGAATCCCGTCGAGGGAAATGTCCGCGCAGTCGGGAATGAAAAGCTCCTCGGCGCGCGACACGAGCGGAAACGCCGCCGAAACGGCTGTCACACAAAAGAGGAGGAGCGCGGAGAACCGCATCTGACGAACGCATTTCTGAACACGCATCATAGGAAACCCCTTTCCCCGGCGGAGCCGGAAATTCGGAAGTCATAAAGGCCAAAAACGCCCCGGGTCGCGATTTCTCGCACGAAAACTGCGGCCGAACCATA
>JAGCAH010000272.1 GCA_017652805.1 Thermoguttaceae bacterium | reverse complement strand
GAGGACGGCTGTGGCGGCGGGATTTATGCAGGTGACTATGATGCCGAGCCGACACTCATAAACACGATCGTTTCTTTTAACTATTCCTCCTTCGACAGTAATTTCTGCGGTTTGTACTCCGGTAACAACAATATCATCGGTTTGGATCCCGGTTTCGTTGCCGCGCCGCTCTTTGATGAATCGGGAACACTTGTTAATCTGAACGAGATTGACCTTACGCTTACGGCATCGAGTTACGCGATTGATCACGGGACGAACGATTCGGTCGAAACCGATACCGATCTTGCCGGGAATCCGCGGACTTTCGCCGCATGGAAAGTTACCCCCACGGTCGATATCGGCGCGTATGAATATCAGCAGGGCGTCGAAAAGGGTGAAACCGAAACACCTTCGACCGTTGTTACGACCCCGCTTGATATTCTTGATGAATTCGACGGCCTCGTTTCGCTGCGCGAGGCGATTTCCTATGCCGAGACGGGCGGCACGATCACGTTCGATACCTCTCTTGCCAACAAGACGATCACTTTGGCTGGGGCGGAACTGACCATTGATAAGAGTCTGACCATTGATGCGTCAAGTATCGGCGGGATTTCGATTGACGGAAATGGAAAAAGTCGGATTATCTTCATTAACGGCGAGTCCGGCGATGTTACGGTGGAACTGACTGCCCTGTCGATTAAAAACGGATGCGGGGAAAACGGCGGTGGAATTTTTAACGATGAAGGAACGCTGAAGATTTCGAACTCGGCCGTTTCAGGGAATCACGCGAGTTGGAGAGGCGGTGGGATTTCTAACGATGGTGCCCTGACACTCATAAACACGGTCATTTCGGGGAATTCCGCGGGTTCGCATGGCGGCGGAATTTTCAACGACGGCGATCTGATCGTCACAAACACGACCGTCTCGGGGAATTATGTACTTAGCGAATATGGCGACGGCGGGGGAATTTCCAGCTATAACAATGATTGTACGATGACGCTCACAAACTCGATCGTCTCGTTCAACTATGCCGCGTTCAACTCCGCCGTCGAAGATAACGATATTAGCGGTTCGTATTCCGGTAGTAACAACATTATCTGTCTGGATCCCGGTTTTGTGGTCGCGCCGGTCTTTAAGTGGGGGAAAATCGCGAACTTTGCTGAAATGGATCTTTCCCTTATCGACGGAGCCCGCGCGGTGAACGCCGGTGCGAACGACGCGGTCGAAACGGAATTCGACATTGCCGGAAACCCGCGGATTGTCGACGGGACGGTCGATATCGGCGCGTATGAGTTCCAGGGGAATAATGAAACGCCTTCGACCGTCGTGACGACGCTTTCCGACGTCGTCGACGTGACGGATCACCTGATCTCCCTTCGGGAGGCGATCTCTTACGCCGAATCGGGAGATACGGTCACATTTGACGCATCGCTGGCGGGCAAAACGATAACGCTGGGCGGTTCGGAACTTGAGATTAGCAAAGGAATGACCATCGATGCCTCCCCGATTGGCGGGATCACGGTTAATGCCGGCGGCGCGAGCCGGGTCTTCAGCGTGACCGGCGGAGATTCAAGCCGCTCGGTGGAACTGATCGGTCTGACGATTTCCGGAGGAAACGCCGATCTCGGCGGCGGGATTTTCAATTCCGGATCGCTGAAACTGACGGGAAGCACCGTTACGAATAACTCCTCGACGCGTTACGGCGGCGGGATTTACAATTCCGGGGCACTGAAATTTACGCGTTGTTTTGTCACGAATAATTCCTCCGTGCGTTACGGCGGCGGGATTGCTAACACGAAATCGCTGACGGTTATCGATTCGGTCATTTCGGCGAATTCGGCCAGCTCCTCCTATGGCGGCGGGATCTTTAACACCGATACCTTGACGCTTACCGGTTCGACCGTTTCGGGGAACTCGGCGAAGACCGGCGGCGGGATTTACAGAAGTTCCGGAACGATTGAGCTCACAAACACGATCGTCTCATTCAACTATGCCCCGAGCAATAATGATTTTCGCGGCACGTATACCGGAAGCCATAATATCGTCGGCGATAATCCCGGTTTCGCTGCCGCGCCGGTCTTTGCCGACGGCGTACTGACCAACCCGGACACGCTCGACCTTTCGCTTGCGGCGGGGAGCGCGGCGATCAATGCCGGTACGAACGCCGCGGTCACGACCGAAACCGATGTCGCCGGAAATCCGCGGATTGTCGACGGGACGGTCGATATCGGCGCGTACGAGTTCCAGAGGAATAATGAAACGCCTTCGACCGTCGTGACGACGCTTTCCGACGTCGTCGATGTAACGGATGGCCTGATCTCCCTTCGGGAGGCGATCTCTTACGCCGAATCGGGAGGTACGGTCACATTTGACGCTTCGCTGGCGGGCGGGACGATTACTCTGAACGGGACGGAACTTGAAATCACCAAGGGAATGACCATCGATGCCGCGTCGATCGGCGGAATGACGATTAACGCCGACGGAAAGAGCCGGGTCTTCAGCGTGACTGTCAGAGATTCAAGCCGCTCGGTGGAACTGATCGGCTTGACTGTTACGGGGGGGAATTTTAGCAACGGCAGCGGGATTTACAATCATGGCACGCTTACGATTACGAATTCGACGAT
>JAGCAH010000271.1 GCA_017652805.1 Thermoguttaceae bacterium | reverse complement strand
GGAAATCCGGTTACCTGGAGCATCCGCTGGGCCATCGCGTCGAGGGGGTTGCTCACGACAATCACGACGGCGTCGGGACTGGTCTTGGCGATTTCGGCGCCGACCGCCGAAATGATCTTGGCGTTCGTCGCCAGAAGGTCGTCCCGGCTCATTCCCGGTTTGCGGGGGATCCCGGCGGTTACGATGATCACATCGCTGCCGGCGGTGTCGGCGAAATCGCTCGTGCCGGTCACGCGGGCGTCATATTTCATGATCGGGCCGGCCTGCGCCATATCGAGCGCTTTCCCTTTCGGCATATCTCCCGCTTCGGGAATGTCGAGGAGAACCACGTCTCCCAGTTCGGCTGCCGCCGCCCAAAGCGCCGCGGTCGCGCCGACGTTTCCCGCGCCGATTACACTGATTTTTGCCCGTTTCATTTGTAGCTCCCTTCAGGTAGATCTCTGTCGGTTCCCGGGTATCCGAGACCTTTTGAATCGCCGGCGCCGACCGGCGCCGCACACCGTTTATTATAGGGGATAACACCCAAATGAAAAGGGCGCGAGGCGCGCGGATTGATTTCGTGCGGCGGATCGGTTAGAATGGCCCTGTCGTCCGCCTTTCGCCGCCGGGCGGCGTGTTTTTGGAGTGGAAGATACATCGTTTTTGCTGTTCGGCGGCGCTGGAGACAATTGCGAATGAAAAAAATGATTTTGCCGGGTTTCCTCCTTTTATCCTTATGTGTTTCATGTTTCGCGGCCGCGGAAGAGACCCCGCAGGCTTCGGAAAACTCTTCCGCGCCCGTCGATATCGGGTCGCAGCGGCAGCTCTTTCTGGACGAGAGTTTCCTGATCGCGTCGATGGAAAACGCCGAAATCCTCGTCCATCAGCCGGTCCGCAAAGAGCTGAGCGATACGCGCAACCGCCCCTGGGAAGGCGCCGGCTCGAAATTTCATACCGTGATTTACGATCCCGCCGACGAAGTCTACCGAATGTACTACGTCGGGACGCCCGGGGAAAACATCACCGCCTGGGACGTCAAAAACATGAGCGTCTGCTATCTCGAAAGCAAGGACGGCATCGATTGGCCCTACCGCCCCCTTCATCTGGTCGAATGGGGCGGTTCGACCGAAAACAACATCATCGTCGAACATTATATGAGTTTCAGTCCGTTCCTCGACGAAAATCCGAACTCGCTACCGGAAGAGCGGTTCAAGGCGGTCGCGAGCGGTTTAGACGGCAAAATGTGGGTCTGGACATCGGCCGACGGAATTCACTGGGTCCCGAAAAACGACGGCCGGCCCGTCTACGTGCCGGGAACGCTGAACGCGTTCGACTCGCAGAACGTCGCGTTCTGGTCGGTTAAAGAGGAGAAGTACGTCCTCTATTACCGCGTCTGGGATCCCCGGGGATTCCGTTCCGTCGAAAGGGCGGTTTCCGACGATTTCCTCCATTGGACGAAAGAAAGGATGATCGACGTTCCGGCGGAGAGTGTGCCGAAAACGAATCGCGGCGAGTTTTACACAAACCAGATTCAGCCGTATTACCGCGCTCCGCAGATCTATATCGGGTTTCCTGCCCGATACAACGACAACGGGGTGACGGAATCGTTCAGGCTTCTGCCGGAACAGGAGGAACGCGCGATTCGTATGAAAGTCAATCCGCGTTTCGGCACGGTCACGCCCGACTCGATTTTCTTCTTTTCCCGCGACGGGTATCTTTTCCGCCTCTCGAACGACGTGTTTCTCGCGCCCGGACTTAAGACCCAATACAACTGGGGATACGGCGACAATTACATCGGCGCCGGTATCGTCGAGACGCAGTCGCCGGAAGACGACGAGGACCGGGAGTTGTCGTTCTACGCCATCGAGTCGTCCTTTACCGGATACGATCTGCGCTGCCGGCGATACGCGCTTCGGATCGATGGGTTCACGTCGCTCCACGCCAAGACGAAGCCCGGGTTGGTGACGACCACGCCGCTGACCTTTACGGGAAAAGAGCTTTCGATCAACGCCGCCACGTCCGGTTTCGGATCAATTTACGTCGAAATTTGTGAGACGGACGGAACGCCGATTCCGGGATTCACGAAAGACGAGTGCGATATGATTTACGGCGATTCCCTCGACCGGCGCGTTTCCTGGAACGGATCGAAAGATGTCTCGTCCCTCGCCGGAAAGCCGGTCATCCTGAAATTTTATCTTTGCGAAGCGGATCTTTACTCGCTGATTTTTGTCGACTAGCCGTTCGGGATCCAAACGCCCAACAAAAACCGCCGACCGGCGGCGGTCGGTCAGCGGTTAAGGTACTCCATCTGCCCGCTCCAGCCGAGCTTTTCGCGCAGGGCGTGGTAATAACCCCGTTCGGGAAGACGTATCAGCCGGAGGGATTCCGCGGCGCGCTGAACCACGACGCGGTCGCCCGGAACCATCGACAGGGTCGAGTCGCCGTCGGTCACCACGAAGACTTCGCGGTTCAGAATCCGCAGTTCGTAGACACGGTCGGCCGAATCGACGACCGGTCTGTAGCTGAGCGAATGCGGGTTGAGCGGCGAGATCACCACCACGTCGAGCCCCTGGCGGATGATCGGGCCGCCGGACGACAGGTTGTGCGCCGTTGAGCCGATCGCCGTGCTGATCAGAACGCCGTCCCCGTGATAGGTCGTCGCCGATTCGCCGTCGACCGAAAGCTCCACGTGGATGATTTCAAACGGCGGGCCTCCCAGAAGGGCGACTTCGTTGACCGCGAGTTTGCGCGCCACGCAGACCTCGCCCCGGTCGTTCACCGGCCCGACTTTACCGCCGTGTGTATCGACGTCGGAAAGTCGGCGCCAGAGGGCACATTCAAGAAGGACGTTCTCCTGCACCGGAAACGCGCGGAAATCGTTGGCGTCGAGAAACGGGATCAGGTCGTCGGGGGTCAGGCTCGAAAGGAACGCCAGCGACCCGACGTTGACCGCCAGGATCGGGATCTGGTTTTCCCCCAGCTGGTGTATAGCGCGCAAAACCGAGCCGTCCCCGCCCAAAACGACCGCGTAGTCGGCTTTCACCGCCGACATGTCCTTTTGGCCGGTGAAGTCTTCGGCGACGATCCGAACGCGCTTTTTCAGCTCCGGCAGAAGGCGAGCTGCCGTCTCGGGAACCGAGACGCGATTGCCGTTGCCGAGCCAGATGACATTCGCTTTTGACCGCTTTGTGCCCGCCATAGAAATTACGAAACTTTACCCCGGAGGCCAGCCGAACTTGCGGCCGCCGATCAGGTGAAAGTGAAGGTGAGGTACCGTCTGACAGGCGTCCGGCCCGCAGTTGGTGACGATTCGATATCCCGTTTCGGCGATTCCCTCTTTTTTCGACAGGTCGTTCATCACGCAGTAGAGGTGCCCGATCAGCGGGGCGTCCTCTTCGGTGATGTCGTTGGTCGACCGGAGTTCCTTTTTCGGAATCACGATAATGTGCGTCGGCGCCTGCGGCGCGATGTCGCGGAACGCCAGACACTGATCGTCTTCGTAGACGATGTCGGCCGGGATCTCCTTATCGATGATCTTTTTAAAAATGGTCTTCTCTGCCATTGTCAATCGCCTTTCTTTCCGCTTTGTTACGGTGTCATCGCAGAAGATATTTTACCGACACACCCGGTCGGCGGAAGGGGTGAGCTTGACTCCGCGTATCAGCCGACCGAAAGGGTGCGCGCCCGTTTCGCGGTACGTTTCCGCGGGGCGACGGCGGCGGTCGATTCGGGGAAGAGTTCCGCCTTCTTCTTCCGATTCCGCTCTTTCACCGCCTTAGTACTCGGCTTGGTGATCGGCTGAACCGATTCGTCGGCGAAACAGAGTTCGAACGATTTCGACGAGAAACGGGCGACTCCCGCCAGGAACTCGCCGAAGATCCGCAGATCGAGGACCGTCGCCGAAAGAGCTTCCGGATGGAACTGTGTGCCGAATGCGAACCAGTCGTCCCGGATATATTCGATTCCCTCAATGACCGAATCGGGGCATTTGGCGGTCGCCAGGAATCCGTCGGCGACGTCGTCGACCGCCATGTGGTGCATGCTGTTGACCACAATCGCGTTATCGCCGTAGACGCGATCCAAAAGGGAGCCCGGCTCGACGACCAGCGCGTGGCGGTGGTATGGGTCGTGCGGATCGCGGTGGGGCAGCGCCGTCGGGATATCTTCGGCGATATGCAGAAAGAGGGTTCCCCCCAGCGCGACGTTCAGCAGCTGCATTCCCGCGCCGATTCCGTAGAACGGGATCCGACGTTCGTAGACCTTGCGGATGAGCGCGCGGTCGAACGATTCGCGTACCGGGGACATTAGATGAAGGGACGGATGAACCATATAACCGTCATGACGCGGGTCGAGGTCGGCACCGCCGGTCATCAAAACGCCGTCGACCATATCGAGAATCTGGTCGATGTCGTTTTCGTTCTGATACGGGGGAAGGATGATCGGAATTCCGCCCGCCTTGATGACTGACTCGTAGTAACCCGCAAAAAGATAACTTGTAGAAGGACAGCAGTTCTGACGGGTTCTGTAATCTGCGTTGATAGCGATAATCGGTTTTTGGCCTGCCATATCTCGTTATTTCCTCCCGAGATATTGCGGACGCCGAAACAGCCGCGCTTGACCGGCATTAAAAATGAAATAGCCGAACAAGCCCAACGACGAAACATTGCCGTTTATGGCAGCTGCCTCGTAACCTCAAAAAAACGACAGTCTTCTTTCACAACCCTGTTCGACCCGCGTGCCGGGGCGGGGATCGTCACTTTCCCCGAAATTCGGCGCTTTCCGCGGATAAAGAAAACCGTTTCCGCTTTCCTGGTAGGTAATCGGTCCGTTTTGTTGAGGCGTCCTCGTTTAAAAAACTGGCGACGTGTCAACCTGACGGAACTCAAACCTCATCGATAGGGAAAATATACGGATTGTAGCGGCTATTGCAAGCGGTGTCCGCTATTTTGTTGAAAATTTTAAAAAAACACTAAATATGCCACAAATAAAATCAATCTTGCCTGTTTTCGGGAAATTCGTCAGAATAACGCTCTAAGCGGAAGGAAGCCGCTTCGTCCCAATTTGCATAAAACCCCGTTCTTTAACAACGGAAAGACCAGAAGCCCCAAAACGGAGCAAGGAGTGCAGAAGTGAAACAATTTTATCTCGGTTTATTCCTCGTGCTTGTGATGCCGATCGCCGCGTTCGCCCAGCAGGCGCAGCCGTCTGCCGCCGCCCCGGCGAAAACCCCGGCGCTGATCGTCGCCGTCGTCGACCTTCCGGCGCTGATCAAAGCGCATCCGGTCACCGTCGATGAGGTTCCGATGATTCAGGAACAACTCAAAAAGGAAGCTCTCGAAGCTCAGAAGAAGCAGCAGAATTACCAGAAAGAGATGGAAAAGGTCTCCCGCGAGTACAACATCGGCACCCCGCAGTTCGAAGAAGCGGTTCGGCCGATCAAAGAGGGAATGCGCCAGCTCGAGGCTCAGATGCAGGACAAACAGGCCGAAATGCAGAACCGCATGGTTCCCCTCCAGTACAAGGTCTACTCGGACATTCAAAAAGCGGTCGAAAAGGTCGCCTATGAAAAGCGCGCCTATATCGTCCACGCCAGGGTGAGTGTCGACCGTACCGGGGTTTCCGAAGAACTCGCCGCGGTGCGTGAGGCCGACGCGAACGGCTCGCTCGTCTGGAACCGCCCGGAATGCGACATCACCGAAGATGTCAAGGCGGCGTTGGCCCAGATCGCCGGCACCCCCAAGGGGGGAGCCCAATCCCTGAATAACCTCGCGGCTCAGGCCGCCGGGGCCGCCCAGCAGCCCGCCGCACCGCAGCCCGCCGGGAATCAACAGCGCGCCGCCAATCGGAATACGACCGGCCGCTTGAACTAGCATGGTGATGGAAGAAAAGATCAGGATCCCGAACCTCGATAAAGCGAAATACGGCCCGCAGCGGACCCTCGTCCGCCGGGCCGAAGTTGCCGGATTCGGTTTTTGGACCGGGAAAGACGTCCTTCTGGAATTCCTTCCCGCGCCCGAAAATTACGGAATCCGCTTCTCCCGTACCGGCTCGGACTCGGAGCCGGTTCCCGCGCTTCTGGAAAACCGCGCCGAAAAACCGCATCAGTCCTCGCTGACCGACGGCGCGGTTCGTTTCGATATGGTCGAACATGTCCTAGCGGCACTGGCGGGGGAACAGATCGATAATTGCCTTGTCCGAATTAACGGTGAAGAGATGCCCGGGATTGACGGCTCGTCCCGCCCTTTCAGCGAAGCGATCCGCGCCGTCGGGATCAAAGAGCAAAACGCGCCGCGCCGTCTGCGCGTCCTGATGTCGCCGGTACGCCTCGAAGGGGAATGGGGCTGGGTCGAAGCGCTCCCCTCCGAAGCCGGTGAGATCTCATATCGGTACGAACTCGATTACTCGCGGCACGAAAGCGCCCCGACCACTCTTCAGAAACAGTCGTTTGAGATCACCTTTTACTCCGACGCCGAAAAGTCGGCCGACCACTTCTTTGAGACCGAAGTCGCTCCGGCACGCACGTTTCTTACCTCGGCCGAAGCGTACCGCCTCCTCGAAATGGGTCTCTGTAAACGTGTAACGCCGCGCGACGCGCTCGTCTTCGGGCCGGAAGGGCCGATCGATAACACACTCCGCTATCCCGACGAGTGCGCGCGTCATAAAGTCCTCGACATGATGGGGGATTTCTCCCTGGGCGGCGCGCTCCTTGTCGCAAAGGTCCGGGCACACTGCACCGGCCATGTTCAGAACGCGGCGCTTCTGAAAATGATCCTTGAGCAGACTTCGATCATCTGAGTCTTTGGAAAGCTCCGAGCGAATGGACAGAGTGAAAATTGCCGTCGTCGGCGCCGGTCGGCTAGGCGGGTTCCACGCCGATAAAATCGCCGCCTGTGAAAAGTCGGTTTTGGCGGGCATCTACGACACCGACCCGAACGCCGCGCGCTGCGTTGCGGAAAAGAATAATGTTCCGGTGCTCGAAAGTCTCGATGAGGTTGTCGGTGCCGCCGACGCTGTGACGATCGCCGCGCCGACCGAGCGTCACTTTGAACTTGGCGAATTCTTTCTCCGACACGGGAAGCACGTTCTTCTGGAAAAGCCGATGGCGGTCAGGGGGAGTCAGGCGCGGGCATTGCGTGCCGCGGCGCGCGCCGAACGGCGGGTTCTCCATGGCGGACATACCGAACGGTTCAATCCCGCCTGGCAGGCGGTCGTTCCGGTGATCCGCGAAATGAACGCGCCGCTCATCTTCGACGCGCGGCGCGTCAGTCCCTACACGTTCCGGTGCACCGACGTCGGCGCGGTGCTCGACATTATGATACACGACCTGGAACTCGTCCTTTCGGTTGTCGACTCGCCGATCCGTTCGGTCGACGCCGTCTCGTTTGAAGAATTCGGCGGCTACGAGGACGCCTGCGCCGCGCAGGTCTTTTTTGAAGACGGCTCGCTGGCGCGTTTCTTCGCCTCCCGAGTCGAACAACAGCCGGAGCGTACGATGAGCGTTTCCGCCCGCGGGAAGCGCGTCTTTCTCGATTTCGCCGCCCGTCGTGCCGAGGTCGTTTCCGCCGAGCCGGAGATCCTCGACGGCAGCTACGCGCCCGATAAGGTGGTCTACGGCGAAATCCAGCCGAAGATCGCCGGGTTTATGGGGGAGCATTACAGAATAAAACTTTTCGAAAAGAGCCCGATCGACCCGCTCCAGGAAGAAGAGAACCTTTTCGCCGATTCGATTCTCCGCAACGACTTCGCGCCGCGCGACTGCGGCGCCGAGGCGGTGGAACTTGCCGGACGGATTCTGACCGCCTGCCGAAAAGGGAGCCGCAAGTGAGCCGCTGCGCACCCGTCAAACGGGGCGCGGTGGTTGTGGCCGCGCATCCCGACGATTTGGAAAAAGAGGTTCTCGACCGCCGCTATCTGGTGATCCGCCGTTCGAGCCGGGTGATCGCCCCGCGGCGGCTCTGCTTCCCCGGCGGGGGTCTCGAAGCGGGAGAGACTCCCGAAGAGGCGGCGAGGCGCGAGTTTCGCGAAGAGGTTGGCGGCGAGCTGACCGCGCTCCGCCCGATCTGGGAGAACGTCACCCCCTGGAATGTGCATCTCGACTGGTTCCGCGCCGAACTGGTCACGCCGCCTTCGCAGCTCGCTTTTGACCCGGCTGAAGTCGAAGAAATCCTCTGGCTCCCCCTGCGCGAACTCTTCGATTCTCCCGATACCCTGGCGAGCAATTCCCCTTTTCTGACCGGATTCCTTACCGATCCGGCACGGCGCGAAAAACTCCG
>JAGCAH010000270.1 GCA_017652805.1 Thermoguttaceae bacterium | reverse complement strand
CGCTCTAATCCTTTCGGACGTTCTCGGGGACCCGCTCGACGTGATCGCCAGCGGCGCGACGGCCGTCGACACCGCGACTCCCGCCGACGCGCTGGAAGTTTTGAGCCGATTCGGACTGAGCGGCCGTACCGACCTGGCCGATGTGGTCGCCGCGCTCGAAACGAGGGCGTGCGGCTTCGTTCCCGACCCGATGACCGGCGCGGGATATGAGAATCACCGGAATCTGATCGTCGGGAATAACCGCTCGGCGGTCGACGCCGCGCTTCGGCGGGCCGAACAGCTCGGGTTTCGCGCGCTCGGCGAAAGCGCGCCGCGTTCGGAAGGGGATGTCGGCGAGGTGGCGCGGCGGCTGATCGCCGTTTTCGAGGCTGAGTCCGCCGCCGGAACTCCGGTTGCGCTGATCAGCGGCGGCGAGCCGACGGTAACGCTCGCTCCTCCCGAAATCCGGGGGGCGGGGGGGCGGAACACGCAGCTTGTCCTTCTGGCGCTGATCGAGGCGCTTCGGCATCGGAAACGGTTTCCGGCGCGGTTTGCGTTCCTTTCGGGGGGGACCGACGGGGAAGACGGGCCGACCGACGCCGCCGGGGCGTACTTCGATGAGACGTTTGCGGAGGATCCCCCGATCCCTCGCGAAGAATTTCGGATCGCCGCCGAAGATGCCGCGCGCCGAAACGACTCGTATACCTTTTTCAAACGGTTCGGCGGTCTCCTCCGGTGCGGGGCGACCGGAACGAACGTCTGCGATCTGCGTGTCCTTCTGATCGGCTCGAAGCTTGCGGAGGGGGATGGTTCAAGGTAAAATGAAGGGAGAAGGGCGGCGCTGCCGACGGGCGCGCGTCTTGCCTCTTTCCGGTTTAATCGAAAAGGTGATCACTTTCCCGTTTTTCCGCGCCCGCGCGAAGAGCTGCGGCGGAAGAGATTCTCTCAGAAAGGTTCCGATGAAAATGCTCCGTTTTTTGTATCTCGCCTGTTTCGCTCTCCTTCTGACCGCGCGCGCTCTGACCGCCGCCGACTACTATATCGACAACGACCACGGCAGCGACAAGAACGACGGGCTGTCTCCCCAAACAGCCTGGTCGTCGCTCGCGAAGGTCAACGAGTTCGAGTTCGCGCCAGGCGACCGTATCCTGTTCGCCCGCGGCTGTCAGTGGCGCGGGAATCTGCAGCTGAAGTCGGGTGCCGAGGGCGCGCCCCTCTATTACGGAGCTTACGGGAAAGGGGCGAAACCGATCATCCTCGGTTCGACGCCGCTGAACAGCCCGGTCAACTGGGAACCGGCGGGTGAAAATCTTTGGGTCTCTTGGAAGAACGCGACGGCGGTTTTCGACAAGTGTGACATCGGGAACATCATCCTGAACGGCCATCGCGCCGCGTTCAAAAAGTGGCGGAAAGAAGACCTGAAAGCGCAGGATGATTTCTGGTATGACATTACCGGCGACAAGCGGATCTACTACTATTCCGACGAGAACCCCGGCAAGAAATATATCGACGTGGAAGCCGCGATCGGACGGCATGTGATTTCCCATTCCGGCGTTTCGTACGCGATCGTTGACGGGCTGGACGTTCGTTACGGCGCGGCGCACGGATTCGGCGGCGGCGGGACGGCGCATTATACGGTTCGCAACTGCGATATCTCGTGGATCGGCGGCGCCGATCAGTACCGCGAGGGGGGGGAGGGCCGTCGCGTACGGTTCGGTAACGGGATCGAGTTCTGGGGCGAGGCCGACGACTGCCTGATTGAAAACAACAAAATCTGGGAGATTTACGACGCCGCGCTGACCAACCAGGGGGTCGACGGGAACGTCGAGTCGAACATCACCTATCGCGACAACCTGATCTGGAACGCCGAGTATTCGTTTGAATACTGGAACGGCGCGGGCTCGCAGACGAAGAACATTCTCTTCGAGAACAACCTCTGCTACAACGCCGGGTTCGGCTGGGGGCATATTCAGCGGCCCGACCCGAACGGCCGCTGCATTATGATGTATCGCAACGGCGCGCCGACCGAAAACTTTGTGGTGCGCGGCAACACATTCTGCGACGCGACCGAATCGCTGGTGCGCGTCGACTTTACGCCGGACAACGCCGACTGGCCCGCGAAAACGCTGACCCTCGACGGGAACCGCTATTTCAACGACGGCGGGCGTCTCTTCTTCCGCTGGTGCAACGACCAGAACTATTCCGGCGATCAGTTTGACGAATTCAAGGAGAAGACCGGAAAGGAAGAGCACGGCGTTGCCGAGCCTCCCGAAAAGCCGCTCGAGCATATGAAACATTGGAACCACGTCTATTGATCCGGCGCGCGTAACCGCGCTTTTAAACTTTGCCTTCGGGCGGCTTGGTTCACGATGCCTGAACGGGAGCCGCCCGTTTTCTTTCCGAGAGGTTTTGATGAAAACGATTCGTTTGGCGACACTGATTCTTTTTTGCGCGTTTCTTCTTGCCGCGCGGGAGGCGATCGCCGTCGACTACTACGTCGACAGCGATTACGGGAAAGACTCCTACGACGGGCTCGCCCCGTATTCGCCGTGGGCGACCCTCTCCAAAGTCAACGCGTTCCGGTTCCTCCCCGGCGACCGCGTACTCTTCGCCCGGGGCCGTCAGTGGCGCGGCAGTCTCCAGCTCCGTTCGGGCGCCGAGGGCGCGCCGATCTATTACGGCGGTTACGGCGAAGGGGCGAAACCGAAATTTCTCGGCTCGCTTCCCCTGAATCACGAGTCGTGCTGGGAGTCCGCGGGCGAAAACCTCTGGGTCTGCTTCGAGGAGGTCGTTCCGGCGTTCGGCAAATGGGATGTCGGGAACATTGTTATCGACGGGGCCCGCGCCGCGTTTAAGCGGTGGCGGAAAGAAGACCTGAAAGCGCAGGACGATTTCTGGTATGACATTACCGGCGATCGGCGTATCTACTACTATTCCGACGAGAATCCCGGTAAGAAATACGACCGTCTCGAAGCCGCGGTCTCGAAATACGTGATTTCCCATTCCGGCGTCTCGTATGTCGTCGTCGACGGTTTTGACGTCCGTTACGGCGG
>JAGCAH010000269.1 GCA_017652805.1 Thermoguttaceae bacterium | reverse complement strand
CCGCGGCGGCTTACGGTCCGCGGCGGAGATCTAGCGAAGCACGGACCCCTCGGCCGGCGCGGGCGCCGCCAGACGGGCGGGGGAAAGTGTCCGCCGCACCGGTTCCCGTAGAGGACCTGGTTCTTCCCCCGAAGGGAAACCGTTCCGCCGATCGCGCACCGCGCCGCTTCGGCATCGGCGGCCTCGGCGGCAAACGAAAGATTATCGAAATCGCACCGAACCGCGAAAAAGCCTTTGCCGGTCACCACTGTTTCGGCGCCGGTCAGCGAGCAGTTTTCGAGAGTGACCCGCTCACCGGTAATCCGAACGGTGTTCCCCTTCCCGTTAAGCCGCAGCCCGGTTACCGCCGTATCGGACGCCGAAATGGTAATCGTTTTCCCATCGGCTTCGAGAATACCGGCGGTTACAATCTGACCGTCGTATCAGGAATCGATCTCCGTTTCGGCAAACGAAGACGCCCCGGCAGACTCCGGACAGGCTCCGACCTGCGGCGCGGAAAAGGCGGGAACGGCAAAAAGCAGCAAAAACGGAAGAAAAAAAACGGGACACACGGTTTTCATGGAAACGGTTCCTTTCTTTGAAAGAGGGACGGCGGCGTTTCTCTCAGGTATATTGGATTTGCGGCCGGAATTCAACCGGCGGAGAAACCGGGATTCCAGAAGGGGCGGTCATTCGGAAAAGGCTGCAGGCAGATACCAAAGGGCGGAAAAAGAAAACGCCGCCGGAAAAAACGGGGGGGGACACTCAAACAGAAACCGCTTAAGCGTCCGGTGCGGGCATACACCTTTGGCACTCGGGACAGAGATTTTTTTCTTTCATATTTTCAATCGCCCATTGACCGATCATTTCGAGTGCCGGAATGACAGACTTGCCATTCGGAGTAATCGAATACTCCACTTTGGGCGGGATTTCATTATACTGGCGCCGACTGATGATATTGTCCCGTTCTAGTTCCCTCAGGGACTGCGAAAGCATAACGGCGGTAATATTTCCAAGCCGCTTTTTTATCTGACCGAAACGCATCGGTCCGTTATATTCCAAGATACAAATGATCGGCAGTTTCCACTTCCCGCCAAAAATGCCGAGCATGTATTTGATCGGGCAAAGCATATCGGTTTCTTCCCGGGGATTCGGATCTTTCATTCAGGCTTCTTTCAAGGCGGGAAAACAGTATGTTTTAACGAACTTTGTATGAAAAAACATTGTTCTTGCGATTTCATTACCAACTTATAAAATAATACCATTGTCGGCCGCAAAATGCCAGATCGTTTTCAAAAAGGGGACCGAGATGAAAAAAAGTTATTTTCCAGATATCATTGGGCAGATTCCTCCTGTCGATTACGGAATCGAAGGTCTGGAAGTTCATCGTTCCCACACGGGCGAAGGAACGGTCTATTTTGTCGCCGCTTATCAGAATGTCTCATTCCCGGAACATTCCCATGCAGAACAGTGGTCTGTCGTTCTCGACGGTGAGGCCCACTGCCGAATGAACGGAAAAACCTTCGTTTACAGGAAGGGAGACACTTACGTCATTCCGGCCGGCGTGAAACATCAGATTACGCTGCTGAAAGGATACGCGGAAGCTGACTACGTCGCCGATCCGAACGACGGCGAATAATCCAGAATCGGAGCAGAAAGGTATAAGGGTGAGGCTGATGGGCGTCTACGGAAAAACGAAGGGAACCGAACTCGAAAGTTTTGTGAACATGGCGGTTTCCGCCGAGTCGATGGGCGGGATGATGTATTATGCCCTTTCGGATATCGCGGAACGGTTCGGACTAAAAGATGTCGTCGAACAGCTCACCGGGCTGGGAAACCAGGAGATGCGGCACGCGGTGTACTACGCGACGCTCAACGGCAAATATCCCGGCGATACCGAGTCATTCTGGAAGGTGATTCACGGTATCGGCAAGGCCGTGTTCATGGGGGGAAGAGCGTGTGAACGAGTTCGCGGCAATGCTCGAAGAGGCCGGGCTGGCCGACGCCGCATCGGCAGTACGGAAATTCGCTTTGCAGGAACGCCACCACGGTGAGGTAATTCGGGCAATCCTTGCGGAACACGCGCCGGAACGGTTCCGTGGTGGCGCGGCGCCGGAAGGCGAACCGGTTTACGTCTGCTCCTGCTGCGGATTCGAATATGTCGGCGATATCGGCGCGGAACCCGCCAATTACACATGCCCGGTCTGTGCTGCGGCGAAATCGGCGTTTAAACCGGGGAAATCAACAGACTGAATCTTTTGATTGACGGCCGAAGCGGACAGAAGCCTGTTCCCGGCAGGCCGTTTTAACTCACATCAGAAAGGCAGAAACGATGAGCTTTTATGGACAGACGAAAGGGACCGAACTGGAAAAGACGATCGCCCAGCTGGCGGCGGGCGAAGCGATGGGCGGAATGATGTATTACGCCCTCGCAAGAATCGCGAAAGAATTCGGTCTGGACGACGCCGCCGATCAGTTTACGGAAATCGGAAACCAGGAAACGAACCACGCCGGATTTTACGCCACACTGAACGGGCGGTATCCGAAAGACGGGGATGCCTTCTGGAATCTTGTCCGCGGACTCTCCAAGGCCGAATACAAGGGAGAGGGCGCTCTTAACGGACTGGCCGCAAAGCTTGAGTCGATGGGACTGACCGAAGCCGCCGCGTCGGTAAAGGAATTCGCTCTTCAGGAAAAGCGTCACGGTGAACTGACACAGGCGATTCTCGAAAAATACTCGCCGAAACCGGAAGGCGGCGCGGTAGAAAAGAAACCGGTTTACGTATGCCCCGTCTGCGGCTTTGAATATGAAGGCGATCTGGCCCGGGAAGCGGACGGTTACAAATGCCCGATCTGCTCGGTTCCGAAACAGTCGTTTATCCTCCGGGAATAATCTGAAACAAAAAGGTCACGCAATGAAAGTCATTCCGCTCAAATTTTACGACAACGGGTTTATGAAAGAATCGTTCGCCTTTGGGGGAACACGGCCCGTCGACGATATCGGAGATGTCCGCTATTCGGCAAGTCTTCAGAATTTTCTGATAGACGACGGCAGCGATGTCATTCTCTCCGATACCGGGATGCCGAACGAAACCGGCGACTTTGAAAAAGACGAAAACGCCCCGCTCTGGATGGGTGAGACGGTCGCGTCGTTCAAAGAAGCGCTGGAAAAAACCGGTTACAGGGTCGGGGACGTTACGAAAATCGTGGTCACCCACAAACATCCCGACCATACAGGCGAGCTGAGAATGTTTCCGAACGCGAAGATATTCATTTCGGAAAAGGAAGCCGATGCGATGGAATTGACGGGCGAAAACGTGGTGCGCGTCAGGTTCACCGACGGCCCGTTCAAGAATTTCCCCGAAAGCCAGCGGATCACCGACACTCTGGTCATGGTGCGCGCCGAAGGACACACGAACGGAAATTCGATTTCAATTCTTCAGGACGGCGGTATCTTCTACATGTTCCACGGCGACGTCACTTACTGCGACGCCGCCCTCTACGCCGGCGAGCTTTCCGTCGTTTTCGAGGACAAGGAAAAAGCGATAGAAACGCTCCGCCGGGTCCGGCAGTTCATCAAAGAGAATCCGACAATCTACTGTTCAACCCACTGTCCCGAAGGATACCAGAATATCGAGGAGAAAAAGATCACGCGCCTCTGATATTAAGCGGCGGGGAACGGCGGCGGAAATTGCGGCGGGAGTCTAACGTAGAGAACCCTCATCGGCGTCGTCCTCAGCCGCGAGGGCTGTCCGCCGGGCCGGGGAAAGCGTCCGCTTCTGCGCGATCCGGTAATGTTCGCCGAGAATCCGTTTCGCCTCGCGCGCAGCGGCGGGGCAGGAATGGACGCGGGTGTGGAACGCGTCGATCACAAACTCGCTGTCGGCGTCGCCCCGGTGCGCGCTTTCGTACGGCACGATCTTATCGCCGGCATTCTTCTTGACGATAAGGCCCGTTTCGGTAACGCCGATGATATTGTTGAACGCCAGGTAATCGGGCCGGCGCATCCGGCCCAGAGCTTCGAAGAAGGGGGAACCGGGCGAAAGCGACTCGACGCTGTTCTTTGTTTCAATAATCGGATTCTTGCCGGTGCCGAGCGCGGTGTTGAGCCATTCCGACATCACATGCAGGTCTTCGGGCGAGGAAATCGCCTTGTCGGCAAACCATTTGACGAACGAATTGACCGAGTCGCTCCCCCGGTACGGGGTGGCGATGGTCACGATACGCGTAATGCGGGGGTCGGGATGGAAGAAAAAGATCGGCCGGAGCTCCTCCTTGTTTTTGACGTCGCTCTCTTCAAACGGTTCATCGCTGACCAGTTTCCAGACTTCGTCGCCGCTCTCCAAGACCTGCAGGCTTGAAATGAGCCCCCCCATGCTGTGCCCCATAATCACCGATTCCTTAAGGCAGGGGTTCGTTCCCTCCGGATCGAGCTGCGTGTATATCTTGTTCAGATCGGACCGGAGCCGGGAAGCGGAAACCCACCACGGGTAGCCTGTCGGATAGCACCAGAGCCAGAACTGATACCGATGCCAGATTTCGGGATCGTCCTGCAAGGCGCTCAGAAGCGGAACCCAGGTCATGGGAGAAGACCAAAGCCCGTGCACCAAAATGACAGGAATCTTTTCGGGATCGTACGGCGCAACCATGTAAAAACCGGCGATGCTCCGGACCCCCTCTTCCCCGTCAGTCACGTCAAAAAAGGATTCGGGATGAAGAAGACCGAGCGTTCCGATCTTATCGGCGAGGGGGTCGATGTAATTGTAGGCGATCGGAGTCGTCAGATCGGCGGCCAGAGGAACCGTACTCGAACCGGCGGCAACCGTCTTCTGTGCAAGCGGGTCGAGAAATTCCAGAAAAACCTGCGGCATGCCGGGCGAACGGTTCTCGGAAAGCCACCCTTTGGCGTTCGGACGGAGAATAAGCGTCATCGGATAGGAAAGGTCGGTAATATAGTAGTTCTCTTCGGACCGGTCGCACCGTTTACGCGAGACAATGACCGGTATGCCGATCCCCTCACGCGTATAACGGCCGGTGAGCCCCTCGACCTCGTAGTCGGAAGCGAACCGAACCGTTCCCACCTCTTCCCCGCGCCAGGGGCTTTCGCCCATCACGCACGCGACACGCCAGTATTTGCCGTTGATTCCGGCAACCCAGTCGTCGCCGGGCGCCGGTGTCGGTCGGCCTTCCCCTTCGCGCTTCAGAAACAGGCGCCGCAAAAGCCGCTCCGTCGCCCTGTTGTAGTAGGAAGCGGTTCGTTTATAGTCGTCCCCAAGTGTGTTCCGTTTGATTTCGAACTCGGGATCGAACAGATAACGCCAGCTGTTAAAGAATATGGCGGCATACAGTTCACAGGCGTATTCGGGATCGCTCTTTTCGACACGGACGGCTTCATAATAGCCGAGTTCGCAGAACGTGCTCAGAAGGTTCAGGTTGGGAGCGGCGTTGATCGCCTCCTGGATTTTCACAAGTTTCTCGAGATTCGAGCTTGAATCTTTATCGAGTCTCAGACTCGAAAGCGATAGTTCGGCGGTCGCGGTCGGTTCCAGATGCCCGAACGCGTCGACGTTCGGCGGAAGGAGTTGCTTCGGGTTATGAACCTCGCGCAGACCGACCACCTTCGACGTGCACCCGCAAACCCAAAGAAAGAAAAGAGCACAAACCACCCCGGCGCAAACGGAACGCCCCAAAGGCGTCCGCATGCGGAACGAGGGGATTAGCGGCTTGTCGGCAATCGAAAATGCGGCCATAAAACCTGCGGAAATGAAACAAATATGCCGCAGGAAGAGTAATCAATCAGAGAGGCAGAGTCAAGACGAGTCCCGCGAATTCCCCTTTTTTACGAGAGGGTCTCTTCTTCCACGTTTCGGGCAGAACCCACCAGCCGCCTGGCAACCAGATGCATCGGTACAAGGATGAGGAAGAAAATCCCCGCAGTGACAAAGATGAACCGCACTCCGGCAAGCCAGATGACCGCGCCGCTCAGCGCCGAGCCGAGGAGAATCCCGCCCATCCGGAGGCTGGACGCCAGACCGAAGACGGTCCCCCTTCTTTCCGCAGGAGAGACTTTCGCCAGGATCGAAAAAAACGCCGGCTCCAGACCTGCCGCCGCGAGATTATTGAGAAACCGGGCGGTACCGAAGAAGAGAAGACTCCCCGCCGCCGCCTGGGCGAACATTCCCGCGGCGGCGACCAGCGCGATCGGAAGCGTGACTTTTTCGGCGGACCAGAGGTCGCACAAATGGCCGATCACCATGCCGGAACCGATCCCGCCCAATGCCGCAACGGCGCTGATCCAGCCGGTAAAGAGCGCCGTCTTTTCGGGTCCGGCAATTCTTTCGACCATCAGCGCAATATACGGTTCGTCGAACTTCCGCCCGATCGCCATCACGATGATCATGAAAAAGACCATCCATGCCGCCGCCGAAAGGCCGCGGAACGGGTTCCCCGCCTTATGGAGCGTTCCTTTCGGGGGAGGCGTAAAGTTTTCGCGGACGAAGAAATGCGCCGAGGCGCCCGCCAGAAGATAGAGCGCGCCGCACGCTAAAAACGCGGCGGTAAACCCGAAATGATGAACGACAACGCCGCCGACGGCAAACCCGGCGAGGTTTCCGCACCAGATCGCCGAGGAGAGGGTCCCCAGACAGAACCCGTGATGCTCTTCCGGCGTGTTGGTGACGATCAGCGTCTGCGCCGCCGCGACGGTTCCGGTGAACGCCGAGGTGATGAACCGTATGACGATCAGCCAGACGGGGTTGGGCGCCAGGAGGAAACAGGGGAACAGAAGACCGTCGACGTAGCAGGCGCGCAGAAGCATCAGCTTGCGGCCGAACCGGTCCGCCAAAACGCCCCAGAGCGGGGTCGAGCCGCAGTAACTGAGCATGCCGAAAAAGTAGAACGCCGACATCCAGAGCCCGAGTTCATGTTCGCCGGTGATGCCCCACCTGTCACGAATATAGATTGGAACGAAGGGGAGCGCCAGCGAAAAACCGGCGATCGAAAGGAACTGGCAGAGCCAGATGAAAAAGAGGTTCTTTTTCCAGTTGATCGGGTTGGTGATTTCCGAATCCATTCTTGCGGGCTGCCGAAAGGAGTCCGCCGCGCGGCGCCGGCAGACGATGGGTGGAATGGTAAAAGCCGAACGGCGCAAACCGCGCTGTGAAACGCCGCTTGCGCCGATCGACCGAATGAATCACCGCGATCCGGAAGAGTCGCGGCTTTATATTAGGCGCGGGGCCGCGCTTTCCCCTGAACGCGCAGCGGAAGACCGAGGATCCGCAGGAAGCCGGTCGCGTCGTTCTGGTTGTACGCGTCGCTCCCTTCCATCGTGGCGATCCCTTCGTCGTAGAGGGAGTTTTCGCTTTCGCGCTTGTCGAGAATGATGTTCCCCTTGTAGAGCTTCAGATCGACGCGGCCGGAAACCGGCTTCTGAGCCTCCTTGATGAATGCCAGAAGCGCGTCCATCTTGGCGCAGTACCAGAACCCGTTGTAGACCATTTCGGCGACTTCGGGCGAAAGCCGGTCGCGAAGGTGGGTCAGGTCGCGGTCAAGCGTGAGCTGTTCGACGTAGCGGTGCGCGTCGTACAGAATGGTCATACCGGGGGATTCGTACACGCCGCGGCTCTTCATGCCGACGAAACGGTTTTCGACCATATCGATGATCCCGACCCCGTTGCGGCCGCCGATCTTGTTGAGCGTATCGATCACTTCGTAGGCGTTCAGCTTTTCGCCGTTGACCTTGACCGGAACGCCCGATTCGAATTCGATCGAGACTTTTTCTTCTTTGTCGGGCGCATCCTGCGGACGAACGCACATGCCGAATTCGACCAGGTCAAGCCCGCAGACGTTCATGTCTTCGAGCTGGCCGGCTTCGTAGCTGATATGCAGACAGTTCTCGTCGGAAGAATACGGTTTGGCGATCGACGCCTTGACCGGAATGTTCTTCTTGGCGCAGTATTCGATCATCTCGGTGCGGCCGGGGAAATCTTTCCGGAACTCGTCCATCCGCCAGGGGGTGATCATCTTTACCGAAGGTTCGAGCGCTTCGGCGGCGAGCTGGAACCGGCACTGATCGTTCCCCTTCCCCGTCGCGCCGTGGGCGAACGCTTCGGCGCCGACCTCTTTGGCGACTTCGAGAATCTTCTTCGAGATGATCGGACGGGCGATCGAGGTGCCGAGCAGATAGACCGCCTCGTATTTCGCCTGCCACTGAATCATCGGGAATGCGTAGTCCCGGCAGAGTTCTTCACGCACGTCGATGAACCGAACCGACGCCGCGCCGATATCCTCGGCCTTTTTGCGGATCGCCGCGCGGTCTTCGCACGGCTGGCCGACGTCGACGTAGACGCAATGGACATCATAGCCGCGATCCATCAGCCATCCCAAAATGACCGAAGTGTCAAGACCGCCGGAATACGCCAGTACACAACTTTTTTTCGCCATAACTATCGTCTTCTCCTTAAAATGGAACTTTCGGGAACTCTGTTTCTGCTTTTAATTTTTCTCTTCGGCCAGTTTGCGGAACGCCTCGATTCCGCGTTTGATCGTCTCGTCGCTCGCGGCGTACGAAATGCGGAAATGCGTGTCGCGGGCGCTGAAGACGTTGCCGGGGATGATCAGAAGCGAATACTTGGTGATCGCCCGTTCGACGAACTCGCTCGCGGTTCCCCACGGCGCTTTCGGGAACATGTAGAACGCGCCTTCCGGCTTGGCGATTTCGTAGAGGTCGCCGATCCCGTCGAGGATCATATCGCGCTTCCGCTTATAGTTGGCGATCTCGCCGCTCATATCGGCGGCAAGCCCCGCCATCGCCGCCCACTGCCCGACCTGGGGCGCGCAGACGAACGAATACTGCTGGAATTTACACATCGTCTCGATCATCTTGGCGGGTCCGTGCGCGTAACCGACGCGCCAGCCGGGCATCCCGTGCGATTTGCTGAACCCGTTCATCACCAGGGTGTCGGGATTGAACTCGGCGGGCGAGGTGAACGGGGCGTGGCAGAACGAACGGTAAATCTCGTCGCTGACCAGCAGAATCCCGTGTTTCGCGGCCAGTTTTGCGATTCCTTCGGTCTCTTCGCGCGTGGCGACGTGGCCGGTCGGGTTGGCGGGCGAGTTCACGATAATCATCTTCGTCTTCGGCGTGATCGCCGCGGCGACCTTGTCGGGATCCATATTGAAATCGGGATAGGTGTCGATCAGGACCGGCACGCCGCCGATCAGCTTCACCAGTGATTCGTACATCACGAAATAGGGGTCGAACAGAATGACCTCGTCGCCCGGGTCGATGAACGAAAGGGCCGCCAGAAGGAGCGTCCCGCTCGTGCCGCTGGCGATAAAGACTTTCCGGTCTTCGTGATGGTATTCGGCGTCGACCTTCGCCTGCATTTCGTCGATAAAGACTTTCAGCCCTTGCGTGGGTGTGTAGCCGCTCTTGTGGCTGTTGACCGCGTCGATCGCGCCCTGTCGCGCTTCGGCCGGCATGTCGAAGTCGGGCTGCCCGATCGAAAGATTGATCGGATCGGCAAGTTTCGCGCCCAAATCGAAGACTTTACGAATACCCGAAGAGCTGAAACTCTCGGAACGTTTTGACAGCCAGCTGTCTTTCATTTCACTACCCTCTTCAATGACCTGTGATAAATCCTGATATGAATCGGCCCGCCGAAAGCGGCGGGGGGGAGAATGCGCGGAATAGCGCTGTTTTTACCGATTTTTATTATACCACGCCGCTTTCCCCTGTCGAGTAGACGGGCGCGTCCGCCGTCGGGGACGGCGCCCCTACCGGACGACGAAATTGACCATCTTGCCGGGAACGACGATCGTCTTAACGATCGTCTTGCCGCTAATCGCAGCGGCGATCTTCGGATCGGCTTTCGCCGCTTCTTCGGCGGCGGCGCGGTCGGCGTCGACCGGAAGCTCGACCTTCGCGCGGAGTTTGCCGTTTACCTGAACCGGAACGGTCACCGTCGCCTCGGCCAGATGCGACTCGTCCCCCGAGGGCCACGCCGCGTAGGCGAGCGACTCGTTATGCCCCAGCCGCTGCCACAGCTCTTCGGCAATGTGCGGCGCGAACGGCGAAAGGAGGAGCACGAATGTTTCGATCGCCTTTTTCGGACGGACCTGTTCGCGGCCGAAGAAGTTGACGAACTCCATCATGCGGGCGATTGCCGTATTGAACGACATGCTTTCGACATCGCCGGTCACCGCCAGAATCGTCTTGTGCAGAACCTTGTTCTGTTCCGCCGTCGGTTCGGCGTCGACGATTTCGGGGTTCAGACGGTCATCGTCGGCCTGCCAGTCGACCACCATCCGCCAGACGCGCCCCAAAAAGCCGTAAACGCCGCTCACGCCGTCCTGACTCCACGGTTTGACCGCTTCCAACGGGCCCATAAACATTTCATAGAGCCGGAGCGCGTCGGCGCCGTACTGCGCCACCACCTCGTCGGGATTGATCACGTTCCCGCGGCTCTTCGACATTTTGTAAGATTTCCCCTCGATCGCGATCGAAGGGTCGGCGGCCAGGACGAACGATTCCCCTTTCTTTTGCAGGTCGCGCGCGTCGAGCTTGACCGCGGTCAGCTCCGCCTTGTCCGACTTGCGGAGGGCCTTTGCGCCGTCGATTTCGACCTCTTTGGCGCTGACCCACGCTCCGTCGGCCGTCTTGAATCCGGTGAACTCCATCTCGCCCAGAATCATTCCCTGGTTCACCAGTTTCTGGAACGGCTCTTTGGTGGTCACGTAGCCGCGGTCGTAAAGAACCTTGTGCCAGAACCGCGCGTAGAGCAGATGAAGCACCGCGTGTTCCGCACCGCCGACATACAGGTCGACCGGCATCCACGCCTTTTCGATTTCGGGATCGACCATCGCCTTGTCGTTCTTCGGGTCGAGGTAGCGCAGGTAGTACCAGCAGCTCCCCGCCCACTGCGGCATGGTGTTCGTCTCGCGCTTGTATTTCTTGCCGTCCCGTTCGACGTAAAGCCACGATTCCGGCGCCTTTTCAAGCGGCGGTTCCGGCGAATGGTGCGCCGCGTCGAAAGTCATCCCTTCGGGCAGGTCGAGCGGGAGTTCGTCGTCGCCCAGGGGGAGGATTCTGCCGTTCGGTTTACCGTCGGGGCCGAGTTCCCGCAGAAGCGGGAACGGTTCGCCCCAGAAATGCTGGCGGCTGAAGAGCCAGTCACGGAGCTTGTAGTTGACCGTCTTCTTGCCGAGTCCGGCGTCGGCCAACTGCGCGCTGATGAGCGCCTTGAACTCGGCGCTCGGGGTGCCGTCGTACCGGCCGCTGTTGACCGCGACTCCCAGCTCGGTCATCGCTTCGGTCATCGAGGCGGGATCGAGTTTCTCCCCCTCTTTGGCGACCACCTGGATGATCGGCAGATTAAACTGGCGGGCGAACTCGAAGTCGCGGGTGTCGTGCGCCGGCACCGACATGATCGCGCCGGTTCCGTAGGAGATCAGCACATAGTCGGCGACCCAGATCGGAACCGGGGCGCCGTTAACCGGATTGCGGGCGTAAGAGCCGGTAAAGACGCCGGTCTTCGTTTTCGACAGATCGGTTCGGTCCATATCCGACTTGAACGCCGCCTGCTCGCAGTATTTCTTAACCGCCTCGGCCTGCTCGGGCGAGGTCAGTCGGCCGACCAGCGGATGTTCGGGCGCGATCACCATATAGGTCGCGCCGAACAGGGTGTCGGGCCGTGTGGTGAAAACACGCAGAACGTCGTCGCCCGGTTTACGCGGGTACCCCGACTTGGCGCGGTCGGCTTTCCACGCGTCGAACGCGTCGTCGGCGGGAATCCCGGCGTCGGACGAACGGCCGATGAAGAAGTCGACCTCGGCGCCGGTGCTCTTGCCGATCCAGTTCCGCTGAAGGAGTTTGATGCTCTCCGACCAGTCGAGCCCGTCCAGATCGTCCGAAAGGCGGTCGGCGTAGGCGGTAATACGAAGCATCCATTGCCGAAGCGGGATCCGCATCACGGGATATCCGCCCCGCTCGCTCACCCCGCCGATCACTTCTTCGTTGGCCAGCACCGTCCCGAGTTCGGGACACCAGTTCACCGCCGCTTCGACCTGGTAGGCCAAGCGGTGGTCGTCGATGTACTCGCGCACGGCGTCGTCACCGGCGGCGGTCACGTCATCGGGAATCGGCAGTTCGGCAATCGGCCGGCCCTTCTTCTCCTGCGGGTCGAACCAGGTGTCGTAGAGAACGAGGAAGATCTTCTGAGTCCACCGGAAATAGGCGACGTCGGTCGTCGCCAGTTCCCGATCCCAGTCGAACGAAAGACCGAGCATCTTCAGCTGGCGCTTGAAATTGGCGATGTTCTTTTCGGTCGTGATCCGCGGATGGATTCCCGTCTTTTTGGCGTGCTGTTCCGCCGGCAGACCGAACGCGTCCCACCCCATCGGGTGGACGACCGATTTCCCCTTCATCCGGTAATAGCGCGAGACGATATCGGTCGCGGTATACCCTTCCGGATGGCCGACGTGAAGGCCGTTGCCGCTCGGATAGGGGAACATGTCGAGGATGTACATTTTCCCCGAAACGCCGGGAAGTCGGGGGGCGGCGAACGTGTTGTTCTCGGCCCAGTACTGCTGCCATTTCGGTTCGATCACAGAAGGATTGTAACGTGCCATTCGGACGGTTCCTGTTATATAATATCGGGGTCGCTTTTCAAAAGAGAGACTCAGTCGGTATTCTACTCCGAACAGGCGCGTTAGGGAAGTGGGACTCTTTTTTTCCCGATTCGGTTCCGGCGGGTCTTTCTTTCGAAAATAAAACGTATTATACTTTCGATTGTACGTTCTACGCTGTTGTCTCTATCACCGAACAGAAAGGAAAAAGCAATGTTTAGTCTCAAAGGAAAGAAGGCTCTGGTTACCGGCGCGGCCGTCGGTATCGGCCGCGGTTATGCGACGGCGCTGGCAATGGCGGGCGCCGACGTCGCGATTGTGGACATCGACGTGAAAACCGGCGAAAAAACCGCCGCCTACATCGCCAAAGAATACGGCGTCGATTCCTTCTTCGTCAAGTGCGACGTGACCAAGCCGGAAGAAGTCGCCGCAATGGTTCAGGCGGTGGTCGACCGGTTCGGCGACCTCGACATCGGGGTCAATAACGCCGGTATCGGGATCCTCGGCGGCGATGAGGATTACCGGCCCGAATCTTGGAACAAAGTCATCGGGATCAACCTTTCGGGCGCCTACTTCTGCGCGCGGGAAGAGGGTCGATACTTTATCAAGCGTAAGAAGGGCGGCAAGATCATCAATACCGCCTCGATGTCGGCGCGGATCTGCAACTGCAACGCCTCGTACAACGCCAGCAAAGGGGGCGTCGTCGAAATGACCCGTATGCTCGCCGCCGAATGGGGCCGGTTCAATATCAACGTCAACTGCATCAGCCCCAGTTACATCCTTTCGCCGATGCACGCCTCGACCCCGGTCGAAGTTCGGCAGCGGATCCGTGAGCTGACCCCGCTCGGCTACGTCGAACGTCCCGACGACCTTTACGGACCGGTCGTCTTCCTCGCCTCCGACGCGTCGAATTACGTGACCGGCGTCGATCTTCTGGTCGACGGCGGCCATACCCTGAACGCCTGGCTCACCCCGCTTTCGCGCGATCTTCCGCCCCGCGTCTCGCCCGAAGAGGAAGTCGTTTCGCTCAAGCGGGATCTCGACAATCTCGGTGTCCCCTACGACGAAAACGCGATCAATCCCGACCTCCATCCCGAAGTCGCCGGCGCGTTCAAGGCGGCGTTCAATCTGTAACGGAACAGAACACAGCCCCTCCAAAAAAGAAGCTCCCGGCACACCGTCGGGAGCTTCTTTTTTGGAGGGGGGACCGAACCGGCTCAGAAGATTCCCAGATCCGTATCGGGGTCTGCCGAAGCGTATTCGGCAAAGACCGCGTCGGCCGCGCGAAGCGCGCGGGGATAGACCAGGTCGTCGTCCCCCACCTCTTTGTTCCAGTTCTGACCGATAAACGGACGGTCCGTATTCGAAACTTCGCCGTCTCCATTGATATCGGCATAGTACTGGTAGTCCTCGTCACCCTCTTCGGCAAGCCACGAGGTCGCCATGATCGTTCGGTCGCTGCCGGCGATGTCGCCGTCGCCGTTGATGTCCATCGGGCAGACGTTAAACGTCTTAACCGCACTCCAACCAGAATCGGTATAGGAACCGGCACCCAGAGCGCGAACACGGTATTTGACATCGGTTCCGTAAGTCAGCCCGGTAACAACCGCGCTGGTTCCGGAAGCGGATACGGTTGTCCAGTTACTCCCGCCGGTCGAGTACTGAACCTCGTATCCCGAAGCGCCGGCCACCGCGCCCCACTGAAGGTAATGCCGGTTCGCCCCGTAGGAAATATGGATTCCCCGGCTGCCGGACGTGATCACCGGAGCGTTGAGCTCCGTCGGAGCCACCGAACCGACATACTCGTAAGCGCCGATATCGACCGTCCCGCCGACAATCCGCGGGTTCCCGGCGATATCGGTTTCAGTAGTGACCGCGTCGTTCGTACCGGCGTTGATCGCCACGCTTCCCGCGGCTAGCGAAAGGTCAATTTCATCCGCGTTCACAAGTTCCCCGTTTGAAAAAACCGGCGCGGTGACGAAGCGGGGATTATCACCGACAAGGTTATAACTTCCGGAATAGGAACCCCAAACATCGTTGTCATTATAACCGGCACAATTGAGTGAAATAATGGTATTTTCCAGCGTAAGCGTGTGATATTCGTCGTTGTAAATCCCGCCGCCGTAACCAGAAGCGGTATTCCCAGAAATCGTCGAATTTGTAATGGTAAGTGTGGCAGAGTTGTAAATCCCGCCGCCGTAATAAGAAGCGATATTCCCAGAAATCGTCGAATTAATAACAGAGATTGTGCCGGAGCTGTTACAAATCCCGCCGCCGTAATAATAAGAAGCGGTATTTCCAGAAATTGTCGAATTCGTAATGGTAAGCGTTCCTCTGTTGAAAATCCCGCCGCCGTAATAAGAAGCGGTATTCCCAGAAATCGTCGAATTCATAATTGTAAGCGTGCCATAATTGTAAATCCCGCCGCCCCAACCCGCGGTATTCCCAGAAATCGTCGAATTCGTAATAGTGAGCGTACCTGATTCGTTGAAAATCCCGCCGCCGTAATAAGAAGCCAAGTTCGCACCGGTTATCGTCAGACTGATCAATTCAATCACAGCTGCGCCGGACTCACTCGGGATGTAAAATACTCTACTCTTCTCATCAGCATCGATCGTGATTCCGCCAACGGAACTGCCGTCGATGGTAATACTTTTGTCAATCACCAGTTGCTCACCGTCGAGAACGATTCTTCTTCCAGTGAGCGCGGCGTCGAATGTGATGGTGTCGCCCGCCGATGCGCAAGAAATCGCCTCGCGCAGCGAGATCAGACCGTCGGTATTATCTATCACATCAAGAAGCGTCGTTACCACAGTTGACGGCGTTTCGTAATCCCTCTGGAACTCATAAGCGCCGATATCGACCGTCCCGCCAAAAATCCGCGGGTTCCCGACAATATCGATTTCCGTTTCGACCGCGTCGTTCGTACCGGCGTTGATCGCCGCGCTTCCCGCTGAAAGCGAGAGGTCGAGCGCGTCCGCGTTCGTCAGTTTCCCGTTTGCAAAGACAGGCGCGACAACAAAACCGGCATCATCACCGACAAGGTTATGACTTCCGGAATAGGAACCGCGGACATCGCTATTGCTGGCGGCGTAGTTTGACGAAAGAATGGTATTTGTCAGTGTGACCTTGCCGGAACTGATATAGATACCGCCCCCGTTTTTCGACGTGTTCCCCGAAACCGTCGAACCGGAAAGCGTTAACGTGCCGGATGTGTAAATTCCGCCGCCGACATTGGCGTCAGCCGAATTCGCCGAAATGACCGATCCGGAGAGCGTCAGCGTACCGGATAAGTTGTAAATCCCGCCGCCGTAACGCGTCGCGGAATTCTTCGTAACGACACAGTTCGCCAGTTTCAGCGTTCTGGAATTGTAAATTCCACCGCCGTTATCGGCGTTTCCGCCGATAATCACCAGATCAACCAATGTTACCGGCACGGCCGAACTTCCGCCGGTCACACAGAAAACCCGGCTTTCCTGATTGGCGTCGATCGTTATCCCTCCGATCGAGCTGGCATCGATGGTAATCCCCTTCTCGACCGCCAGTTCCGTTCCGCTGAGCGTAATCGTTTTTCCCCGAAGGCTCGACGCAAAGGTAATTTTGCCCCCCTCCGACACGTCGGAGATGGCCTCTCTGAGCGAGGTGAGGTTATCCGTGTCATCAACGACATCCAGCGCCGTGGTGACCACGACAGAGGAAGACGGCGCTTCGATCACGACTGTTGCCGAACCATACCAGTCCTGGTACCCCGACCGGCTGACCTTGACGTAGGTCGTGTAGGTTCCGACTTCCTTATAAGTCGGTTTCGTCGTCAGAGTGTAGCTGCTGCCGTCCTTCGAATACCGGATCGTATCGGTTGAAGAATTCGGATCGGTAACGGTGATCGAATGGCTTTTGCCGTTATAAGATCCGCTCCAGCCGGTCACGGAAACGTTGGTGATTTCTGGCAGAGCATTAATCACGACTGTTGCCGAACCGTACCAGTCCTGGTACCCCGACCGGCTGACCTTGACGTAGGTCGTGTAGGTTCCGACTTCCTTATAAGTCGGTTTCGTCGTCAGAGTGTAGCTGCTGCCGTCCTTCGAATACCGGATCGTATCGGTTG
>JAGCAH010000268.1 GCA_017652805.1 Thermoguttaceae bacterium | reverse complement strand
GCGGATTCTTCAAAAGCGTTATAGACCTGTTCCTGTTCCAAAAAGGGGAGCAGAAAAATCTGCGCGCCGCACATGCCGATCTCCGTTCCGGTATCGGTCTTTTCGACGGCGTCAAACCGCTTATATGTGGTACAGAGCGCGGGGAGCGCGTTATGCGCGTTATGGTACATCTGCACCGCCAGAGCGACCTGCCTGATGTTGCCGGCGCACTTCGACCGACGCCCCGCTTCCCGCGCCGCCTGAACGCCGACGGCGGTGAGCGTGAGCAGAATCGAAATGATCGAAATCGTCACCAGCAGCTCGATCAGCGTAAACCCGGCGTTTGATTCCGGCGTTCTTTTCATCGCGTCACCTCCCGAAAAATCGGTTCGGCATCAACATCAACCTATCGGATAATTGGGCGCGTCTCAGTTTCCCGTTTCATTCGTTCCAGAACCCCAGAATCCACTCTTTCCCGAAATGAATGAGGGGAACCAGAGGGACGATCAGAAGCGCCAGACGCCCGATTCCGGCCAGACTGAACCGGCCGGTCGAGAACATTCCGACCATCGGCCGAAAGAAGAGAGCGAACCGGCCCGACAGGGCCAGAATCACGAGAAACGCGACGATCACGACGACCGTCAGTCCGAACCAGACGAAACTCATCGCATGCCGCTTTTCGTCTTCGTCGTAATCGTCCCAGCTCCGCCAAATATGCCAGCAGCCGACCGCGTAGGAGGCGGCGACCGCGGCCAGAAGAAGATGCTGCCAGGTCCAGATCCGCACGTCGAAGAAACGCAGAAAGACCGACATCGCTTTCACGGGGAGAAAACAGCCGATCCCCAGAAGGAGGAGCCCGAGAAAGACAAACCAGACCTCGCCGGAAAGCGCTCGGAGTCCGCCGCCGGACGAGTTTTCCGTTCGAACAACTTCCCCCTTAAAATTCCTGATCTCTTTCATCGCCGCCCCTCCGTTTCGCGCTACTTCACCTCGATTCCCTTTTTCCGGGATTTTCCGATAATCCGCCCGACCGCAGCCAGGATGATTATAACGCCTAAGAGAATAAAAATATACCTGGACCAAGTCGGTTTCACGAAATCCGGTTCGGGCAGACCGTAGTACGACAGCCTAAACCGGGACGACGGCGCTTTCTTAAAACGGATATTGTCGCAGCTAAAAAGAGTGGTTCGAACTTCGTCGCCCGCAAAAAATTCCTGTTTTTTGTTTTTTAGAACCGTCTTGCCGCCGATCGTTTCATATTCGAACGTCAATAAGACACGGTGTCCGGCCGCCGTGAAATCGGCGCTTTCCGGCAGATAGGAGTCTTTCAGAAGAACAAGATGACCCGAACGCACCGGGGTAAGCCGACCCTCCGAATTGGGAGGACTCGTCTCATCCGATTCCGGTTCGAACGTGTAGTCAACTTGGAATCGATCGCCGTCCTCGGTAAGACGATCGATCGAAAAGCTTTCGAAATGAAACAGCTGAGGAAGAAAAGTCGACGCAAACAGGTGTAACGCACGGCCGACTTGAACGGCAATCGACCTTCCGCCGCCGCCATACCAATCATCTTCGGGAAGGTCGGTCTCGGAAAACGACCTGACCCAGAAATTTCTGTCCGGAGCCGTTTTATTTTCGTAAAGCGTCTGTATATCAAGAGACTTCGTTTCGCTGTCTCTCTCCAACCTGAAAGAATATTGTTCCCCGCAACAGACAGCCGTATTGACCGAACCGTCTTTCATCCCGTCGATCGCGTAGTTCGGGTAATTGGAGACAACGTTCGTTTCGTATTTTTCCTCCGTGTCCGGCTGATTCCGAACCGAAACCGACACGGAACACTCATAATTGGCCAGACCGCTCAGATACTCGTTCCACTTTTGGGTCGCGGTCCGGATGAACTCGGCATAGCCGTCCGTCTGCCCGAAACTGACCGCGGCGCAGCCCAAAAGGAAAAAACCAAAACCAGAAAAAGAATCGGCGGCTTCGCACTGTTCTGTCCTCACCGTTCGGTTTCTAAATGAAACGTCGGAACAATTCTTTACCCAGTATATATCACCACGCGAATATCAATTCATTCGGAAGGCTCTTCGGGCATTTTCCCCGCGGTGATGTCCGAAGTCTCCTTCAAAATATCTGATTTCCTTCACCGGTTAATTCCCCCTTTTACGCCGTTATGTCTCGATGCTCGTCGCCCTGTTTTTCTTCACGGCCGCGGACTTCCGACAGAATGACGACGAACGAAAGCTATTCCCCCGCTTCCGATTTGTTCGGTTCTTCCCGCGGCTCGTCGGGCGCAGCGCTTTCCTCGGCCGCGGAATCCTGAGGTTCCGGCTCGGTATCCGCCTCCGCGCCGTCGGTCGGCGGCGCGGCGATCGACGCTGAAATCCGCACCGGCACCATTTCCAGATGCTTCGGCGTCGCGACCATGAACGAGACTTTTTGATCGTAACTCGATATACCCTCGTAAAACCCCACGCGCATTTTGATCTCCCCCGTCTCTTTAGGCGGGACGGTGATCGGAATGTTTTCCGAAAGCGCGCAGGAGCAGCTTGACTTCTCTCCGACGACAGAGATCTCCTTTTTGGAAAGATTCACGAGATAGAAAGTCACGATCTCGCTGCTTCCGGGCTGGCGGTCTTCCAGATGAAGGTGTTCCGGACAGACAACATACTCCCTCGCGTCGGGAGAGGGAAGTCCGGGGATCCCCCCCGTAAACCAGAGATAGACGCCTACCGCGATAAACGCGATAAAGAGCAGCGCCCAAACCGCCGAAAACCATTTTCCCTTTTTCATAACGCTACACCTCGATTCTCTTTGCTTTGTTTTTCATTAACATTCGCCAAACTCCCGTCAGGATAAGCGCGACGCCAAGCAGGGTGATAATATATTTCGGCCAATTCGGTTTCACGAAATCCGGTTCGGGCAGACCGTAGTAAGATTGGGTGAACCGTTTCGCCCGGTATTTGAATCGGCTGATCGGCCTAACCGTGTATTCGTCAAGAACTTTCGTCTTTAACCGGTCGTCCGCGAGGTTATGGATTTCGCGCGAATAGCGCGTCAGAACGGGCATCCGGTACTGATAGTCGTATTCAAGCCGGGCTTCAAGTCGGGAATCGAATTCCACCGGCGCGTCGGGTCCGAACTCCTCGCCGTCGACATTCACCAGAAAGAGTTTCATCGAATCGGGCATCCAGTCGTGGTCGGGCAGAAGCGTGATTTCCCCCTTATGCGCCATCGACCAGATTGAAAGGAAGTTGGGCTCGTATTCAAACGAAAGGGTGATTTTGCGGGTTCCGTCTTCCGTAAACTCGCGGATCTCCGTGATTTCAAAATGCGGATCGCCGAAAAGCACGGGAAGGGGCATCATAACCGTGTTCATTTGAGGCGTTAGTACGTGAAAGATGCGAAAATCTCTCCAGTTAAGCTGAAGTTCCCCCTCTTTATACCAGCTGTCCAGATAGTTCCAGCTGAAAACGGAATTCGGGGTTTCGGCGTACGGTTCTCCGTCGATTTCCCAGGGGGCATCCTCGTTTGGTCTTTCAAGCGCGAAAGAGTATTCTCTGTTCCAGCCGCGGACCGTGGCGCTTTCTTTGCCGACTCCATGACTGAATCTCACATAGTTGGGATAGACGCAGATCATTTCCGATTCCCAGTCGTCGTTTTCGGCCAGCGAACCGGTCTCGTCGTAGCACTCTTCATGACTGCGCACCGTTGCCTCGCAGCAGGTAATGAACTCGGCGTAGCGGTCCCACGATTCCAGCGCCGCCTTTTTAATCGACTCGGCCTGCGGGTCCGCTCCCCAAAGGGGGAACCGAACGGACATGAGAGCTGCGGCGGCGATCACAAAGAAAAAGATTCGTTTCATTCCGACCATAGGTCTGACTCCCTTCCGAATTGAGAAAGACTCGAGCCGATCGTTCGGGACGCGGATTTTCCCGTTCGCCGAGACCGGAACCTCGCAACACAAAAAATACCAAACGGCGTACAGATTCTTACAATGAGTATACCCCCCCCCCAACGCGTGTCAAATGAATTTGGGGGGTAAAATATTTTTTTAAAAAAAACCGCGAGCCGAGACTCGAGGAATCGATTGCAGAGCTTTGTCCGCCGCAGTCGGCGGCCGACTAAAAGGTCAGCAGGGCGTCGATCGAGTAGTGATCGGAAGGAAGAGGATCGCTCTGGGGCGGATCTCCGCGAAACGGTCTCAGCAAGCCCTCTATTCAATCTATCTTCTCAACTCTTTTTGGAACGGGCCGCAATTTTAAAAAGTTATGCTTTTTTGCGACAAGTGAGCTGACATAAGTTTTGCGGTGTGATAGAGTTCGTCTGGGGTTATTCTCTTACGCCCCGGCCGACGGCGGGCGGCCGCCAGCCATCCGCCTGTGTTTCCGCCACGTCGGCGCGTCATTCGTTCCAGAACCCCAGAATCCACTCTTTCCCGAAATGAATGAGGGGAACCGAGGCGAGAGCGAGCAGCGCCAGACGCCAGACGGCGGCCAGAGTGAACCGGCCGACGGAAAACATCTGGGCCACCGGCCGGAAGAAGAGGGCGAGGCGGCCGGTCATGGAAAGGATCACGAGGAAGACAAGGATCGCAATCAGCGTAAGTCCGAACCAGACAAAGCTCATCACGTGCCGCTTCTCGTCTTCATCGTAACCGTCCCAGCTCCGGCGGATATGCCAGCATCCGGCCGCGTAGCCGACTGCGGCCGCCGCCAGAACGAAGTGGCGCCAGGTCCAGACCCGCACATCGAGAGAGTGAAGCGCCGCGTTGAACCAGGCGGCCGGCAGGAGAAGCGTGACCGTCAGGATGACGATTCCGGACAGGAACATCCAGGTTTCGGAGGACAAATGCCACCACCGCTCGCCGTAGGCCGCTTCGGTCTTGACGATTTCGCCCTTAAAATTTCTGATCTCCTTCATGGCTCGGTTCCTTTCCCGGGTTTCCGATAATCTGCCCGTTTACTGTGTCAGCTTTCGGCGTTTCCTTT
>JAGCAH010000267.1 GCA_017652805.1 Thermoguttaceae bacterium | reverse complement strand
GACTCCCTGTCCCGGCGACCGGCTTCTGGCGGCGGTTCTCGGCGTCGGCGCGATCGAGGCGATCCAGCACGGCGAATCGGGGAAGATGGTCGGCTACATCAACGCCAAACTGAAACTCTCGCCGCTTGAAGAGGTGATCGCCAGCCACCGCGAACTGACAGACGAAATGATGCATCTGCTCGACGCCCTTTCGACCTGACGCGGAACGCCGAAGGGGGGATAACGAAGGAATACAGCAAAGGAAGATAAATGTCGATCCATGTGATATGCCCGGGGTGTATGACCCAATTCGAGGTGAGCGATCGGTTCGCCGGGAAGAAAGGTCCGTGCCCCAAGTGCGGCCATATTATCGAGATTCCGAAACAAAATGTGACGATCGTCAGCCCCGACGAGCTGGTGGTCGACGGCAAGAAGGTTCAGAATCCCGACCTGATCCGGCCGATCGAACAGAAAAGCTATTCGTTCACCGGCCGGGCGATCCTGGTCAATCTGGCGGTGCTGACGGCGGTGCTCGCCGTCGCGCTCGTCTTTCATTTCGTCCATTTCCTCCCGCTGGCGGTTCCGGTCGGCATCGCCCTGGTTCTGGTCGTCGCGTATCCCCTGATGAAATACGGCTACATGACGTTCCGCGACCCGAACGACCTGGAGATTTTCCTCGGCGGCCAGCTCGGGAAGAAGTCGATTCTCGGCGCCGCGGTTCTTATGGCGCTCTGGATTATCTATGAGCTGATTCTCTTTTACATGAATCCGGGCGCGATGGCGCTTGCTTATCTGATTCCGGTCGCGATTTTCGCCGCCTTCGTTCCGGTCGTGATCTTCGATATGGATTTCACCGACGCCCTGGCGGTCGCGGTTGTCTTTCTGCTGGCGGTCATCCTGCTCCGCGGCCTGATGTTCACCGGCGACGGCGGCTGGATCTGGCAGCGGCGCGACACCGCCCGGCCCGCCCCCGCGGCAGTGAGTGACACCGGCGCCGAGTCCCCCGCGGCCGAATCAGACGCCGTCGCCGAAGAGGCTGAAACCGAATCCGCCGGCGGCGGCGAAGAGGCCGCTGCGGCGCCGCGCAGAGCCCAGCCGCGCAAAAAACTCGATTCCAAGGCGCCCGACCCGACGGCTGTCCGGCGCAGAAGGTAGAAGTGTGTGATGGCAGAACAGGAAGTTAAGACAAATCGGCGCAAAGAACGGCACGTAACCTGGAAGCATGAGGCGTGGTACCACTTCTGCTGGTTCTTCTGCATGCTTGCGTCCCGCGTTCTTTTCCGCACCCGCTATAAGGGGGGCCGGAACGTCCCGAAAAAGGGGCCGGTTCTGGTCGTTTCGAACCATCAGTCTTTTCTCGACCCGCCGGTGATCGGTTCGGGGATCTGGCGGCGGATGAACTATCTGGCGCGCAAGCAGCTTTTCAAGTTCAAGCCGTTCGCGCGTCTGATCGATTCGGTCGACGCCATTCCGCTGGACCAGGACGGGCTTGGATTTCAGGGGGTGAAAGAGACGATCCGCCGTCTTCGGAACAAAGAGGCGGTTCTGATCTTTCCGGAAGGTTCCCGTTCGTTCGACGGTCAGATGGTTCCGTTCCGGCACGGGTATATCAACATCGCCGTCAAAACCGGCTCGACGATCGTGCCGACCGCCATCGCCGGCGCGTTCCAGGCGTATCCCCGGCAGAAGAAATTCCCTTCGATCTTCAAGAAGGGGCTTCGGGTCGAATACGGCGCGCCGATCACCCCGGACGACTACAGGAACATGAAAGAGGAAGAGCTCCACGACCTGGTCGAAAACCGCGTGAAGGAGAT
>JAGCAH010000266.1 GCA_017652805.1 Thermoguttaceae bacterium | reverse complement strand
CCGCCCAATGCCGCGGGTGAGGCCCGTCGGCGTAGACGTTCGGATATTCGGGGGGAACGGCTCGATCACGAAGAACCCTTTGATCTCGGAACTGACCGGTTTGGGCGAAGGGAACGAGTCGAAATCCTCGTAGATCTTCGCCCCTTCGAGATACGGCAGGAGGAATATCTGCGCCCCGCACGTTCCGATCTGAGTGCCGAGATCGGTTTTCTGCGTATCGCAATACGACTTATAGGTGCAGGTGAGCGCCGGGAGAAAATCGAATGTATTGCAATACATCTGCACGGCCAGGGCGACCTGACGGAGATTATTCGAATATTTCGTCCGTCGCGCCGCTTCCCGCGCCGCCTGAACGCCGACGATCAGAAGGGGCATCAGGATCCAAACTATCGAAATCGTCACGAACAGCTCGATCAGAGAAAACCCGCCCTTTGATATTCGTCTCATCGCAAAACTCCTTCCGTGAGGAATACCGGATTAACCCGCCATCTTTTTTCTGATCATAGTCAGTACACCGACGAGTACCAGAAGGATGCCGACCGCAATCAGAACGATCCGCGCATACCCTCCCAATTTAGCGGCGTCTTCGGATCGGGACGGTTTGACGCTCCTTTTAGTCAGCCAGCTCTGCTTCTTCAAATCGAGTCCGTGGGGAGCGAGGGTCAGCCTACCCGGCGTGTCGGCCGTATAAGATTCGTTCCTGCCCCCGCGTTTGTCCACGACGATCTGCTTTTCCGAAACGTCGAGAGCGAAATCTTCGGGACTCATCGGCTCGTTCAGCGCGAGGGTTTCGCGCTTGATCTTATACACTCTTTTGCTGGCCAGGTTTCCCGTTTCCTGTTCAAAAAACGACTCTTCGTAGGTCAGAGGGTAATAGAGTCCCGACTTTTCGTCCCGGACGTAATCGCTTGCGATATACTCGAGGCTCGGTTTTCCGTCATTGTAGCGTTGGATAAGAGGACAGACGTAGCCGAGCGCCGGCACGATCGCGTACCGTTCCGTCACCTTTCCGTCGACACTGCTCTCGATGATGAACGATTCCGCCCCCCCTTCGAAAGGTTTGGTTTCGACAATTTCAAAGAGCTTGGAGTCGGCGCCGTTTTCACGCGAAGTCTCCTTCATGGCGTTCAGTTTCTCCTTCGCACCGGAAATCCCCCCGAACTGTTTGACCAAAGAGTTAAGGAGCAAAACATGCTCCTTATGAAGACGGCCGAAATGGCTAAACCGACCTATATCCACGAGCGTGTCGCTGACAACGACAGACGAAAGAGTGGTTCCACCATGCGCGGTTTCGGCCTTGGGTCTTCCGCCTTTTGAGGTTTCGCGCCTTTCGATCAGCGTCGAGGGAAGGTCGTTCGCGTTGATGACCACTACGCCGTTCTCGTCGGGCACGGCTTCGGGATTGGACTTTTTTCCCGTCTCGGGGATCTGGGATTCTTTTGCGTATTCGACCCCCTCTTTGGAATAGTCGAACTGAAAAGTTCCGCTCAGATGTTTTTTCTCTGTATATCTCGATCTGACCGAGCGCGGGATATCTTCATAAAGAAGCCTTTCTCTATTCGGATCGTCGCGAT
>JAGCAH010000265.1 GCA_017652805.1 Thermoguttaceae bacterium | reverse complement strand
CGTACCCTTTTAGCCGTCGTCGCCGGCGGAATGGCACCGGCGGCGCTTGCGGCGCCGACCGAGGCGTCGATCTGGTTGGTTAACACAACGGACGACCCGACAGGCTGGAACACGTCCGATGACATACTTTCCCTTCGCGAAGCGATTGACATCGCCGCGGAAGGCGACACGATTCTGTTCGACGCTTCGCTTTCCGGTCAGACGATCGTTCTTTCCGGCGAAGAACTGACGGTTGATAAAGGGATTTCCATAGACGCGACGGGTATCGGCGGGATCACGATTGACGCCGGCGGGCAGAGCCGGGTCTTTTGCATTTCCGGCGGTGACGAGACGAGCCCGGTTGAGCTGGTCGGCCTGACGATTACGGGGGGGAACAACCGCTACGGCGGCGGGATTTACAACGACGGAACACTTGCAATTTCGAATTCGGCGATTTCCGGGAATACCGCTTCTGGCGGCGGCGGGAATTACGTTGACGGCGGCGGGATTTACAACGAATCCGGCACGCTCACTATTACGAATTCGACGATTTCCGGGAATACCGCTTCTGATGACGGCGGCGGGATTTGCAACGATTCTGGCACGCTCACTATTGCGAATTCGACGATTTCCGGGAATACCGCGGATTGGGGCGGCGGGATTTGCAACGACGGCACGCTTACCATTGCGAATTCGACGGTTTCCGGGAATGAAACCTTTGCAGACGGCTTCGGCGGCGGGATTAACAACATCTCTGGAATGCTGACTCTCACAGGTTCGACGGTTACGGAGAACTACTCAGACGTTGACGGCGGCGGGATTTACAACCTTGGCACGCTTGTTGTCACCAACTCGACCATTTCCCGGAATGTCGCGGATTGGGGCGGCGGCGGGATTTACAACGCGGGCGCACTAACGATCACGAATACGGCTATTTCAGGAAATGGAACGCATTATTTCGGGGGCGGGATTTATGACGTCAGTGACTCTTCCGCGGTTGCGATCACCAATTCGACCATTTCCGGAAATGAAGCGCGCAGCGGCGTTGGCGGCGGAATTTATTTCGGCTCCGATACGGCTGCGCTGACGAATACGATCGTCGCGCTGAACGATGCCGCCGACAACAATGATCTGGACGGTTCCTATTCCGGGAGCAACAATCTCATCGATACCGATCCCGGTTTCGTCGTCGCCCCTGTCTTTGTTGACGGGGAACTTGTGAACGCGGATGAAATTGACCTTTCGCTCGCTGCGGGAAGCGGGGCGATCAACGCTGGCACGAACGACGCGGTCGAAACGGAATACGATATCGCCGGGAACCCGCGGATTGTCGGCGGGACGGTCGATATCGGCGCTTATGAGTATGTCGGTCCATTGACGCCGCTCGGCGCTCCGGTGATCACGTCCGGCAGCCGGGGAATCTATATTTCCTGCGGGGCGAACCGGCATTACCTTCAGTGGGGCGCGGTGGCCGGCGCTTCGGGATACGAGGTTCAGTACTCGACCGGCGGGAGCAGCTGGACGAGTGTTTCGACGACCGGGACGGGCGCGGTGATTACCGGTCTGACCTACGGCGCCGACGTGGCCTACCGCGTCCGCGCGCTGGGAACCGG
>JAGCAH010000264.1 GCA_017652805.1 Thermoguttaceae bacterium | reverse complement strand
TCTTTGTCGGACGAGGGGGCTCCTCCGGCGGAAGGGGAATTCCCGTCGGTCGGTTTGGGTTCGGAATCGGGGGTTTCCCGGGAGTCGGATGGTTTCATTCGCGTTCTTTCGCTCTGGACGTTCTCTATTGAAAGGGACAAGTGGAATCGGTTTGTTGAACCTGCCCTGATTATACCAGTTTTCCAGAAAAAAGGAATGAGACAGAAAGGACGTCGGCCCCCTTTCGGCGCGGGAACGCCGGGCGTTTTCGGCGGAATCGGACTCGGTCGCGCCGGGGGGGAGTGCCCTTGACGCCCTCTCCCTTTTATTCTAAAATCCCCCGGGTTTTTCCGTTGTCTTTCACCATTGTTTCCAAGCGATGAACCGATCATTCCGTCTCGCGATCTGCCTCTTACCGGTTCTGGTCTTTTCGAGGAGAATTCCCCTCGGAGCCCAGCCCGCCGGGGGCCCCCTTCCCCCCGCTCCCGACTTTTCGGGGGGGCAGGTGATCTCGTCGGTTCCCTATTCGGGGGGCGGGTTTCCGATCGATTCCGGGATCGGGCAGCCGATTCAGGGGCAGATCATTCAGGGGGCGCCGATTCAGGGACAAATCATCGGGGATCCGATTCCGGCGGGGGGGAATTTCGGTTCTATTTCGTCGACGGTGATCCCGTACGATTCGCCCATCCTTTCGGAGTTCGGCGTCGACAGCAGTCAGGCGTACGGCCCGAACAACCCGCCTCCGGTCGTCGATTTCACGCTCCGCAACCGGCGCGATAACGGCGTGGTGAAGGCGCAGGAGGTTCCCGCCCCGTCGGTTCTTCTGGAAGATCTCACCCGCCAGCTCGAGGCGTGGTCCCCGCAGGGTGTGCTCCTCGACGAATTGACTCCGACCACCGTGATGAAGATGACGGTTCCCTACGGAGTCGATACACAGTTCCTCTGCCGAACCGGGTCGAATCAGACGGTCCCGCGAAACGGCCAGGTTCAGGTTCAGGCACAGACCGAACCGGCCTACGCCGTCGGGATCCTCTGCTGGAACCTGCCGATCGGCGTTCGACGGATCTTTAACTCCTCCGAAGGGCTTCTTGTTCCGCGGATCGGGTTCGGCTACCAGCAGACGCGGGGGGAGCTCTTAGCGTCGCTGGCGATGGCGAACGTTTCGAGCTCGTATGAGATCAAGGCGAACCCCGACCGACGGATGACGGTGGGCGACCTGATGGAGTCGGAAATGAAAGAGATGACCCTTCAGGAAGATCTCTCGATGATGGCAATCGGCCTTTCGTTCTATCTCGACGACTTCAACCGTACGTGGCAGGACGCGGCGGGAGAGACGGTCTCGCTCGTTACGCTCGCCGAATCGGAACTGGCGCGGCCGGTCTATTGGGCCCGGAGCGAGTCGGTCAACCGCCTTCTGGGACTCACGTACCTCTCGGACCGGTTTCACCGCGAGCTGAAAAACGGCGGCGACCCGCGTCTTCAGTCTCTGACCGACCGGATCGACGAGAATTTAAAGACAGTCCATCAGCGTTCGCTCGAGGGACTCAACGACGCGGGACTGATGCAGACGCGTTTCCTGTCGGGGAAGAAGATCAGTTCGGCGGCGGATATCCTTCTGGTCAACGGGCATTTCCTCCGCTGGCACCTGGTCAATTCGGCGCGGTTTCCGATCAACTCACAGTCGCTGCGCAAGTCGATCTACCACCTAGCGCTGACGCTGGCGCAGTTTTACAATCCGCGAACCGAGCAGCTTCGGAATTATTCCCCCCGCGAGATCGAGGCGATCAGCGTCACGCTTCACGCGCTACGCCTCTATGTGAAGAAATACACCAAAGAACCCGAATCTACCGAGCCGGATACCGATACGGCGTCAGAGTGAAAGCGCCGCCGGCCCCGTCCTTTTCAATACGAACTTCTATCGCGCCGCAACTGCCGGTCGAGAGAACCGCAAGATCCGGATCCCACGAGCGCCACTCGTCGAGCGTCTCGGCCGAAAGGCGTCCGTCGACTTCGCTCACCGCCGCGTAGGAGGGAGTCAGTCTTCTCAAAAGAGACTCGGTCGCACGGGAATGCCCCCCGTGATGCGGAATGGTGATCAGATCATACGCGGGTCGGGGCGTCCGCAGGAAGGGGGGAGGTTCCGGCGTGTCGAGGTCGCCGGTCAGCAGGACGCGCCGGCCAAGATGGGTCAGGCTCAAGGTCAGGCTTTCGGCGTTCGTCGCGTCGGAGGCCGTCTCTTTTTCCGGATGGAGGATCTCCAGTTCCCCGAAACCGTAAGGGGTCAGGTCTTCCCCCGCGCCGACCGAGACGATCGGCACCTTTTTTCTTTCGAGCGCTTCCCGCAGTTCGGTCAGGGAGGCGTTCTCCTTTTCGAAGAAGTTCGGCGGCG
>JAGCAH010000263.1 GCA_017652805.1 Thermoguttaceae bacterium | reverse complement strand
GCCCCGCCGTTAACCGCCACGTTGTTTTCGAATGTAGCGGCATTTGACACCGACAATTTGTTTCCATCGGTAACGCAGATCGCGCCGCCGTTTCCGTTGGTGGCTTTATTGCCGGAGAAAGTACCGCCCGATATCTCGGTCGTCGGGAGAGTCGAATAGATCGCCCCGGCGTTGATTGCCTCGTTGCTTTGGAAGGTCGTGCCCGAAACCGACAGCTTGGTTCCGCCGGTTACGCAAATCGCGCCGCCGTTCCCGGTCGGCGCCTTATTGCCGGAGAAGGTACCGCCCGTAAACGACGTCGTCGGCGCGTTCGAGTAGATCGCCCCGCCGTAGGTGCCATTGGTCGCGCTCAGGTAGTTCCCGGTGAAGCTGGTGCTGCTGATGCTCAGACCGCCATCGTTGGTACCGGTTGAACGGGAAATCGCGCCGCCGAAGGCTGTGCCGTTTGTCGCATTCGCGTAGTTGTCCTTAAACGCCGAACCGGAAATCGTCACAACGCCGTTGTTGTTCTCGAAGAGAATCGCGCCGCCCGAGACGTCGCCGGCTCTGGTCGCCTTATTCTCTTTGAATTCCGTACTCGAGATACTGCTGCTTCCGCCGTAACCGACGTGAACCGCGCCGCCGCCGACGGCGGCGGTGTTGCCGATGAACTTACTCTGATCCTTAATCTGGAAGGTGCAGCCGTTCAATCTCAGCGCGCCCCCGGTGGTGGACGCGGTATTGTTGGTAAACGTCGTGCCGGTCATCGTCAGCGTGTTGGCGCCGTAGTTTTCGATCAGCATCGCTCCGCCCGCGCCGCCGTTGGCCCTGTTGCCGGTAAACTCACAGTTGTTAACAACGATCGTCTTCGTCTGGTTAGCATCGCCGGGCGTGGCAAACGCGCCCCCATCGCTGGCAGCGGTGTTGGAGGTAAAGGTGCTCCCCGAAATCGATATCGTTTTGGCCGCGCTGTAAATCGCGCCGCCGTCGTAGCTGGTGCTGTTGTTCGTGAAGGTCGAACCGGTGATCGTCACGACGCCGCTGGGAGTGTCGGGACTTTCAAAATCGAAGGAAACCGCGCCGCCGTTGCCGTTGGAGGTATTCCCCGTGAACGTGCTTCCCTGAACCGTCAGGGCGCCGAAACCGGAGCGAACCGGCGAATGGTAGCCGGTGTTCGACGAGAACGTGCTGTTCTTAATCAGCGCGTTAATTCCGATGACGGCAACCGCTGTAGCGCCTCCGGAATTCGAATTGCCGGAGAACGTGCAGTCTTCGAGCGTCACCGTCTTGCCGCACGAAGCGCCGGTGGCGAAGCCGAGCGTACAGCTGTAACCTGTACCATGACCGCTGGAAGCGCTGATATTTTGGAACGTGATTCCTTTGAGCGTCACGTCGGCGGCGCCGGTTTGCGTGAAGATGATAAACGTCTGGCCGTCAAAGACGATATTGCTCTGTCTGCCCGATTTCGCGTCGATCACCAGGCCGTCGTGCGTTCCCGTCAGCGTATAACCCGAAGACGGATTCATCGTCGTCAGCCCGCTGGCAAACGTGACCGTCTTGTTGCTCCCAGTATTGTAGGTAACCTCCCCGTCGTATCCCGAAATTGTTCCGTCTGTCTTGTAGTAGACCCCCAGCGCTTCGCGGAGGGTGATCTTGTTGTCGTACGGATCGGCGACGCCGTCGTCGGCGGTCGTCACGACCATCGACGGCGCTTCGACAATCGTTCCCGTAAGCGTTTGCGACGCGGGAGCGGTATAGTTCCCGGCGTCGGCGCCGCTGAGCGAGTAGGTCACCGTGACGTTCTTATTCGCCCCCGTCTGTGCGTTGGCAAACGTACCCGACGCGGAAACCGTAACGGTATCGCCGCTGATAACTCCGGAAGGCATGCCGAAGGTAATCGAAGCGGTCGCATTCCCGTCATAGATTTTAGAGTTAACTTTCGACCCGCTGATCGTCAGCTGTTTCGGCGTAATATTCGCCGTCGTCGAACCGTCGGCAACCGTGTAGTTGCCG
>JAGCAH010000262.1 GCA_017652805.1 Thermoguttaceae bacterium | reverse complement strand
GACGTCGCCGCGGTGAAAGCTGCGACCGACGCCGGAGCGGCGGCCGGCGCCCGTATCGGCGAAATCACCTCGGTGGACGTCATTCCGCGTCCGCACGGCGATATCGCCAAAGTTCTTCCGGCGACGCTCGTCAAGCCGGCGTCGAAGTAAGACGATCGCTGCTAACCTTAAACACAAAAACCGGAAAGGATATACACAATGGAAAACGCAATCGGACTCCTTGAAACTAAAGGTCTCCTCCCCCTGGTTAAAGCGACCGACGCGATGGCGAAAGCCGCCAACGTCGAAGTGGTCAAACGGATCCAGATCGGCGGCGGACTGGTCACCACCGTCGTCCGCGGCGATGTCGCCAGCGTGAAAGCCGCTGTCGACGCGGGCGCCGCCGCCGCGCAGAGCGTCGGTGAACTCTATGCCGCGCACGTGATTCCGCGTCCGGCCGACGGCGTTATTGCCGCCTATCTGGGCTGAGAATTGCCGATGGCTTCCCGGCCCGCACGGGGGGGAGCTGTATACCGACCGATAAGGATCTCGAAGGGGAACGAATGAAAATTCTGGTAGCGAACCTGGGTTCGACGAGTTTTAAATACAGCCTTTATGACATGGAGCACGAAACGCTCCTGGCCCGCGGAAAAGTCCAGCGGATCGGCGACGCCGAGTCTCCTTGCGAAGTGACGATCGGCGGCAAGACGAACTCCGTCACCGTTCCGGTTCCCGACCACGCGGTGGCGGTTCGCCAGTGCCTGGCGCAGCTGACCGACCCGGAAAACGGCTGTCTGAAATCGGCCGATGAAGTTGCCGGAATCGGATTCAAAGCGGTGATGGCGAACAACATCACCGGCGTACAATGGGTCACCAAAGAGCTTCTCGACGCCATGGAGGAGCTCAACCAGGTGATGCCGGCGCACAATCCCCCGTATGTGCGGGCGATGCGTCTTTTGAACGAGCAGTTCCCCGACATCCCCTTGGTGGCGGCGTTTGAGACGGGATTCCATCAGACGATCCCCGAACATAACCGCTACTACGGCGTTCCTTACGAGTGGTCACAGAAGTACTCAGTCAAACGGTTTGGATTTCACGGGGCGAGTCATCGCTACATCGCGACCCGTTCGCGCGAAATCTTCGGCAAAGATCTGCGGATCATCTCCTGCCATCTGGGCGGTTCGAGCTCGATCTGCGCCATCGCCGACGGGAAGAGCCGCGGCTCGAGTATGGGTTCGAGCGCGCAGACCGGTCTGTTCCACAACAACCGGATCGGCGACTTCGATCCGTTCATGATGTCGCACGTCATGAAGAAGCTCGGCAAGTCGTTTGACGAAATGCTCGAGATCTTCTCGACCCAGTGCGGCATGCTCGGGCTTTCGGGGGTCAGCGCCGACTGCCGCGACGTCTACGAAGCCGCTCAGGCCGGCAACAGGCAGGCGGCGCTGGCGTTCGACGTCTTTGTCGGCGATATACGCCGCTACATGGGCGCGTTTCTGGTGGAACTCGGCGGCGCCGACTTGATCGTCTTTACCGGCGGGATTGGCGAGTACCAGCCGACCATCCGCTCCAAAGCGTGCCGCGGTCTGGCCGAACTGGGCATCGTTCTCGACGAGGATAAAAACGCCGCGGCGCTGGGTCGGGAAACCGAAATCAACGCGCCTGAAAGCCGCACGAAGATCTGGGTCATTCCGACCAACGAAGAGATCATCGTCGCGCGGCAGACGATGGCGAAACTCGCCGAGCGAAACTGAAATCTCAGGAGGGTTGGCTCTATGTTTATCGCGAAGGTTCTCGGCTCGGTGGTCTCGACCCAAAAGACGGAAGCGATGATCGGTCATCGGCTCCTGCTGATCGAGCCGTTCATTCTCGATCCCGCCGACCCGGACGGCAGACGTTTGGTGTCGAACCACAAAACGCTGGTCGCGATCGACACGGTCGGCGCCGGAGAAAACGAATTTGTCCTTGTGGTGCAGGGTTCGAGCGCGCGTATGACGCCCGAAACCAAAAATCTTCCCTCCGACTGCGCGACGGTGGGGATCATCGATTCGATTCAGATTGATCATGAAGCGCTGGAACTTCATTGAACAGGGTATTTGAGGAAAAAATATGCAGGGAATTAACGAAAATTTGGTTCGCAGCGTGGTCGAAGAAGTGCTGTCGAGACTCGGCGGCAACGCGAACATGGTGGGCGGAAGCGCCGGAGCCTCTTTCAACGGACGCTTTGGTGTGTTTACCGATGTCGATGAGGCCGTAAAGGCGGCGCGGGCGGCTTATGAGGAGCTCTCCCGCCGTACCCGAGCCGAACGGAAAAAGATTCTCGACCAAATCCGCCGCATCTGCATCGAAAACAGCGTTGAATTCGGCACCAAAGAGTTGGAAGAGACGAAAATCGGCCGTCTCGAACACAAGATCGACAAGATCCTGAACGTCGGCTACAACGCCCAGGGAGTCGAAGCGCTGACGAGCGAAGTCTTCAGCGGCGACCACGGCCTGACGGTCATTGAACACGCGCCGTTCGGCGTGATCGGCGCCATCACGCCGGTGACCCACTCTCTTCCGACCATCGCCAACAACTCGATCAATATGATCGCCGCGGGGAACACGGTCGTCTTCAATCCCCATCCGGGCGGGAAGAAGATCGCCGTCGAAGGGGTGCGGATGTTCAATAAGGCGATCTACGAGAACCACGGCATCGACAACCTGATGTGCGTGATCGCCGAGCCGACCCTTGAATCCGCCGACCGCATTTTCAAGCACCCGCTGATCAACCTTCTGGTCGTGACCGGGGGCGAGGGCGTCGTGAAAGCCGCGATGGCGCAAAGCAAGCGCGCGATCGTCGCCGGTCCGGGGAACCCCCCGGTCGTCGTCGACGAAACCGCCGATTTGGACCGCGCCGCCCGTTGCATCATCGAAGGGGGCGCGTATGACAACAACCTTCTCTGCCTCGCCGAGAAAGAAGTCTTTGTGGTCGAATCGGTCTTTGACCGGATGATGGACGCCATGGAGCGGGCCGGAGCGGTTCGCCTCAACGCCCGCGAAACCGATCTGATGACCCAGCGCGGGATCGTTCAGGTCGGGGAAGGCGCCAAGCGCCACGACGCCCCGAGCCGCGAATTCCTCGGCAAAGACGCGACGGTTCTGGCGGCGGGGATCGGCAAATCGGTCTCGAGCGATGTGGTGATGCTTTACGGCGAAACCGACTACGCGAACCCGTTCGTACCGGTCGAGCAGATGATGCCGTTCCTTCCGTTCGTCCGCTGCAAAGACGTTGACGAGGCGATCTGGCGCGCCTATGAAATGGAGCACGGATTCCGTCACACGTCGATGATCCACTCGAACAACGTGGTCAACATGACCAAGATGGGCAAACTCCTCGACACGACCATCTTTGTGAAGAACGGTCCGAGCACCGCCGGGAACGGCGGCGGCGGCGAGGGGTTCGGTTCCTATTCGATCGCCGGTCCGACGGGGGAGGGGATCACCTGCCCGCTCACCTTCACACGCAGCCGACGTTGCGCGATGGTCGAGTCGCTTCATATCCTGGGTCGGTAAGACCGGCAAAAGGGTGTTGTCATGCAGCGCGCCAGGGTCATCGGGAATATCACCTCGGTCATGAAGCACCCGTCCCTTCAGGGGCAGAAGATGCTTCTGGTCGTCCCTGTCTCGCGGGACGGGAAGGGGGACGGCGACCCGTCGGTCGTTTTCGACAATCTTGGCGCCGGGCCGGGCGACCTTGTCCTGATTACCAGTGACGGCCGCTATACGGGAACCGATATCATCGGCACGCGTGCGACTCCGGCTCGATGGGGCGTGGCGGGGATCGTCGATAAGAAAACAAACGAAGAGGTAAAATGAGCGGTTTCGCATTTTCGCAGGCCGATGTTGAGCGTCTGGTCCGCCTGGTGATGGCCGATTTGGGTCGAACCGGCGGGGCGGCCGCGTCATCGGTTTCGAATACCGCTCCTCCGGCCTCCGGATCGGAGGGTGAGACGACCGAACTGCGCCTCACCTCGAACGTGATCACCCTGAAACAGGTCGGCGGCGCGTCGTCCTACCGCCGCGTGGTGGTTCGGCCCGGCGCCGTGGTGACACCTTCGGCCCGCGACGAGCTGAAAAAACAGGGGGTTGAGCTGATTTTTGACCGTTCCGTCGCCTCAAAGGGCGCTCCGTTGTCCGGCGGCGGACGGATTACCCTTTCGTCGTCGAACGTGGCGGAGACCAGCGGCGTTTCCGCCGGGACTTCCGCCCCCTCGACCGAAGCGGCGCTTTCCCTCACGGTGGCGTTTCACGCCATCGCGCCCGAAACGGTTCCGGCTCGTTTTCTGGAAGGGCTCGGGAAAACGGTTCCGATCGAGCTTTATCAGAACAAGTGCGTGATGCAGACCGCTTCATTCCTGGCCGAACGCCTCGAACGGGAAAAAGCGAAGGGGATTCTTTTCACCCGTTATACCGCGGCGGCCTCGGCAGTCTGTAACCGGAAGAGCGCGATCCGCGCGCTGGTTGCCGGCCGGATTGATCGGCTCGACGCCGACGCCGCGTCGATCGGCGCCAACCTCCTGATCCTCGATCCGGGGGAGGGGCTCTTTCAGGTGCGCCGGATGGTCAGCCGATTTGTCGAGCTGGGGGCGGTTTCCTGCCCGAACGTTCTGCGGAAAGGGCTCGGGTCATGAGAATCGGGAAAGTGATCGGCGTGGTGACGCCAAACCGGATTCACCCCCTTCTGCAGACAGGTCAGTTTAAAATCGTCCGGCCGTTTACCTGGAAAGATTTTAAAGCCGCGCACGCTCAGGGGACGCTCAGCAAAGGGGAACTGGTTCCGACCGGCGAAGAGATCGTCGCCTACGACGAGCTTTCGATCGGGCTGGGCGAATGGGTGGCGTTCAGCGAAGGAGCCGAGGCGGCGATGCCGTTCTACCCCGATCTGCGTCCGATCGACGTCTACGCCGGCGCCATCATCGATACAATGGAAATAAGCGAAGAGGATTTTCTGTCCCTTCTTTGAAAAAGGGGCGGCTTTCGCAAAACAAAAGAGAGAAAAAACCGATAGATTTTTCAGATACGGGAAGGCGCGTGCGCCGAAGTGACCTTGGAGGAAAAAATGAACACGTGGAATCTGCAGACAGTTAAGGAACAAATTTGCGACATCGGGCGCAGGATTTACAACAGAGGGTTCGCCTCGGCGAACGACGGGAACATCAGTTACCGTATCAGCGACGACCGAGTTGTCTGCACGCCGACGCAGATCTGTAAAGGGTTCATGAAACCGGACGATCTGTGTGTGGTCGATATGGACGGCAATCAGGTCTCCGGGAATCGAAAACGAACCAGCGAGATCTTCCTCCATCTGACGATCATGAAAGAGCGCGAAGACGTCAAGTCGGTCGTTCACTGCCATCCGCCTTATGCGACGGCCTTCGGTGTGGCGCGCGAGGCGATTCCGCAGTGCGTCCTTCCGGAAGTCGACATCTACATGGGCGACGTGCCGATCGCCAAATACGCGATCCCCGGCGGCCAGGACTTCGCCGACACGGTTCTTCCCTACATCCACAAGACGAACATCATCGTTCAGGCGAATCACGGGACGGTCAGTTTCGGCCCGACGGTCGAACGCGCCTACTGGCTCACCGAGATCCTCGACGCCTACTGCCGGATCCTGATGATTGCCCGCGGCCTGGGGAACGTCGGCTACTTCACCAAGGACGAGGCGGAAGACCTTCTCCAGCTCAAGCAGAAGTGGGGGTTCAAAGACCCGCGCGCCGATGTGGCGAACTGTGAACTCTGTGCCAACGACATGTTCCGCGACAGCTGGAAAGAGACCGGCGTCGGTCATCACGCGTTCACGCCGCCGACCTTTAAGCGGGGGCCGGAGCCGACCGGCTGCGGCTGCGCCTCGAATCCGATCCTGGCCAACAGCGTCGAGGTCGGGAAGAATCAGGATCAGGAAGCTCTGATCAAGGCGATCGCCGACCGGGTTTTGGAAGTCCTGAACAAGAAATAATCACGCGGGAAGTTCAAAAGCGCGTGCGGCAGTTCCAAGAGGGGGTACGGGAGCTTTTTCCCGATCCCCTCTTTTTTCGTCACCGTTAAAAAGGGTCTTCCCTCCCGGTTTTTGGCGGAAGCGGTGAAGAATCCCTCTTGACGAAATGCATAAAATGGTTAAAATTCGGTTGTCTTGATTCCCAAGGGGGTCAGGTCTATCGGGGCGTAGCTCAGCCTGGCTAGAGCGCTACGTTCGGGACGTAGAGGTCGCACGTTCAAATCGTGTCGCCCCGATTTCGGCGAAGGGTTTCCCCTTCGCCTTTTTTTGTGCCCGTTCGGGACCGCTCTCTTTCCGTTTCGGGCGCCGCTCTTCCACATGTCAGCGAATTGGCTCAAGATCCGGAGTTTTCGCGATCGGCGCGGCGGTCGGCACGTCGGTCTGTGTCGCGCGGACCAGGTTTATCACCGGCTGAATCGACTTGTCGGTCTCTCCGGCGCTAAACCCGTTTTGGGCGAGAAGTTTCACCCCTTTGGTGATCCAGGTTTTCCCCGCTTCGTTGACCCCAGAAGATACCCCGGATGATTCAGCCATTTTACCCTCTTGATTGTTTATTCCGTGACGCGATAATAGTCATGTGTTGTTTTCACCGACGTTTTGGGAGAGCCCTGCAATGCCCTATTTTGAAACAAACCGTCCACCGGCAAATGGTGCTGATCCGGGCGATAACACGTCGAATTCCTTGAGCGTGCTTAAACTTCTGCCGGTTTTGCTTCCCTTAATGGTGAATACTTCCGTTTGCCGTTGCGCGTGCGATCATGTTAGCGAACCAAATCGTTACGGCGGGTATGTTCCATTCACTCCTCCGGTCATCACAGCGGTGGCCGATCCGTCTCCGGAATCTCTTCCACCGTCACCCCCGGCAGACCTTTAAGGAGCCCGGCGACATCACCGAGTGCCGGTTTCCGTTCTTCCGGATCGACGGCGTAAGGCCCGATCTCCCACGGCTGCACCGGCTTGACGTAATGCGAGTTGTGTATCTTCGCCACGATCTCTGCGGTCTGATCCCACTCGGCGCGGAGCCTTTCGTCGGCGGCCCACTTCTACCGCAGCGTCAGGCGGCGGTTACGTCCCGGCGAAACCCGCCGTGCCATCGTGCCTGTTCCTGTTTACTGCGGGCCTCTTTCCGGTTCAGAGATTCCCTTAGCCCGTTTTCAAGCTTCTTTTCATAAAGCGCGGTATCTTTCGGCAATCATTGATTTCGTCCCAAGCCGGATGTAGAATGGTTCCGTCGTTTTTGGGATATTAGTGTTTTTTTGTAACCCGCATCGCTCGGTAACCCACTATGTACAGCAACAGAATGAAGAAGTGTCTTTTCGGTTCTCTTTTCGGATCTTTCGTTCTTGCCGGGGCTTTCTTTTTTTCCTTGAAAGCCGAGGCCGAAAAAGAGCCGTCGGCGGTGTGGCTTGATGAACTCAATCCGGCGCTCGGCGAGGAGGGCGATCCGGCCGCCGGCGAGGAATGGTGGAATATGCCGACCTGCCGAACTTCGGCGCACGGCAAACCGATCAAAATCGACAATCATGTTTTTGAGCGCGGTATCGGCGTTCATTCGCCGCGAATCGTCTGCGTTGAGCTTTCCGGCGAACCGGGAACTTTCGCCGCGACGGTTGGAATCGATGACAATGTTGACCGGCCGGGCGATGTGGAATTTATTGTCCGTTCCGACGAAAAAATCCTCTGGCGAAGCGGAATGATCGGCGGCCGGCGATCCATACCGCTTGAAGTCCCCCTGGAAGGGGTTTCCCATCTCTATTTGCAGACGCTTCAGAGACACGGCGAACGGGGGAACCACGCCGATTGGGCGGACGCGCGTTTTGTCGGTCTTTCGATCCGTCCGACCGTCGTCCCGATACCCGAAAATCTCTGTTTCCCCGACAACGGCGATGCGCCGTTTTCACGTCTCGACGAAGCGCGGCTTCAATGGGAGGCGCTTGCACGTGACCTGAGAAACGGAATTCCCGAGAATGCGGCGAAGGAGGCTCTTAACGAACAGGCAACGATCCTTTCTTCCGATCGGGATCCGCTTGATATTCTCCTGCGCCGCGCCGAGTCGCTTGCCGATTGGCTTGAGAATAACGACCCGGAAACGGACCGCGGGACGATTCGGGCCGATCTGACGGCGGCGAAAGAAAAAGCCGCGTCGATCACGGTCGGGGAGACGGAATTGCGGCGTGCCTGTTTTGCCGAAACACTGGCGGTTCTCCGCCGCCTTGCGCTGACAAACCCGGTGCTCGATTTTACGGACATCCTTTTTGTCAAGCATTTCGAGGCGCCGATGGCCGAGCTGAAAGGGAACCACATGATCGACCAGTTTTTCGGATTTCAGGCGCGTCCGGGCGGAGGTGTCTTTCTGATGAAGGACGCGTTTACCGAATCTCCCCGAATTGTGAATCTTCTTGAAAACCTGACCGTCGGACAGGGGAGAAATTCGGGGCGCAAACTGGATCAGGGGTGGTCGTTTATCTCGCCGGAACTGGGGTACGAAGCCGACCGGATCCTTTTTGCCGCGGCGGACGCGACGCTTCCCCGCGCGACTTTTACCTGGTCGAGAGAAAACAGCTATCAGATATTCAAGGCGGATTTCGATCCCGATTCGGGCTGCGCCTCCAATCTGACGCAATTGACAGATGAGCCGTTTGACAGTTTCGATCCCTGCTGCCTGCCCAGCGGCCGCGTGGCGTTCATTTCGATGCGGCGCGGAGGATACGGGCGCTGTCATCCGCGGCCGGCGCCGACCTATACCCTGAACTCGATGAATCCGGACGGTTCGGATCCGGTGGTCCTTTCGTGGCATGAAACAAATGAATGGGCGCCGTCGGTCGACCGCAACGGCATGATTCTCTATACACGCTGGGACTACGTTGACCGCGGGGCGAACAATGCGCACCACCCCTGGATCACCTATCCCGACGGCCGCGACGCCCGCGCGCTGGTCGGCAATTACCATGAAGTCCGCGCCGGCGTTCCGATTATGGAACTCGACGTTCGTCAGGTTCCGGAAAGCAGCAAGATCACGGCGACCGCCGCGGCGCATCACGGACAGTCGTACGGCGCGTTGGTCCTGATCGACCCGCAGGTGCCCGACGACAACCTCATGAGCACAACACGGCGAATAACGCCGGAGCAGGTCTTTCCGGAAGCGGAACAGGAGATTGATTTTCCGTGTCCGATGCAATATGCATCGTGTTATCCCCTATCGGAACAGTTTTATCTTTGCGTGTACGATCCGTTTGCCGAACAGGGGAACAGCGGCTGCATGACCAACAGCAACCGATACGGAATT
>JAGCAH010000261.1 GCA_017652805.1 Thermoguttaceae bacterium | reverse complement strand
TGCCGATAGAAGTCTGCCATCCGTTCGGGGAAATGAATCCCGTCGGACCACTGGCTGTGCTGATGCAGATCCCCCTTATACCACTTCTTCTTTACCGGTTCCGCTGCGGCAAACGGCAAAGATGCGCCCGCCGAAGCAGCCGCGGCGGACATTTTCAAAAAATCACGGCGTGTTATGCGGCTCATAAACATTTCCTTTCCTTTTCCTCGGCCGCCGTGTCGGAAGGACCGGCGGTTCATTCTTACTGCGGGTGAAAGACAGGCTGTCAGCTGCGGTACGGCTGGGTCCAGGCGGCGTTTTCGGTTTCCCAGTCCTTTTTGACGGCGCCCTTTTTATAGATCTTCGCGCGGACGTAAAGATCCTCCGGCTTTAATGTGTAGCTTCCTTCGGTTCCCTCAACCGTTTCGAGAACTTTCCCGATTTCATCGGAATAGCATTCCAGTTTTCTCTGAAGTGTTTTTCCGGGTTCATAGTCTGTTTCGATGTATCGGCACTCCGGGTTGTAATCTTTCTTAGTGCCGATAAAGTCGATGACATATTCCCCTTCCTCCTGAACATCAATTTTGACTTCGAGCGTTTTGCCGTCAAAGCGGATATCGTCGAACGCCAGTCCGCGGGAAGCGTAGAAATCACCGGCGCGGATTGCCGCGAGAATGTCGGGGATTTCGAGTCTTTCGGCACGAACCACACTCCAGCCGCGTCCCCACTGTTCCATGGTATGAAAGTCGTCGGATCCCATCCCGTAAAGGAGCGGCTGGTCGTGCACCGCGCGGTAGGCGTTAACGGTATCCCACATTTTTTCGGGAAGCCAGGCTTCTTCGAACCGGTGCATATCACTCGGCGAAAAAAAATTGTTTGTCAGCTCATAGAGGGTGTACTGGGGAAGCCGGATCAGGTCGCTTGGCTGAAAGTCGTAGTAGGGCCAGAGCGGGTGATTCGCGGTTATCAGATAATCCTGCCCTTCGTAAACATCTTCTCCTTTGCGGAAATTTTCTTCGAGAATACCGCCGGCGGTTTCAGGGAGAATGATCGGGAATGTTTCACGAACATTAATAAAGTTCATATGGACATGACAGGTTCTCCCATCCCAGAGTTTCGTCTGTTCAAAACCGGGGATCATCAGGAATCGGCCAGGTTCATTTTTCTCTGCCGCCAGTTCATCAAATGTGTCAAGACGGACGTAAGTGACCCCCTCAAACTCAAGTGTCTTCAGGGAATCTTTTCCGTAAACGTTACGATACTCTTCGATCCTGTTCCAGGAGATTTCCCACCAGTGTTTCGGTTCCGGGACCGCGGCCCGCCAGTAAGAGGTTTCTCCGTCAAAGACACGGCGGAATTCCTCCTGATTACGGACTTCCGGCATCGGATTTCCCAACCCGTTTTGAAACCGGAGTTCCTCTCCCTGAAATACGTTGTGGTCTGAAGGACAGGTGAAATGGTAGCCGTTGCTCTTATACCGGTCGGCAATCCACCCCGGGAAAAAGTCTCCGTCCGACCAGAGAGAATGCTGATGGAGATCCCCCTTGTACCATTTTTTTTGAATCGGTTCGGCGGCCGATATTTCGGCCGCGAGGGGCGAGACCACCGTCGTCGCAACTGCAGCCGCCGATGCTTTTAAAAAGTCACGCCGGGTGATAGCGGAATGCATATATAATCTCTTGTTTTTGATTGTCTTGCAGGAATATACCGCATAGGTTAATTCACCCCTGTTGTTTGTCATACGCCTCGCGTACGGCGCGGGCCAGCTGGTCGGCACACGAAGTCGGGCGTGGCCCGCAGGTGTTCCCTTTCAGCTTGCTTTCAATTTCTTCTACTGTCGCCCCCTCGAGAAGTTTTGAGATCGCTTTTAGGTTGCCGTTGCAACCGCCGTAGAAGCGGATGTTACTGATGATGTTGCCGTTGATGTCAAAGTCGATCTGCTGGGCGCAGGTGCCGGCTGTCTTGTAAGAATATTCCATTTTTCTGCCTTTCCTTTTGCGGTGACCTGAGGAATCCCGTACGGTACACACCGTTAATTCTATCCTCTCATACCGGATTTTCAATACTTTTGACTTCAGGGCGATGTGCCGAACCGAGGAGAGAACATATCACGCTCGGGCGGAACCTTGACTTGCGGCGTGCCGACGCGGATAATGTGGATGTGTCGAGCGCGCTTTTCCGGCGCCTCTTTTTGATATTCCACCCTGCCGGAGATTATTCCCGTGTCCTGTCGGCTGATTGATTCTGCTCTGACGATCTGGCAATCCGGTGTTAATGCCGTTCTGCCGGAAAAACTGATTGAGACCCGCCTAGCCTTTTCCGGCGAGCCGACCGGCTCGGCGGTTGTGACTCTCTGCGGCGAGGCGTTTCCTCTTCCGGCGGCCGGGCGGGTGATCGTGGTCGGAATGGGAAAGGCGAGCGGCGCGATGGCCGCCGGAGCGGAAAAGGCGCTCGCTCCCCTGATTGAGACGGGCCGTCTTTCCGGCTGGGTCAATCTTCCCGCAAACGCGCTGACCCCGCTGCGTATTGTCCACGCGCATGCCGGCCGGCCGGCGGGTCTGAACGAGCCGACCGAAGAGGGGGTGGCCGGAACGCGCGAAATCGCCCGGCTTATCGGTTCGGCGGGAGCGGACGATCTGATTCTGGCGCTTATTTCCGGCGGCGGGTCGGCGCTGGCGCCGCTGCCGATACCGGAAATCACGCTCGAAAAAAAAGCTCTTGTCACACGGCTCCTTTCCGGTGCGGGAGCGAATATCGTCGAACTGAATACGGTTCGGAAACAGCTGAGCGAAATCAAAGGGGGAGGGATGCGGCGAATGGCGCGCGGCAGACGCCTGGTCGCTCTGATCCTTTCGGACGTTCTCGGGGATCCGCTCGACGTGATCGCCAGCGGCGCGACGGCTACCGACACCGCGACTCCCGCCGACGCGCTGGAAGTTTTGAGCCGATTCGGACTGAGCGGCCGCGCCGACCTGGCCGATGTGGTCGCCGCGCTCGAAACGAGGGCGCGCGGCTTCGTTCCCGACCCGATGACCGGCGCGGGATATGAGAATCACCGGAATCTGATCGTCGGGAATAACCGTACGGCGGTCGACGCCGCGCTTCGTCGGGCCGAACAGCTCGGGTTTCGCGCGCTCGGCGAAAGCGCGCCGCGTTCGGAAGGGGATGTCGGCGGGGTGGCGCGGCGGCTGATCGCCGCTTTCGAGGCTGAGTCCGCCGCCGGAACTCCGGTTGCGTTGATCAGCGGCGGTGAGCCGACGGTGACGCTCGCCCCTCCCGAAATCCGGGGAGCGGGAGGACGGAATACGCAGCTGGTTCTTCTGGCGCTGATCGAGGCGCTCCGGCATCGGGAGCGGTTTCCGGCGCGGTTCGCGTTCCTTTCGGGGGGGACCGACGGGGAGGACGGGCCGACCGACGCCGCCGGGGCGTATTTCGATGAGACGTTTGCGGAGGATCCCCCGATCCCTCGCGAAGAATTTCGGATCGCCGCCGAAGATGCCGCGCGCCGAAACGACTCGTATACCTTTTTCAAACGGTTCGGCGGTCTCCT
>JAGCAH010000260.1 GCA_017652805.1 Thermoguttaceae bacterium | reverse complement strand
TATGTCCAGACATAACAACTCTGTTTGAAATTCCAACTGCGGACAGTGGCGTTTATCTGCGAAACAAGCTCTTTCCAACCATACAACTGAACGCGCTTGTTGTCCATGATATCGCTGAACGCGCATGAAAAAACGGTCCCGTTGCCGTTTATCATCTTTGTTGGATCCATAATCTCTGATCTCTGATCGGGACTGGAAGAATTCATATCCAGCACACCCTTGTACTGGAAGAAAAGATTGGCGTAAAGTTGCGGTACTCCCTCGGTAGCCAGGAAACGCAAACGCGTGCCTGGTGCCGCCGAAAATGCCACCGGATTAAAATATGTATGGCATGAATCGGTAATAAAGACAACCAGACGCGGATTCTTCCGTTGAAGTGCATCGAGAATCTCCGAGCGATACATCGTCGAGCGTCCGCGTCCCTCCGGCATGAAAAGGTAATGCTCGTCATTTTCATCGCGGGCGCCATGACCGCACCAGTAGAAAAAGATGGTGTCATCCTCACCGGCGGGACACCTCTCAATGGCATCAAGGATATCATCATGCACATTTTCGGAATCTTCGATGTTGGGTCCGCTCCATTCGGTCCCCGATTCCCCCTCATCATTGGACGGTTTATTGTAACGGACAAGGTATTTCGAGGGCATGTACATCTCGAATGTCCCGTCGACCTGGCCATCGCCCATCCATACCGCATTCCCTACATCTTCATCTCGAAAATCCCCGCCCGTAAACATATAAAGTTTTTGCGCGTAAGCACCACAGGTGGTAAAGGCACAGAAAGCTAAAAACAAAAAAGGAATCACGAAACGCTTCGGCATCTGTTCCTCCGTCTTTTCAAAAGTGGGTACTATCGGATTCAAAATATGTTTTTTGTCACTTTTGCAAGTCGTTTACGAGCCTCACTGATCGGAAAAGACCGCGATGAAACTCGTTCCTCCGATGGAACAGGAACCGGACGGAACCCAAAGTCACAATTCCCGACTCAGGTTTTGGAATCGATCCGACCGGCAGATCTGCGGTCGCGATCCCTATTCCCGCAGCTCCCGCTCCGCAAAATAAAAAATAACGCGAAGGTCGTTCTTATCATTTCAGATTCAACGGTCAACCTGTATCCGCTCCGGTCACAAAACGAATCTCTGCAGCGCGGGGCATCAATTCCGGCACCGCAACCCCTTGCGGGACTACTCAAGCGAATTATCCCCTCTCAATTCCTTGTCCACAAGCTCGTCATACATGTCCTGCGAAACGTAACGGATATTGTAAACCGCGATCGAATCGCCCGGTCTTGAATCCGTCTTGTAGCTGAAATTATGCGACACGCCGGTTCCGGGGATAATATCCGGCGACCTCGAGTTCGCATTCGTGTAGAACCCGACGGTAATCCAACCAAGCCGATCTGCGTAATTGTCGCTCGGCGAAATATCGTCGAAGGAATCGGTAACCTCGAAACGATGGATGATATTCTTCTCAGGCCAACCGAACCCTTTGATCTTTCTGGTTGATTTCTTTTCGAGATAATAGGCTCGCGCGTCGTTCAGCGCCACAAATGGGGCGAGAACCATTTCACCGTCCTTATTTTTCGATGGTTCAACGGTAATACCTTTTTCAACAATCGTCATTAGCTGAGCAAGTGTCCCCTTCCCGTTAACAAGAACCCGTGCCCAAACGGGATAATCATACTTGTTTTCCAGTTCGATCTCAAATTCCTCGCCGCTGTTAAGATAAATATAGTAATCTTTTCCGATAACGGTCCCGGTACGTTTTTTGAATTTCTCTTCGGAATGCGCTTTCCGAACCTGAATCGTAATTCCGAACGGAAGAGTTGTGTCCAACATCGGATGAGAACGTTCCGCGCTCGCGGCATCTTCGTCCCTGACTTTCTCCGCCTGGTCAGAAGAAACGAGAAGACCGGAATCTTCCATCACCTCAAGCTGAACCGGATCGGGCAGACGATCAACCGGTCGAGCATCCCGCCGGACAAAACTCGCACCGTTGGCAGACATGTCCCCCTCGTCGAGCAGAGTCTCGCCGGAACAGACCATAAGAGACTCCATCGTTTCCGCGTCAAGGAGCTCAACCGAGACTTTAAGGGCATGGGGGGAGTACAAGTAAATCCGTCCGCTCAGAATCGTTTTGACCGGCTTCCCGCCGATCTCAAGATCCGAGGTTTTCATCCCGCCGAGATTTTCCGGCTTGATATTCTTCTTTTCAAAGAGTTCCTCGATTACCGTTTTGTTGAAAACCGTGTAATTCGAAACCGTATTGTTCAGATTCTTGAGTTCAGCGATGAATTTGTTCGCAACGGCCTGAGGAAGATTTCCGTAAGAAGGATCGATGGTACAGCTTCCCTCGGGTCCGGTCACAAACTTCGGCACAACGACAATATTCCCGTGCCCGTTCATCCGCATTTTCAAATCGATCTGTTTCGCAAGCTTTGTCACCAAACGGTTCAGTTTGGAGAAGGCGGGAACCGGAACACGGAACTGATCGCCCACCGAGTCGGCGTTCAGAACCGCCGGGATCTGAAGCTTCATATATTCTTTCTCGTCATCGATATCTTCGTAATGTTCCGAAACCCGCGACACATTCTCGGTCAGATAATCGGAAAGCTCCGGCAGGGTGATAAAATGATCCTCATTCAAATCCGCGTCCCCATCGAACGCCTGGATCAGCCAGTAGGTGAAAAGGGAATGTCTCACCAAATTCCAAAAATAACTCTGCTGATCCGCCTGACTGCTCGCCACAGTCGCCATCCGATCCGTTCTGTCGAAAACCTGTGCCATGGAGGCGGCGTCGCTCACCTCGAAAAGGCCGATTCCGCGCGATGTTCCGGAATAACAGGTATCGATCAGAATCAGTTTACATTTCGCCTTCGCGGCGCCGTACGTCTCGCGGACCCACTCGAGCGGAATCCCCATCGTCGGCAGGGACTCCTTTTTTTTGTCCCAGTTGCGCATCGGCAGATAGAGTTTTCCGTCACTGCCCGGAACGCCGTGCCCGGCAAGGTACAGGATTGCCGTTTCATCCCCGCTAAGCTCTCCGCACCACTGTTTGATCTTCTCCTCAATGGCGTTCTTGTAGCAGTCCGCCGCGTCGGTCGGTGTAAAATCTCCAGGCTGGTCGATGATGGACTCCGATTTAGCGGCAAACTTCGTCTGGAGAAGCGAGCTGAACTCACTGACATCGTTCTTCGCGTATTTCAGCTCCAACTGCTGATCGTCATACGATTCAATACTGATGAAGAGCGCCTTAATCGGTTCGCGAACGGTCTTTTCATCCGCCGCGGAACTCGCGGCCGTTCCGAAAGAAAAAAGACCGGCAACCAACGCCACGACTGCCAGCGCAAGACGGACAAGCGGAACAAAACGAAATCGGCGTCTCATTGTTCTCCCATGTATCTTTCCCGGAAACACGTTTCCGCGCCAACCATCCTTTGGAAACGGCCCCTGATCAGGACAAAAAATCCTCGTTAACGTTGAATGAATGATAAATCATCTTTTATCCTTTTTCAATGGGTGAATCCGCCGCGGCGCCGGGAGAACCCCTATCAGAACCGTTTGAGAATCAAAGGGCGCTGATCGTCACCGGATTTCTCCCGGGCTGCTCTCGGATCCTGCTCGCCAGGATCGTCGGAAATGTCAGTAAATGAAATTTCTCCGTCGAGATTTGAATCGGCATTCCGAGCAAACCGCTTCCGCCAGCAAACCGTTGAGACTACGGATTCAAAATCAACGGAGCTTCGAATTCGTCCTGCATTTGCGGTGTCTGGTAAAAACCATAATTCTCTTTGACATACTTCTCGACCTTCGGCTTAATGGCGTCAAACAGCTGAACGTGGGAGATGCCGGATTTTGAGCTCAGTTCTTCGATAATGAAATAGGTCATAACGCTCATATCGTTTTCGGTACGAACCAGCGAGACCTCGTCGGCAGCCGAACTGGCGATCAACGCCAGGTCACGCTGACCGATATCCTTCATCTGAGCCATCGCTTCGAATCCGAAATCAAAGGGGATAACCTTGGCCGGAGCGGAAGCGGCTTTGTCCCCAGTCTTATCAAAAAAGCCCGAAATAATTTTCCGGTCTCCTTCATCGTCGAGCGACTTGAGGTTCGTGGCGTTTCCGGCACTGTAGCAAGCGTCAATAATGAAGAAAATCTTGCGGCGGTCAAGTTTCTGAACCCATACGCCAAAATCGTCGTCGACAAGCATGGTTCTCGGTTCGGAAAGGACCGCGTCATAGGGAACGAGGTATTCATCGCGGCCGTCTTTTTCGTCACCGTCCTTGTCGCCGCAGGACCCGCCGTGCCCACTCCAGTAGACAAAGATGACGTCTCCCGGTTTCGTCACTTCGGGAAGAGCCTCACAGAACAATTTTTGGATCTGCTCCAGAGTCGCATCTTCATTGATCAGGGTAAGAATGTTGTCTTTGGGAACGCCGCATTTTTCGACGAACAGATCCGTCATTCTCTCGACATCGACCGGACAAGTCGGCAGACGTTTTCTGTTGATCATGGGATCCTTATAGTCGCCGACGCCAATCCCGACGAAGAAACTGTTATTTCCCCGATTCGAATCGTAGGAAGCCGATTTTTCGACGGTCTTGACACCTAAAAGGTAAAGGGCTGAAATTTCGGACATTTCCGGCACATCCGGTCTCTCCGGCGGTGCAACGGTAATCCCCTTCTTGAAAGACTCCCAGTCAGACTTGGTCACCGGGGTGAAAAAACTTCCCAGGTCTTTGGTCTCAAACTCTTCGACCTGGTTCTTGCACACAACCGCCAGGAGCTGTTCTTCGCCGAACGGAGATGTCACGCGCATTTGAAAATTGCTCCCCTCCTCGGGAACGGCAACCGCCTTTCGTTTCTGAATTCTATTGTCGGGATGGAACTGATTCGGATAAAGAAGCGAGACATCCCCTTGGGCGTTCTTGTAGAACAGATAAAGGTACCCGTCCACACTCGAAATCACGTTGACTTTCAGCAGATCGCCTTCGGTATAGGTCAGGTCTTCATGGTTAACGTCGACCCGGACATAGAATGAAGGTTTCGGATTTTCGATTTCTTCCAGTTCGATTCCACGGCCATTGTCCCCGGCAAAAACTGCGGAACATCCGAACATGGCGAGCAGAACAAGCCCGTAAACGGCAAACTTTTTCATGGTGTTTCCTTTCCTTTTATCTGAGATCTGTTTTTCCACGATTTTATTCTTTTTTCTTCTCCGGTAAGGAACAGACAATCCCAAACGTCACCCGATCTTGGGCAAAAAGGCCGATCGAAACATTCGAGCTGCCGACGTCTCTTTCGGATTCTGTGATCGCGGTCTCCTTGTTTTTCCGAGGAACCGTCGGCTCGCTCATCGGTCTGCGCCCGGCCCTCGGTATCGAAAAGCCGGATCAAATCGTTATCGACAAGCTTGGCGCGGGCGGAAATTTCCGCGAACCGCGCGATATCGACCTCGTTTTCGCAGATAATCGCACGAACACGACAGATCCCCGCCGAGCCGGTCAGACGGAACGGGAAATCGGATTCCGATCCGGGAACGGTAAATTCCCCGGTCTCGATAGAGTTATCCTTTCCGGGTTTCGGGTAAAAAAGGGTCACGTCGTTGTCGGGATCAATGGCATACGGGAAGATGCATCCCGCTTCGGTTCTTTGGGATTCCGAGCCGGAACAAGCGTCTGTTCCCATCTCAGCCGGAAAACGGAACCAAGGTAAACACGTCGTCATTGTCGCTGCCCAAACAACATTTTTTTCGGGTTCACTCCCTTTCGTCAGAGTAGAATCCGAAAGTTCGAAACAAACCTTTCTATCTTCGAGAGACGGAACGACTGGAGTTCTTGCGCAAAATCCGCTCAAATTCACTGATTTTTCGAGATTTCCGGGAAGGGGCTGAAAATGCGCCGAATCTGACGTCTCGTTCCGGTTCTCCGCCCGTTTAACCGGAGGAAGGCGTTGGGACTCAATCGGCCGGAACAATTACCGAGCGGAATCCCGGCAGCAATCCAATTACCCGCAGATAGAGGGGTATAAAGCGAGGCAGGCCGAATAAACGGCGTTCCAAATCATCTTATTCCTTGGAAAAACAAAATGCCCGCTGAGATTATAATGGTTCGAATATCCACTTGACAAGCGGTAGCGCAGAAACACCTCACAGGGTATCTTTTCCCGAGCAAAACGGATATAATCCATAGAGCCGGAACGACAGGCCGGGTCATATTTCCCATTCTCCGAAAGGCGCGCCGATGTTCACCCTCTTTATCCCGATTATTGCGGTTCTTTTCGTCGGTTTCTTCTTTGCCGAGACGCTCCGCCGGTTCTCTTTGGGACTGGAAGGGCTCGAAATCATCATCGCCTCGGCGGTTGCGGTCATCTTTTTCATTGCCTACTTCACCCACTTCGAGAAGTTTGCCGTCATCTTCCTGGCGGCCGTCTTCGTGCTGACCCTGGTCCTGAAAATCATCGATATGATCCGGAACCGGGAAAAGGATGAGGACGACTGGTAATCATCCCCGGAACAACAATAAGCCCATCGATATTAGAACGAGAAAAAACGGGCGGGAACCATGCCGAAAAGCGAGGTTCCCGCCCGTTTTCTCTCATGTCGAACGGCCTGAAAGCGCCGCGTCTTACCGGAGTCCGGCCTCTTTGAAGATCTGGTCGTACGCCTGTTTCCACGCGCCGAGCGCCGCGCCGTGGTTCGGGTTGTTCGCCACCTGGCAGATGTAAAGGCGAACCACGCCGGTCGCCGGGTCGGCGTAACACTGATTTCCGCAGGCGCCGGGATGCCCAAGCCATCCCTCTTCCATATTCGTCAGACCATAGTAGGGTTTTCCGTCGACGGTCTGCTTCTTCATGATCTCTTTCTGCGACTCTTCCGAAATGAACCGCTTTCCGTTATAGACGCCGCCGGCGGCATGCATCTGGAAGAATTTTAAGAGGTCGTTGGCGGTCGAAAAGATGCACGCGCCCGGTTCCGGGAAACGCGTCTGCCGCGAATCGTAGGGGCGGCGCATCATCGGAATGTCGCACTTTTCGAGTTTCCCGTCGACCATCTGGTAGCAGTTGATCCAGTGGTTTTTCTGCATCTCTTCGCTCGGCCAGAGGGTGGTATCGGTCATTCCGAGCGGATCGAAGATCCTCTCCTGCATAAAGTCCTCATACTTCTGACCGGTCACGACCTCGATGATCCCGCCCGCGACATCGATTCCCAGTTCCGAATAGCAAAAATCGGTGCCCGGTTCGAAGGAAAGGGGGGTGCGGCTCGCTTCGAAAATTTCCTGAGCCAGCGGAAGCGAGTCCGAACCGAACTTATCCATCATCTTGCTCTGGAACGGAAACCCGATTTGATGAGAAAGCGCATGACGAACCGTCGGTTTCACCTTTGCCGGTTCCAGAAGCATCACGCCGTCGTCCTGATATTTAATGACCCGCAGGTTCGCCATTTCCGGGAAATACTTCTCGATCGGGTCTTCCAGCGAAACTTTCCCCTCTTCGACCAGCATCATCAGAGCGGTACCGGTGAAGATTTTCGACGTCGAGGCGATCCAGATCAGCTGATCCGGCGCAATCGGAACTTTGTTTTCCAGGTCGGCATATCCGACACAGTCGATCTGAAGAACGGCGTCTTTCGTCGCCAGAACCGAGATCATCCCCGCCAGTTCCCCCCGGTCGATAAAGGGCTGAAGCGCCTCTTTCATCAGGGGAGATTCGGCGCGCAGAAGCGCCGTAAAGGCCAACATCACCAAAACGGCAAAAGAAGCGATACGTTTCACAATGGTTCCTTTCATTACGGATTTGTGATTCTAAAAGGGTGAAGAAACATCACACTCCCCATTCTATCCGGAAGCCCGCACCGATTCAAGAAGCGGGGCAATTTCGGTAATTCCGCTGATTGAAATCACTTTTTCTTTTGGGTAAAATCGAGGCGTTGAAAACGAAAACGCGCGTTCCGATATCTGATAGCCGCTCATCGGCCGGTTGGAACGCGTTCTTGAATCTTCCCGTTCCCTCCGCGCGGAACTGTCCGTGCGATTCCATTGAAAGGACATTATGAAAAGACTGCTCGCACTTGTTCTGATGATCTCGTCGGCGTCGGTTTTCGCCGCCGACGACGACGCATTCCCGCCGATTCCCTCAACGCCGGTCGTCGCTCACCGCGGCTTTTCCGGCGCTAAACCCGAAAATACCCTGGCGGCATTCCGCGCGGCGGTCGATGTCGGGGCCAACGGCGCGGAATGCGACATCCGCCGCGCCACCGACGGGGTCATCTATATCATGCACGACGGCAATTTCAAACGGACCGCCGGGCACGATATCGCCGCCGGCGCGATCCCCTATTCCGAAATCGAATCGTTCGATGCCGGCGACGGGGAAAAGATCCCGACCCTTGAATCGTACCTCACCCTCCTGAAAGGAACCGCCACCCGCCCGATCATCGAGGTGAAAGAGGACGGCTTTGAAGAACAGCTCGTCGAGATGATCCGTGCGTTTGAACTCGAAAAGACGGCGGTCGTGATCGACTTCTCCGCCGCGCGGGTCAAAAAGATCCGCGAGCTGGCTCCCGAGATCTGCGTCGCCTGGCTCTGCGGGTTCAATAACGAGACGCCCGAAGACGAAATCGCCGACAAGATCATCGCCACGCTCAAAGACTGCGATACGAACGTCGTCGACATGCAGTTTAACCGGACCACGCCGACCCTCGTTCAGAAGCTGAACGACGCGGGAATCTCGGTTTGGTGCTGGACGGTCGATAATCCCGAAGATATCGCGCGGCTCTACGATATGGGAGTTGATTCGATCACGACCAACTTCCCGGACCGCGCTCTGGAATGTTATCGGACAAGGTAAGTTCAATCGGCGGGAATCCCGTCCGAAGGAGAAGACGGAACGGATATGGCTCGAAGGAGTAACGAACCGACCCGGCTGGTCGAGGTACCGGTCTCGCTGATTCCGCAGATTGAACAGTTTATCGCGCAGGGCGGGGTCGGGTGTCCTTTCTACGACACGACGGTTCCCGCCGGATTCCCTTCCCCCGCTCAGGACGAAAACCTCCAGACGCTCAACATCGTCTCGTACCTGATCCCGTATCCCGAACGGACGATTCTGGTCAGAGTCCCCGACGACACGTTTGAGGAGGAAGGCATTTTTTGCGGCGATATCCTGATCGCCGAACGCGAAACGGCCGCCCGCGACGGCGACCTGGCAATCTGTTCCGCCGAAGGAAACGTCGTTCTGACCCGTATCGACCGCGCCGCCATGCGGAGAAAAGCGCCCGACACCGTCATCCACGCGGTCGTCCGATTCCGAATCCACACGCTCTACGGCGGCAATTTTTTCTAGCCGTCCGTGAGATAAAACTCCGCAGCGGCGGGATATTTCCACCCCCGGTATTACCGGGGGGCTCCCTCCGCGCACCACGCTGTCAGAACCGCCACGCCGCGCTTCCCGACATTCCGTCCGACGGATCACGATGCCTTCCGACAGCCCTCTCAGCCACGCCGGGCGGGGAACCCCCCAGTCAGAACTGGGGGAGGGCTCCCGCCCGATACGCAAAGCTGAAATTCACATTCATTCAAACCCCCGGTCAGAACCGGGGGTAGGACCCCCCGCCAGGCCAAGCGGTCTCACCCCCGGCTCCCCCAGCTACACCGAGCTAGGAGCCCCCCCGCAAGCCCAAGCGGTTTCACCCCGGCCCAGTCCCCCGATCAAAACCGGGGGGCGGAAACCACAACCAGCGAGTACCACCATGACACACCGATCCCGTCTCAGCGCGGTCTGGCGAAATCTCCTTTTCGTCCTGTCCGGTCTTTTGATCTTCACCGCCGCAGCGGCGTCTGCCGCCGACCTAACCGGTTATCCGCTGTTCAGCGAGCTCTCGTTCACCTACGACGGTCAGCCGTTTTCGGCGGAGACGTTCATCTGCGAGGTCACCCCCGGCGGCGGCAGCGACGAGTTCACTCAGATGAACGTCGTTTACCTCTCTCTCGACGAAAAGCTCCGAATCGACGTCATCTGCAAGTTATACAAAAACTATCCGGTCTCCGAATACTCGGTTCGTCTGACAAACGTCTCGGCGAGTGAAAAAACCGGCCTGATCGAGAATTTTCAGTCGATCGGAACCACCCTTTCGCTTCCGGTCGCCGACCGTGATCTGATTCTGGACACCGTCACCGGATCGACGTGCGCTCCCGCCGACTTCACGCCGAAACGGTTCGTCATCGCGCCGGGAGCGTCCGAAACGCTCGAAACGCGCACCGGCCGTTCGAGCAGCGATTACATGCCGTTCCTGGAATGGACGCTCGACGACCCGGTTTCGGACGGCTACCGTTGTATGCTCGCGATCGGATGGACCGGCTCATGGAAAGCTTCCTTCGCCAACACAGGCGACGCCGTACGAATCAGCGCCGGCATGCTGAACACGCATTTCCGACTTGATCCGGGCGAATCGGTCCGTCAGCCGTCGGTCGCCCTGTTCACCTCGAACCAGAGCGAACAGTCGTTCCGCGCGATGGTTCACGAGTTTATGATCAAGTTCAAATCCCCCCGCGACGCCGAAGGGCGCGTGATCCCGCCGATCATGGCGATCACCGCCGGCGGAGGAAACAAAACCTCGGATATGATGAAGAAGATCATCGACTACGCCGTCGAAAACAAGATGCCGTTCGACACGTTCTGGGTCGACGCCGGCTGGTACGGCAATCCGCACGAGGCGGACCCGCACCCGAACTGCGGCAGCCAATGGTGGCCTCACGCGGGGAACTGGATCGTCAACACGACGACCCACCCAACCGGCACGCTCCTGCCGGCGGTCGACACCGCGCACGATGCCGGTCTGAAATTCCTCCTCTGGTTCGAACCGGAACGGGTGCAGGGGGAATCGGACGCGCCGATTCTCAAAGAACATCCCGAATCTGTCCGCGGGAACCTTCTCGAGCTGGGTAATCCCGGCGCTCTGGCGTATATTCTAAATACGGTCTACGGGATCATGCGGGAAAACAAAATCGACACATTTCGTGTAGATTTCAATATGGACCCGCAGCCGGTATGGGATGCGATCGACGCCGAGAATCCTGAACGGGTCGGTTTGGCCGAGGCAAGGCATAT
>JAGCAH010000259.1 GCA_017652805.1 Thermoguttaceae bacterium | reverse complement strand
GGGGACCCTCCTGATCGAGACTGAAAAAGAAGGTCTTCTGTATCGAACCAGCGCGATCAACGACAAGACCCGCGTCGCCAAGTCCGGGTCGGGTGAACTTGATATTGTGATTGACGACGAGGGGGATCCCCTTTCGGCGGCGATCGGGTATCAGGGGGTTTACGCCACCGATGTTTCGCGCGGTTACTGCGAAGAGATTGAGCATTGGGCCTACTGCATTCGAAAGAACCCGACCGCCGATCCCGATCTGGTCGACCAGTCCTACGAAGACCCGACCCTGGTCGGCCCCGACGCCGGCAAGACGCCGACGATGCCGAAACTGGTTACCCGATGCCGCGGCGACGTGGCGCTTTGGGACGCGGTGATCGCGCTGACGACGAATATCGCCGCCGATCTGCGTCTGACCGTTCCGTTCAAGAAAGAATGGTTCGACGTCGAAAGCGACGACACCCCGGAACTCGACTACGCCGATCAGATGGTCGAAAAGAAAGACGGGGAAAGCGACGACGACTACCGGAAGCGCGTCGCCGACTACAAGGCGTTCCAGACGCCGAATCTCGACCGCGCCGAGTACAAACTCTGATTCCGCAAAAAGGTTTCAAAAACGCGCCCCGGCCTGAAATGCGAGCCGGGGCGTTTTTCTATACAGCCAAAAAACTGACCGGCGGCACACGTGAAAAAGATCAAACGAAGGACCGCAGGAGGCGCATTTCGCGCAGCCGTTTAAAACGTTTCTCTAATCAGCTTCACCCTTTTCTTTTATGAACTGCCATAAAGATGCCGGAGAGAACCAAAAAGATTCCGATAACGATAAACATAATTCTTGCATAGATGCCCTTGTTTCCGGCCGATGCCGCGTCTTTGGACGGGTTCCTGTCTGCCTTGCTGAGCCAGGGCAACTTCTTCAGGTCAAGTCCGCCCGGCGCGAGAGAGAGTGATCCGGCAGAATCGGCGACATAATGGTCCTGTTTTCCATTGCGGGCGTCAAGAACTTGAAGCCCTTCCGGGACATCGAGAACAAAACTTTCCGGAAGGATCGGATCGTTCAGGGACAATGATTCGCGATCAAGCGTATACTCTTTCTTTTCAATCAAATTTCCCGTAGCCGGGTTATGTTCGGATTCAATATACGTTGTCGGATAATATAAGCCGGAACTCTCGTTCAAAACATAATTGCTTGCAATATACTCGTTTGTTAAATTACCGGTTCCTGGATCGTAAAGCTGTTCCGAAGGACAGATATAGCCGAGGGCGGGAACGATGGTGTACCGCTGAGTGGTCTTGCCGTTCAAACGGCTTTCGATGACATAAGACTCAGAGCCGTCTTCAAAGGGTTTTGTTTCTTTGATTTCCAGAACAGCCGCATCGATCTTGTTTTCCTGCAGCGCCTTTGCCTGGGAAATGAGCATATCTTTGGCAGCGGAAAGCCCCTGCAGATCGATGACGGAAGAGATCAATTGAAAAATGGGACCCTGGACCCGCCCGAAACGGCGAAAGTCTGGTGTAGCGAATGCCGTGTCGCTGACAATAACCATCGAAGCCGCCGACTCGAAAAAAGCCGTATCGCTTTGTTTCGCGCCCGGGGAAGCCGCCCTTTTTTGGATACATATTGTTGGAGACCGATCGTCTTCAAAGACCAGCTCTCTTTTTGTGTATTCCTCTCCTTCATCGCTGCGGCCGAACTGAAATGCTCCGCTGATTCTTTTTTGAGAGGCCGAGGGCTCGCCGTCGGATTGCGGATTTCCTTCTTCCGATTTTTCACCGGGGGTGACAACCAAATTGTAAAAACCCCGTACCGACAGAACAGCGGAAGGCTGATGTGTATCAACCGCTGTTAAGAACATCTCGATACCGTCTTCGGCTCGGCATGTCCGGGGAAAAAAGAGCAGGCCGAAGCCGGTGATCACTAGGAACCAGAACGATTTTCCTGACATGGGAGGCCCCTTTCTGTTAAAGGAGTTGTTATAGGAAACAAAGAGGACGCCGATGGTCTCCATTTTCGCTAATGCCAAAACAAAGTCAAGCGGCACACACTTTTTTGGATTCAATTCTGTTTTCGTTGTTGGCGACGGTAATTCAGACCGTTTGATCCCTTTGGGCCCGGTAGTTTCAGACAGCCTCAATCAAATCTGTTTGGGTGCGGATTCTCAAATTTTGATTAGCGGCAGCGTTTCAGCCGGCCCGCCGCGCGGCTTCCTGTTTGGGGACCAGCAGGGTGAACCGCCGGGGGAGAATTCGGATTTCCGCCGGAAGGTGTCCTACCGGATCGCCGTCGATCTGGTAGGGAATCTGTGTATCAGCATCCTGCGGCGCGAGCCGGAATCTTGTGCTCTTTTGAAAACGGAACCCCGGAAAAAAGCGGTGGGTTTTTCCGAGAGATGCCAGCGCTATGCCGAACAGGGAAGGGAAGAGGCCGCCGCGTCGGAATCCGCAGAAGTCAAGAAGGGCGTCCTGCGGGTCGGAGCCGGTTGCCGTAGCGGCGCCGAACCCGTAACGGGGAATGTTGAAGAGGAACGCCCAGCGGACAGGGGGGCTCTCCGTGCCGGGGTCCGTTTCCGCCGGCTCGACCTGTATGGCGGGGTAGGGATAGCGCCGAATCGAACGGAGAACCGGACCCAGATAGGAACGGTAACCGATATGCCCCCGGCTCCCTGTTCCGCTCCTGAATTTCTCTTCCCGGTTCCGGTGGACCTGCGCGACGATTTCCGCATCGATTCCTGCGGTGAGCATAATCAGAAAGAGTCGTCCGCCGGCGGTCGCCGCGTCGAGCGCAACGGTTCGTCCGGCGTCGATCATCGCCGCCGCGCGGACCGGGTCGAACGGCAGGTGAAACTCTTTCGCCAACAGATTGGCGGTTCCCGCGGGAAGGAGGGTGATCGGCGTTCCGGGCGGCGTACGCCGAACGAGTTCGGCGGCGGTGCCGTCCCCGCCGACGCCGACCAGGGC
>JAGCAH010000032.1 GCA_017652805.1 Thermoguttaceae bacterium | reverse complement strand
TTTTGTTTTACTGACGCTTTCCGCCGTCTGTTTCTTCGCGGCGCTCTTTGACGGTTCGGCGCTTCGCGCCGCCGATGAGGCCGAAATCGTCGTTTCGGGAGAACCGACCGAGGAGGAACGCGCCGCGTGGGAGAAGACGCGGCTGGAAATGACCGCGTTCGGCGCGGAATACCTCCGCCGGAATCAGGAGGAGAACGGCGGCTGGACGACCGAAAAGGGGATCGGCACGAGTTTGGTCGTTCTTTTGGGACTTTTGCGTGCCGGTTACCCCCTGGACGAACCGACGGTCGACCGAGGTCTGGACTACGTTCTGCAGGCGGTACAGGCCGACGGCGGCATTTATACGCCGGGCGGGCATATTCCCGTCTACGAGTCATGTCTGGCGCTTTCGCTTTTCGCGTTTGCCAAGAGCCGGTTCGGTACCGACCGATTCGACGCAATATTGGAACACGGGGAAGAGTTCGTCCGCGGTCAGCAGTATTCGGAAGAGAACGGGACCTCGCCCGACGACAAAGCTTACGGCGGACTGGGATACGGTAAGAAGTCGCGTCCGGATCTTTCGAACACGCAGTTTTTCGTCGACACACTGCGCGATCTGGGCGCCGACTTTAACGACGAGGCGATTCAACGCGCGGTGACCTTCGTCGAACGGTGCCAGAATTTTCCCGCCGAGGGGGAAGGGGCGGCTGTTCCGGCCGACGATGACGACGCGGGCGGTTTTTTCTATACATGTATGACGAACGAGAATCCCGCCGGCCAGGAGACGGACGGCGGTCTTCGGAGTTACGGAAGCATTACCTACGCAGGGCTCAAGAGCCTGATTTACGCCGGACTGACCGAGTCGGATCCCCGGGTCGAGGCGGCGACCGGCTGGATCCGCAGAAATTACTCGACCACGCAGAATCCCGGGTTGGGGCTTCGCGGACTCTATTATTACTACCACACGATGTCGCGCACGATGGACGTTTTGGGCGGTGACTATTTCGACGACGACGCGGGGGTTTCCCACTTCTGGAAAGGGGAACTGATCGAGGTCTTCTCGCGTCGGCAGCGTCCCGACGGTTCGTGGGCGAACGGTAACCCGATGTGGTTCGAGAACGACCCGAACCTGGTGACCGGCTACGCGCTGATCGTCCTCTCCTACTGCGGACTGTGACGCGCGTCTGGAATCCGGCTCTTTCGGTTTTCCGGCACGAAACCCGAAAAGAACCAAACGCTTGAAATTTCCAAGCCGGATTTCAACATCATTCCCTTCGGAAATTTCAAGCGCGATTTTCCCAACGATGAAAAGACGAGAATTGCTTCGCTATGGTTCCGCCGCGCTCGGTTCGCTTGCCGCGGGCGGCGCGGTTTTTTCCGCTGAACACTCCGACGATTCCGTTCCCATTTGGATCTACGAGCCGTTGGACGGCGCCGAAGTGGCGCAGCGCGCCTATGACCTTTACAGCGACGGAAGCTGTATGTACGCCGCGTTCCGTTCGATCGTAGGACTGGTCGGCGAAAAACGGGTTGCGAAACATCCCGGCGAATCGGCGCAGTGGAACGGGTTTCCCTACTACATGATGAAATACGGCAAAGGCGGGGTTCACGACTACGGTTCCCTCTGCGGGATTCTGAACGGCTGCGCCGCGGCGATCGCGCTTTTCGTAACCGAAAGGAAAGACGCCGCCGCGATTACGCGCGACCTGTTCAACTACTACGAGTCGACGGAACTGCCGATTTTCATTCCCGCCGAGACGAAGTTCGGCGAGATCACGCCGTCCCTTTCGGAGTCGGTTCTCTGCCATATTTCGGTGACCCGCTGGGCGGTCGCGGCGGACGAGACCGCCGAGTCGCCCCGGCGGAAAGAACGGTGTAAGCGACTGGTCGGCGACCTGACCGCCAAGGCGGTTGAAATGCTCAACGCCTATTTTGCCGCGGGGAAGAAATGTCCCGCGCGCGATGAGACGGCGTGGGGCGGTCCGGCGCTCGGATGTACAAAATGTCATAATCCGGAAGGGGATCAGCCTCAGGTGAACGTCAAGATGAACTGCGCGCCGTGCCATGACGATCTTCCGCCCGACCACGGAAAATGAAAAGAGTCTGACGGACTTAAATTCACATTTCCCGCGCCGTGCAGACGCGGGATTTTTTTCAGAAGATTTTTCCGGGATTCATGATTCCGTTCGGGTCGAGCGCGTTTTTGATCGCGCGGAGCGTGTCGAGGTATTCGCGGCTGACCACCGTTTCCATGTACGGTTTTCGCTTGCACCCGATCCCGTGTTCCCCCGAAATCCGCCCGCCGAGCCGCGCGACTTCGGCGTAAAGTTCACGCAAAAGAACCGGCAGAGTCTCGTCCCACTTTTCGTCGGACCAGTCGGCGGGCGCACAGACACGGCTGTGTACGTTTCCGTCCCCCGCATGGCCGTAACAGGGGATCGCCACGCCGTATTTCCGCGCGAGCTCCCCGCACTTAGTCACCACATCGGGGATCGACGCGCATGGCACGACGATGTCTTCCCCCGACTGACGCGGGTAGAGCTGGCTGAACGCTTCGGGAATCGACCGGCGGATCTTCCAGATCCGTTCCGATTCGGCTTTCGTATCGGCGGCGTAGATCTCATCGGCGCCTTCCCGGCGCAGGTAGACGCCGAGCGCCTCGCACTGGTCGGCGAGCGTCCCGGGATCGTTCCCGTCGACCGAAACCAGCAGAATCGCTCCCGCACGGCCGAGCGGGAGCGGGTCGTTCAGCCAGCGGCACCCCTGCCGAAACGCCTCGCCGTCCATGAACTCGATCGAAACGGGAGTGATTCCGGTACCGGTGATCATCGCCGGAACCGCCGCCACCGCCTGATCGCGGGTCGAAAAGAGCGCCAGAAGGTCATGCTGAAACCGCGGGCGGGGAATCACTTTCAGGATGATTTTCGTAAAGACGCCGAGCGTTCCCTCCGAGCCGGTCATGAGAGGAATCAGATTATAGCCGGTGACGTCTTTCAGGAGTTTTCCCCCCAGGTTCAGAACTCGGCCGTCGGGGAGAACCATTTCGAGCCCGAGGACGTAACGCGAGGTCACGCCGTATTTTACCGCTTTCCCGCCGCCGGCGTTTTCGGCGACGTTCCCGCCGATCTGGCACATTTCGACGCTCATCGGATATCCCGCGTAAAAGAGCCCGTGCGGCTTTAAGTACTCGTTGACATCGTTGGCGATTACCCCCGGCTCGACGGTGATCGTCATGTTCGCGGTATCGAGTTCGACGACTTTATTGAACCTGTCCATCGCCATCACGATTCCGCCGAAGACGGGAACCGCGCCTCCCGAAAGACCCGATCCCGCGCCGCGTGGGGTAACGGGAATCAGTTCGGAATTCGCCAGGCGCATGATCGCGGCGACCCGGTCGGTCGTGTCAGGGCGGACGACAACCTCGGGCATACGGCGGTAGTGCGTGCCGGGGATTTCGTCGCGGGAGTACGGTTCGAGGCGTTCGGCGTCGTTATAAATGACGTAGGGTGCGCCGCAGATTTCTTTGAGCCGCTCGGCGATTTCGGGGGTGACCGGATTGTATTTCGTCATGGGATTCTGCCGCTATGTTAATTTCGTTTGGGTTCGAATTCTTTGATCAGGCGGGGGACGACTTCGAACAGATCGCCGACGATTCCCAGGTCGGCGACCTGAAAGATCGGCGCGTCGGGATCGGAATTGACTGCGACGATCTTTTGAGCGGTACGCATACCCGCCAGATGCTGAACCGCGCCGGAAATGCCGAGTGCGATATAGAGTTCCGGGACGACTGTCTTGCCGGAAAGCCCGATCTGTGCCGAGTAGGGGAGCCAGCCGCGATCAACGACCTCGCGGGTCGCGCCCAGCGCCGCGCCGATTCGGTCGGCCAGGCGGCGCGCCAGGTCGATGTTCCCCTCGCGCTTGATTCCCTTTCCGACCGCGACGATTCGCCGAGCGTCGGCCAGCTCTTCGCCGAGCGCCAGCCGCGCCGAGGAGACCGTGCGCGGCGCGCCGAAAGCGTGGGGCGTTTCGGGAAGGGGAAGGCGTGTGATCGTTCCCGCCGCGCCGGTGTACGGGGTGGGTTCCGGCGCCGATCGCGGGCGAACGGTTGCCATCTGAGGTTTACGGTCCGGCGTTTTAATGACCGCCATCACGTTTCCCCCGATCGCCGGACGGGTCTGGAGGAGGAGCCCGGTTTCCGGGTCCGTTTCGAGCATGGTGCAGTCGGCGGTCAGCCCGGTTTTCATCTGCATGGCGGCGTAGGGGAAGAGCGCGCGGCCGAAGACCGAGGCGGCGCCCAAGAGGACGTCCGGCCGATACGCCGCGCAGAACGACCGGAGGATTGCAGCGCAGACGGGAATATCAGCGCGGTCGATCGAAGGGGCTTCACAGAGGAAAACGTGCCGCGCGCCCGACGACGCGAGTCGCCGGAGTTCCGCTTCGTCGACCGATGGGGTAATAACGACGGCCGCGATCTCTTCCGGCACGGCGAGCCGCCGGCTCCACGCGAGGAGCTCGTAGACGCTGCGGTTGATCTTGCCGTCCGCCGTTTCCGCGAAAAAGGCGACTTTCATGAGACGTCTCCTTCCTCGATCAGAGCGCGCAGACGCGCCGCGGAGCGGTCGAGCGCGTCGGGCTCGGTAAGCCGGATCCGTTCCCCCCCGCGTGCCAGACGCGGGTGAAGGATTTTCACCACGCGGGTCGGGGACGCCTTTAAGCCGACTTCGTCCGGCCGGAGACCGAGATCCGCGGCGGTAACGGCCGCGATCGGTTCACGCCGCGCCCACGATTTGCGTTCGAGGGTCGGAAGGTTTGCCGGACCGATCCCCTTCGCCGTCGAAACCAGCGCCGGAAGGGAAAAGCGGATCGTTTCGGTTTCGGTCTCGGTGACGCGGTCGATTTCAAACTCGTCCGAGTCGAGACGCCGGAGCGATTCGGCGCCGGTGACGACGGGGAGCCCGAGCCGGGCGGCGATTTCCGGCCCGACCTGGCCGGTTTCGCCGTCCGAGGCGCGAAGACCGGTGAGGATGAGGTCGAACGGGCCGAACTTTTCGAGCGCGGCGGCCAGGATGAGCGCGGTCACATAGGTGTCGCTTCCGGCGCAGGCGCGGTCACAGATCAGGATTCCCCGGGCGGCGCCGAGGGAAAGTGCCTGACGCAGGGCCTGTTCGGCGCCTGCCGGTCCCATCGATATGGCGGTGATTTCCGTTTC
>JAGCAH010000258.1 GCA_017652805.1 Thermoguttaceae bacterium | reverse complement strand
TTACGCGGCGAATGTGATCGGCGGCGTGACCGTGACCAACAGCACCTTTACCGATAACACGGCGGCTTACGGCGGCGCAATGCTGATCCGCTGTGAAAGCGCACCGGTTTCGATTACCGGCGGCACGTTCGCCGGAAACGAAGCGACCGTTTCGGAAGCGGGTGCGCTTTACATCGCCTGCGCCGGCCAGAATGTTTCGGTCAGCGGGGTGACGTTTACCGGCAACACTTCCGCCGAAGAAGGGGGCGCGGTCTTCTTCTCGACGATTCCGACCGCAACGCCTTCGGCGGTCAGCGTGACGTTGAGCCACTTCAACGCCAACCATGCGGGCGAAGGGGGCGGCGCGATTTACGGCAATGTGACCACCGTGACAGGCAGCACCTTTACCGGGAACAGCGCCAGCGCCGACGGCGGCGCGATTCACGGCAATATCGGAACGCTTGCCTCGAGTACGTTTACCTCGAACTCGGCGGCTAACGGCGGCGCGATCTATACAAACGGCCTGGCCGCGACCGGCACGACGTTTACCGGCAATACGGCGAACGAACGGGGCGGCGCGGTCTTCAGCGCCGGCGACAATACGAGTTTGAATTTCTCGGCCGGCTGCGACTTTAACGGAAATACCGCCACCGGCGCCAGCGGCGGCGCGATCTGGGGCTATAATGTCACGGTCGCCGATTCGCAGGTCCGGAACAACACCGCGGGAACCGAAGGGGGCGGCATTTTCGCGCGCGGCAACGCGTCTCTGACGAACGCCGCGGTTTCGGGGAACTCGGCACTGTCGGGCGGCGGTCTTTACGCGATCGATCCCGGCGCGTCGGTCACCGTGACCGGCGGCTCGTTTGCCGATAACACCGCCGAAGAAAACGGCGGTGCGGTTCACGCTCCGGCAATCACCGTTTCGGCAGCCGGCGGGACCGTGACCTTTACCGGGAACAGCGCCGGGACCAACGGCGGCGCGGTCTATCTCGGCGAGGGAACCTCGACGATTACCGGCGCCCGGTTCGGCGGCACTTCCGCTTCCGACGGGAACAGTGCCGGTGTCAGCGGCGGGGCGATTCATCTCGAAGGGACCAACGGGATTCTGACCGTGACCGGCGGCACGTTTGCCGGGAACAGCGCGGGAACCCAGTTCGATGACGACAATCAGGGAACCCGCGGGTTCGGCGGTGCGATCCGCAACCACAGCGGCACGCTGAATGTCAGCGGAGCCAAGTTTACCGGAAACCGCGCTTCGCGCGGCGGCGCGATTCACGCCCTCAGCGGAACCTCGACGATCGACTCGGCCGTCTTCTCGCAGAATACGGGTATACGCGGCGGCGGGGTTATCGTTAAGGGCGGAACCGCCGCGATTACCGGCAGCTCGTTTACCGACAACAACGTGGTTTGGGGCGGCGGCGCACTTGTCGGCGACCAGGCGACTCTGATCACAATCGACGATACCGCCTTCTCCGGCAACAGCTCGGGCGATTACGGCGGGGCAATCTATCACTTCCAAGGTGAAATTCGGGTTTCCCGCAGTACGTTCACCGGGAACTCAAGCCATCAGGCGGGCGCGGTCAACCTCTATTCCGACAACGCCGTGTTTGAGTACTCGACGTTTACCGGCAACACGGCATCTGACAGGGGCGGTGCGGTATTCGTCCGCCAGTCGAATCGGGCGGAGATCGATTACTGCATCATGACCGGCAACACCGCGGTGATCGGCGGCGGAGTCGCCAGCAACGGCAACACGGTGATCTATCAGTCGCTCATTGCCGACAATGCCGCTTCGGATTACGCCGGCGGGCTTTATCATCAGGGACCCTACACCTTGGGTGTCAGCTGGTCGACGATTGTGAATAATACGGCTCCCGCCGGAACAAACGGCATCGACCTCTACGTTGATTCGAGCAACTTCATCGATATCGACAACTCGATTGTCGGCGACGGTTACAGCACCCGGACCTACTATTACAGGGTGAATTATAACGATACGTGCTGGGAGTCGGCTGCCGGCGGGATTTCGGCCGATACCGATTTCCAGGTTTCGGATATCACGACCCTCTTCGTCGACGCGACGGGCGGTAATTACCGCCTTGTCGGCGGGACGGTTGCGGTTAACGCGATCGACTCGCCGACCGATCCTCCGGCGGCTGACCTGGGAGAAACCGCGCGTCCGCAGGGGAACGCCTACGACTGCGGCGCGTACGAATACGTCGCCGCGGCGCCTGCCGCGCCCGCCGCGCTTCCTTACCGCGACGCCGCCGACGCCGCGTTCGAGTCGCTCGACGACGATCCGGGGTTCGATCTCTTCTGAGATTAGGCGGTAAACGCGGGTCGGCGAAGGGACGCGTTCCCCGCCCGCCCGCGATATGAAACGGCCCGGAAATCCCGCAAAGGATTTCCGGGCCGCTTTTCGTTTTCGGCGGCGCGTTCCGAATTGACGAGATCCTGCCGGGAGGACGCCGGGGCCGCCCGGCGGTGGCTGGGGTAGCGGGTGCGGTCGCTAGGCTCCCTACCCGCTGCTGGCGTGGGGCGGACGGGGGAGCTCTGCCCGCCGGTGGCGTGGGGTAGCGGGGGGAGGACGGGGGAGCCCTGCCCGGCGGTGGCGGGGGGAAGGACGGATGTCTGCCTGGCGGTGGGTGGACAAACAAAGTGACATCTTTGTTTGTCACTTTGTTTGTCACTTTGAATGGGGGAGATTTCGTCGTTTTCGATGCCGTGAGCGGGAATTTGGTTCTCTGGGAGATAACTGTTGAGTCTAAACGAAAAGGAAGTGAAGCCCGTTCCCCTTTTCTTTTTCATAGTGACATAAATGTCACTTTAAAATATAATGATATAGCTTTGAAAAAAAGAGGTGGCACGATGAATTTGGGAAAAGAAACCGAAACACTGGAATATAAGAAAACTACGGGCGAAATGAACGGGGCAATGATCTCCATCGCTTCAATTTTGAATAAGCATGGGGTTGGTACGCTTTATTTTGGCGTCAAACCCAATGGCGAGGCTGTTGGCCAAGATGTGTCGGAATCGTCGTTGAGAAGTGTTTCGAGATCCATTTATGATCATATAAAACCGCAGATCTATCCTGTTGTCGAAGAAGTTGTCATTGACGATAAGCATCTCATCAAAGTGGAGTTCAGTGGTGAAAATGTACCCTATTCTGCCGCCGGAAGATATTATCTGCGTGTGGCGGATGAGGATAAAGAAGTTCGTCCCGAAGAACTCAGGGCATTTTTTTCCGCGAACAAATCCAGAGGGAAATGGGAAAGAGAAACTTCGGCCGCAACGGCAAAACAGATTGATAAATCGGCTATCAAAGCATTTTGGCAGAAAGCGGTGTCGGTTGGAAGATTGCCTGAAGGCCATTATACTTGCCCCATCGTATTGAATCGTTTTGGTCTTCTGTCCGGGGATCACTTAACCAACGCGGGTGAGATACTTTTCGGAAATACAAGACCGGTGCCTCTCAAGATGGGAATTTTCGCTACGGAGGAAAAGCTTACTATTCTCGATATGAAGTTTGAAGAGGACAACGTGTTCAATCTGCTGCCTATCGCCGAGAGCTATATTCTGAGAAATATTCGGTGGAAAAGCAAAATCGTAAGAACTGAACGCGAAGAGATACCCGAAATTCCAGTTGCCGTGATTCGAGAGGTTCTTGCTAACGGTTTTGCTCATGCAATATACAATGGGCGGACTGTTCACGAAATCTGCATACATCCCGGTATGGTTACAATATATAGCCCTGGTGAATATGCAAGTAAATTCACTCCGGAGGAATATATAAAGGGAAACTTTGAATCGGAAATTAGAAATCCGACCATTGCGAAGTTCTTGTATCTGAATAAGTCGATCGAACAATTCGGCAGCGGTTTTAAGCGAATCAATAGTCTGTGTACGGATTCCGGGGTAAAGTATTCCTATAGAAACAACGAAAATGGTTTTAAATTCATATTATACAGACCGCAAATTCAAAACGATATGCCTGAGCCGGATCTGGATGCTTCTTTGAACATGACCGAAATGGTCGTTCTTGCTGTTCTGAAACGGAAACCTGATTCGTCAAGAGCCGAGATCGCCGAGAAGATTTCCAAAACGGTCAGAACTGTTCAGCGAACGCTGGAATCCCTTCGTAACAAGGGGTATATCATAAGAATTGGATCTAAAATGAAACCTGTGTGGAAAGTATTGAAGTAAAATCTATTATCGGGAATTCCGCCGGCTGAAGACCGGTGGTGTGTTGAGAGAGTTTTTTAGCCTGCCGGTTTCGGATGGGGGCTGAGGGCTGGGGTGAGACCGCTTTGACTTGCGGGGGGCTTACCCCCGGTTGTGACCGGGGGGACGTGGGGTGAGACCGCGTAGCCTTGCGGGGGGTCTACCCCCGGTTCTGACCGGGGGTTTGATGAAGTTGAATTTCAGCTTGCCGTGGGCGGGCGGGAGCCCTCCCCCAGTTCTGACTGGGGGATTCCCTGCCCGCCGGTTGCGGGGTGGGGCGGGAGCGGTCGCGTGGCTCCCTGCCCGCCGATGGTGGTGGAGCTTTACTTTTTTCTCGATTTTGGTTGAGGAATCTTTACTTTTTGGTGTTTTGCATTATGATAAGTAAAGATAAAGGCGAGGGCAAGAGATGATCTCCTATAATGGTTTTGAACGAAAGCTGGACGAGCGCGGGATCACGCGTTCCGAACTGACGAAGCTGCTCGGTATCTCCTCACGAACGATCGCGAAGATCGGACGCGGGGAGAAACTGTCGCGTTCCGTGATGGAGAAACTGTGCGGCTTCTTTTCCTGCACGAACGCGGAGCTCTGCCGCGAGGTTTCGGAGAATCCGATTCTGCAGGCGCTGCGCGATGAAAAGGACACAAAAATTTCCGGCGGGCTGTATCACGAACTGCAGGTGAGAATGACCTATAACTCCAACCACATCGAGGGGAGTCGGCTGACGGAGAATCAGACGCGCCTGATCTTTGAGACGAACAGTTACAACGGAAACGACGCCGTGCCGATCGATGATATTCTGGAAACGGTGCATCATTTCCGCGCCATCGACTACGTGATCGACCGCGCGGATGACGCGCTGACCGAGGAGATCATTAAGAGACTCCATTTCATCCTCAAACACGACACGAAAGATTCAACGCTCGAATGGTTCGCGGTGGGGGATTACAAAAAACGGCCCAACACCGTGGGCGGGCGCGAGACGACGAGGCCAAAAGATGTGCCCGCGCGCATGAATGCACTGCTCGACGATTATAACGCGAAAAACGATGTCACGATCGATGATATTATCGCCTTTCACGCGGTGTTTGAACGGATTCATCCTTTTCAGGACGGCAACGGCCGCGTCGGACGGCTGATCGCGCTGAAAGAATGCCTGCGGTTTGGAATTGTTCCCTTCCTCATCGAGGATGCCAAGAAAGAATTTTATTACCGCGGACTCTCGAAGTGGGAGAGTGAAAAAGGGTGGCTTACCGGTACCTGTCTGGACGGACAGGACACATTTAAGCGGCTCCTGGCCATGTTTGATCTGTGAGGAATACCAACGGCCGCGGCGCGCTACCTGTCGAGACGCGCCGGGTCGATGCCGAGACGCTTGACGTTGTAGTGGATCATGCGGGGGGAGAGGTTCAGAAGACGCGCCGCGGCGGACATGTTTCCCTGCGTCTCTTTTAACGCGTCGGTGAGGAGCTTCTTCTCGAATCGGTCGACCATCTCTTTGTAGTCTTTCGGGCCGGGACCGGTATCGAAGAAAATATCGTCGGCGCCGCGGCCGTCGCTCGTCTGGAGCGAAGGGGGAAGGTTGTAACTGTGTACGGCGTTGTCGCTCGTGGTCAGTACGGCGCGCTCGATGCAGTTTTCCAGCTCACGGACGTTTCCCGGCCAGTGATAGGCCATCAGCATGTTGACCGCCGGCGGGGTGATCTTTTTGACCGATTTGCCGTGCCGAAGGCTGCAGCGTTCCAGGAAGTGCTCGGCCAGAAGGATGATGTCAGAACGCCGGCTCGCCAGACGCGGCAGAAAGATCGGGAAGATGTTCAGCCGGTAAAAGAGATCGAGCCGAAATTTCTCCCGCTCGATCAGCTCTTCGAGGTTGCGCGAGGTCGCCGCGATGATCCGCACGTCGGTCTCGCGCTCTTTGTTGCTTCCGACGCGCGAGAATTTCCGCTCCTGCAGGAAACGGAGCAATTTGATCTGACTCGCCGGGCTCAGGTCGCCCACCTCGTCGAGAAAGAGGATTCCGCCGTCCGCCTCTTCCACCCGCCCGACGCGGACCGATTCGGCGCCGGTGAACGCGCCCCGCTCGTGCCCGAAGAGCTCGCTTTCGATGAGTGTGTCGGGAATCGCCGCACAATTGAGGGTGACGAACGGCTTGTCGGCGCGGGGGGAGAGCTGACGGATCGCCTGGGCGATCAGCTCTTTACCGGTTCCCGATTCGCCCCGAATCAGAACCGTCGCGCTGGTCGGGGCGACCTGGCGGATCTGACGGTAGACCTCCTGCATGCTCCGGCTGCTGCCGATGATCCTGCCGGGGTTCTCCTGATGCTCGACCGCGCGCCGAAGACGGTCGTTCTCGGCGGAGATCGCGTCCCACTCGTCGCTCTCCTCTTTGCGCTGGGCGATTGCCTCGGCGGTCAGGTTCCCGATGATTTCCAGAAGTTTCAGCCGCGCGTCGAGATCGGCGTCGGGAAGTTTTTTACATTCGATACTGAGCGTGCCGACCGTTTCGTCGCGGTAGACGACCGGTACACAGAGGAACGCCAGATGCTCCCCCTCTTTGTGCGAGCCGGTTCGATTCAAAAAGTTTTTGTTTTCGGCAATGTCCGGAACCAGACAGGGGAATCCCGTCTGAGCGACCGTGCCGGTGATTCCTTCCCCGAAATGATAGGAGCCGCGCCGCTGTTCCGAAGGGTCGAGCCCGAAGGAATCCTCGATCTGGAAGATGTCGCCGTGGCGCAGGGTGAATGCCGCGCGAACCATTCCCATCTTCCGGCTCAGGATTTCGAGTACCCGGTTCATGAGGCGGGACGCTTCCCGCTCGCGGAGTACGACCGAGCTGATCTCGCGCAGAACCTCAATTTCGTTGTGGACGCTTTTCATCGGGACGCGGTCTTTCGGCGGGGAGGCGCCGGTTTAAAATCTGATGCCGTCGCGGGATTCGATACGGTTTCCGACCCGCCGCGCGGGACGCTGACGCCATTGATTGTAACGGAAAACGGAATATTGTCTATTTCCCGGACCGGAAGAAACCGTCCAGCTTTTCGGCGGCTTCGAGTCCGCCGGCCGCCGCGCGGACAACCAGCGAAGGACCGGTGGCGGCGTCACCGCAGTAGAAGACGTTTTCGCGCCCGTCAAGCCGAAGGTCGGATTCCGGCGACTGCGGATCCGGTTTCAGAAACCCGAGCGCCAGAAGAACCAGATCGCAGGGGATGATTTCGGGATCATCGTTCTGCGGAACGAAACGGAGCGGTTTCCCCCGGTCGTCGAAACTCCAATCGACCGGATAGACTTCGATTCCCTCGACGCGCTTCTCCCCCTCCTTTTCGCTCCCTAAAAAGCGTTTGCTCAGGAGGGACCAGCGGCGCCCGCCCCCCTCGAGATGGCTCGACGAGGTGCGGAGCATGTAGGGCCATTGCGGCCAGGGAGTCGAAGGGGACCGGTCGACGGGCGGTTTCGGCATGATCTCAATCTGTAAGACCGAAAGGGCGCCCTGACGCAGCGCGGTTCCCAGACAGTCGCTGCCGGTGTCGCCGCCGCCGATGATGACGACCCGTTTCCCCTTGGCGCTGACCGGCGGCGCGGCGATTTCGCCGCCGAGATACCGGTTCTGGCCGCCCAAAAGTTCGAGCGCGAAATGGATCCCTTTCAGCTCGCGTCCCGGAATGTCGAGGTCGCGCGGGGTCGGCGTGCCGGTCGCGACGACGAGCGCGTCGTTTTTGCGCAGCAGGTAGTCGGGCGAAACGTCGATTCCGACCCGGGTTGAACAGACGAATTCAATTCCCGATTCGCGCATCAGACGAAGACGCCGGTCGATGACGCGCTTTTCGAGCTTGAACTCGGGGATGCCGTACCGCAGAAGGCCGCCGGGCCGCTTCTCCTTTTCGAAGACGGTGACCGTATAGCCGCGCCGGTTGAGTGATTGCGCCGCCGCCAGACCCGCAGGACCGGAACCGATCACCGCGACCCGCCTGCCGACGCGGCGCGGGGCGTCGGGTTCGACCCAGCCGCGCTCGAACGCGGTCTCGACGATCGTTTTTTCGATCTGGCGGATGGTGACCGCGCCGAACTCCGGGCCCGCCGAACAGCTCGCCTCGCAGAGCGCCGGACAGATCCTGCTGGTGAATTCGGGGAACGGACTCGTTTCCGAGAGAATGTCCCAGGCCAGGCGCAGGTCGCCCGTTCGGACGGCGCGGTTAAAGTCGGGGATCCGGTTGCCGAAAGGACAGCCGCTCCCGTGGCAGTAGGGAATCCCGCAGTTGATACACCGCGCGGTCTGCCGATGAATCGTCTCCCGATCGAGGCGCCGCTCGACTTCGCTCCAGTCGGCGAGACGCTCCTCGACCGGCCGGTAAACCGAGCCCGCGCGTTCGATTTCCAAAAAGCTTTTGGGGGAATCTTCTTTAAGGATTGTCATGACGCACCCCTCTTTCGGTCAGTGTTCCGTCTTTGGGATATTTTGTTTTTGATTGGAGATCCGATATTTTGCCCGCCGGAAAATGTTTCAGGCGGTGTGTAACAGAAATTTTTAACGGCCGAGGAAACGCCGGTATTCGATCGGAATGACGCGGACGAACCGGCTCCGCTCCTCTTCCCAGTCGGCCAGAAGACGCGCCGCCAGGGGACTGTCGGTCGCCCGGGCGTGGCGGCGGATCAGGTCGAGGAGTTCGGCCTCTTCCGGAGTCCCTTCGACCACCGTTTCGAGGTCGACGGTGTCTGTATTGCAGCGCAGGTCGAAGTCGTTCCGGCTGTCGTAGACGTAGGCGATCCCGCCGGTCATTCCCGCGGCGAAGTTGACCCCCGTCGGACCGAGGATGACGACCCTGCCGCCGGTCATGTATTCGCACCCGTGGTCTCCCACCCCTTCGACGACCGCGGTGAACCCGCTGTTGCGGATGGCGAAGCGTTCTCCCGCCTGGCCGTTTAAGAAGATTTCGCCCGACGTGCCGCCGTAGCCGATGACGTTGCCGACGATCACGTTTTCGCTCGGGGCGAATCGGCTTTCCCGCGGCGGGCGGACGACGATCCGCCCTCCGGAGATCCCTTTTCCGACGTAGTCGTTCGCTTCCCCTTCCAGTTCGAGGGTGACGCCGCGGGCAAGGAACGCGCCGAAACTCTGGCCGGCAACTCCGCGCAAGCGTATCCGCACCGTGTCGTCGGGAAGGCCTTCCGGCCCGAACTTTCGGACGAGGAGGGACGAAAGACGCGTTCCGACCGTGCGGTGAACGTTCTGAATCGGAAGTTCAAGTTCGGCGGGAGCGCCCGTCTC
>JAGCAH010000257.1 GCA_017652805.1 Thermoguttaceae bacterium | reverse complement strand
TTTGTCCGTCGCTCCAGATTTACGATCGGGAAACCGGCAGACTCGTCCGCGAATACGCCGCGAGCGATTATGTTCTGCTCGAACCGTCCGGTCTGTATTATCCCATGGTCTATACGGAGTCGACGTTTGATCCGACGACCGGGAACCTGGACGTAAAAAGGGAGTACAAATTTAACCGTGAATCGATCTCGCTGAACGAACCGATGAATCCGGAAGACTTCACTCTCGATGTTTCGGAAGGATGGCGCGTCGAAGAAAACCACGACGGAATTCTGAGTGTCTACAAGGCGAATTCGGACGGCGCGCTGACCCTCGCCCCGGGAGGACTTGATTTGGAGAAACAGAGCTGGCTGGCTAAAGACGCCGACATTCCGATTCCGCCCAAAGAGGCACCGGCGGAGTAGGAACACCCTGCGGGAAGACCCGCCCCGCCGGGGCGGGTTTGTCCCGGCGGTCCGGATTCCGGAAACTCTGTTTTTTAAAACTTTTAAGAAAATTCTCCTTAGAGCTGTTGTAATATATATATATATATATTTAGAATGATGTTGTCGGAGTCCGTTTTGCCGGTAGGTTGTTTCTTTCCGTTGTCAATCAAATGAGGAGGTCACGATGAAACCGATTTTGCGGCGTTTGTCTGTCTGTCTGTGTTTATTCTGTTTCGTTGTCGTTTCGGGCTCAGCGTTTTCCGCCGACTCCCCGAAAGAGGAGATGATCGCGAAGATCAAAGCGTATCGGGCGGACCTGATGCAAAACGCGTCTTTCTGCTGTTCATTTACGTTTAAAGCCAAGAAATTCTCTTCCGAAGAGGAGGAGGCGTCCGCGGAAATCGGGGACGACGATATTTTATTCAGCTGGGAGGGGCGGCTCTTCAAAAAGGGAGAGCAGTATCGGTATCAGATCCGAGAGCTTGACTCGCCTCATGGAGCCGACTTCCCGCCTCTGTATATCGACAAGGCCGCCAACAAAAATTTCTCCGTTGAAATACTGCGCTTTGCGGGGGATGAAAAGACAAAGGTTCCCTTAACCAGCTCTTTGTCGCTCGTCAAGGGAGAACCGTTCGGAGCACTCAGCAGGAATAATAAGTTCTGGAACCCCCTGTATCTCATTGATGAAATCTTTAAAAATCCTTACGGTTTCAAAGAAGCCGATTTGTCCATTGAGTATTCCGATATCGACGGGCAGCACGGAAAGCTGACTTTAACGGGTAAAGGCGAACTCTTCGGAAAAAAATACCCGTGGGTTAGGGAAATCACCGTTCGGACAGATCTGCCGGAGCCTGAAATCGAACAGATTGTCGTTCTGCAGCACGGTTCCACTGAAGTAAAGCGGACCTACAAAATCGTCGAGTGGAAAGACTCCGACGGCCGAAAAATCCCGGCTTATGTCAGAGGAACCACATACTCGGTGATTCCGACGTTAAAAGGATCGGAATCGTGGCACACCGAAGAATGGAAGAGCGAGGGAATCGGCGAGCGAATGCCCGAAGACAAAGACTTCGTCATCGAGTTGAAACCCGAAGATAAGATCAAAAACCTTTCCCCCTCTTATGGGAAACGGGAGATCAACGTCAACGCGCTGACCGAAGCGGATTACGTTCCCGAGCCGAAAGACGAGTAACGCCCCGCGAAAAAGAATTCCGGCGGAGAGAACGGAACCGCCGTTTCTCTCCGCCGGAACGGATCGAACGCCCGATCAGCCGAACGGCCAGCCGCCCTGAACCGGCGGACCCCTATTCCGCCTGCGGAAGCCCCTCGCTGTCTTCGTTCTGAGTGTCGCCGATCTGCGTGGTGTGGAAGTCCTCGTTCGTGAGGTATTCGATCACGTCGGCCGCCCTTTCGGTGAACGCCTGGAAATGATGCTCGCGGATGAAGCGGAGGAACTCCCGTTTCTGCGCGAAGCCGAGCGGGACGCGGCCGACGATCTTCTCGAAAATCTCCGAATCGGACCTCAGCAGCGGCTTCAGTCCGCCCCCGCCCGAAATCTTAAAGAACTGCGCGCCGACCAGCCGGTGCCCCTCTTCGAACTCTTTGACGTTCCCTTCGGCGAGAACGAAATCCCCCTGTTCAGGAACGAGCGACTCGGCGCTTCGAACCGAGACGTAGCCGTGGCTCGTCCGATACTGCCATCCTTCTCCCTGCTTCCAGAAAGCGACGAGCTGGTCGTTGTTCATGATGGCGTAAATGTTCAGCAGGGAAATGCGGCGCGGCACCCCCTCGGTGTGGATCAGGGTCGGCAGGTCATCAACGATGATCGGCGTCGATGGGGCTGCGGGGGGAGTGGGCTGAATGGTAACGATCATGCCGCATTTGGGACATTTCCCCCGTTTTCCGAGGTAGGCGTCGGGCGCGCTCATACCTCTGCCGCACCCGGGACAGACCAGTTTAATTACCATTGTTGTCATTCCTTTCTTCCGGGGGGAACGGTCGATTCCGCATGGCGAAGGTTTTCAATCGCCACCGGTCCCGTCGTGGTTCGGACGCGACTTCGAATCGGAAAAGATCGCGGGGCGTTTACGGTGTTTCGCCCAGCCCGACCCTGTTTTTACCGTTTCGACTCCTGGTTGTTACCGTTTGAAAAACTTGTAAGGCAAAAACGATATTTTCCCTTCCCGCATCCGGAAACAGGCCTGACGACGCCCTGATTCGCCATCTCCTTCAAAAGCGCCGAAGCTCTCGAAGACTTAATACCAATGACTCTCATAACATCGGAACGACCGAAGACCGTCTGGCCCGGAAAGGCCGCCGTCAACTTGAGAATATTGGCGGCGGTTTTCGGTCTAAACACCTTTTCAATGTCCGCTTTTCCGGCTTC
>JAGCAH010000031.1 GCA_017652805.1 Thermoguttaceae bacterium | reverse complement strand
GGCGCGACAATCGTCTTCGGGTGAGGAATCCCCGCCTTTTCCAACGAAAGAGCGGTCATCGCCTTATCGTCACACAACTCGATCCCCCTCGGTCGATTAAAAAGACGGAGCCCGGCGTTTTCGAGTCGATACGCCAGGGGAATATCCTTGTCCCAGAAGAGGACGAATTCGGGTCGGTTCGAGATGGCCGATCCGATCACCGAAATGAGCTCGCTGTTACGTTTTGGCAGAAGCGCCACCCCCCGCAAGGAAAACGCCCGGATCAGCCGGGCGTAAATTTCCTCAAACTTCTCGGATCGCAAAAAGGCGTTGATGACAAGCCAGCCGACGGTCATAACCTTGAACCGCCGTCACTTTTTGACGCGGCGGTCACAGATCGTGTACCACGCCTCTTTGATTTTTGGGTCGACCGAACTTGTCAGCTGGACCATGTAAATCCGAGCTTCCCCCGTCTCGATATTCGCGCGGCCTTCCGTTCCGAGCGCTCCTCCGTGCCAAATCCACTCGCCATCGGTCCACATACCGACCGAGTAGGGCTGGTCGCAATCTTCGGGTGTCTGCTTTGTGGCCATGATTTTAATCGCTTCTTCCGAAAGAATGCGGGTCCCGCGATATTGGCCTTTTCCGGCGATCATCTGATAGAACTTGATGATATCGCGGGGAGTCGAGAAAAGCCCGCCCCCCCCCTCGGCAAACCGATGCTGCCGGTCGGTAAACGGATAAAACAGGGCCGGCGTCGTATCGGGAATGCAACATCCGTCTAAAACTTTATAGGGGGTCACCAGACGTTTATTCTGATCTTCGGTCAGCCAGAACGACGTGTCATACATCTTCAGCGGATCGAAAATACGCTTTTTCAGATAATCTTCGAAAGGAAAGCCGGTTACTGATTCGATAATCGCCGCGCCGACATCGATTCCCAAATTACTGTAACTGAACTGGGTTCCCGGGTCGGCGAAAAGGGGAACATCGACCATCGACGTGGCAAGCGCGCGTGCCGGAAAGACGTCAATTCCATACCGATCCATTGTCGGCGTGATGAAACGAAGGCCGCCCATATGGCACATCACCTGGCGAACGGTCTGTTTGCTTTTCGGCGGACGAAGGGTGCTGACCCCGTTTTCTCCCGGTTCTTCAACTCGTACATTCGCGAATTCCGGCAGATAGGTCTCAACCGGCGCATCAAGGTCAACCAACCCTTCGTCGACCAGAATCAGAAGTCCGGCTGCGACGACCCCTTTCGTCATCGACGCAATCCAAAAGACGCTGTCCATCGTCATCGGCGTTTTGCTTTCGACGTTGGCAAAACCGACCGATTCGACGGTCAACGCACCGTCTTTATCGGCGGTTACCGAAATCAAACCGGGAAAAACGCCCTGGTCGACATAGGGCTTAACCGCTTCGGAAATTGAATCTTGAGCGTTGACCGCGATACCCGCAAAACAGGTGAGAATCAGCGCGGCGGCAAAAATCAATCGGCGCGGTATCATTGTGTGAACTCCTGTATTTTGTATTTATTGTTTACCAATCGTTATTTTCGTTTTTTGCGGTCGTTCCGCCGATCCGCGGTCTTTTTCCGCTTTTCGAGTTCGGCCTTGGCGAGTTTCTGTTGCTCTTTCGCCTTTTCGAGAATTTCCTGCCACTTCGCGCGCCAACCTTTCTTTTCCGGTTCGGCGGCGGCGCTTGTTCGGCGATTGCGGCGTGCGTTATGCGGTTTACCTAACTTTTCCGCATCGGAAACGACGGGAGCGGGAGTGACGTCGATAACGGCGGCACCGTCGTCGGTAACAAGCTCCTGATCCCGTTTCGGGAGGAATCGACGTTCCAGGATTCCCCAAAGCGCGCTGGTAATGAAGTAGATACAGAGTCCGCAGGGAACCTTGAAAAACATAAAGCCCATCATCACCATCATGACTTTCATCATGACGCGCATCATTTTCTGCTGCTGAACCTCTTCGGGAGTCCGCCCGGTAACCGGCGGTGAAAGGATCGCCTGCTGCACCAGGAAGAGCGCCACCGTCAAAAGAGGAAGAAGGTTCAGATAGGGTCCGAGGGAAAAGATCCCCATTCCCAAATTGAACGACGACCACCCGTGCGAATTCCAGAAATTGCTCCAGTTCAAAAGCATGTCAGGCGCGGCCAGATTCGAGCACCAACGTACCTTTTCACTGATCAGCGGCGCGCCGTACAGGTTGACATCCAGGTTCAAGACCTTGTAAAGTCCGCAGAAAACCGGGATCTGAAGAAACATCGGAAGACAGCTGCCGAGCGGATTGACCTTGTTCTTCTTCCACAGCTCACGCTGCGCCCTCATGAGCGCGTTCGCGTCGTCTTTGTATTTCGCCTGAAGCGCGCTGATCTGAGGTTGGAGCTTCTGCATCCGAAGCGAGCTGGCCACCATCTTGATACTGACCGGGAACATACAAAGTCGAACCAGGATCGTCAGCAGGATGATCGCCAGACCGTAGTTAAAGACCATGTAGTGCCGGAAGAATTCCAGAATCCAGGCGAGCGGCTTGGAAACAAACCAAAACCAGCCGTAGACGAGCGTCTCGCCCAGACCGTACGATTTCAGTTCGGCGGGGCGTTTCGGTCCGATAAAGACGGTATAGCTTTCGGAAGTCGCATCGCCGGTCTGACCGGCGGGGGCAAGTTCTTTTTCACCGCTTTTGAGTCGGAACGATGTATTGGTAAAAGTCTCTTTTCCGGAAAGACGCGCGCCGACGCGCAGAGGAAGATACTCATAAAGCGGCGTTTCGCCGTTTTGAGCGTCGGGAATCATCGTCGCTTCGAAATACTGCGAATCGACCCCGATGAAATCGATCGAAACCGGATCGCTCGGCCGGCTGTTTTCTTTCTTTTCGAGCGCGATGTCGGTACACTTGAACACGCGGAAGTTGTTCCCGCTGAGTTTTAGAACGACATCATGAAGACCGTACGTCCCCCACCCCGGCCCGGTCTTCCGTCCCATCGAGTACCAGAGTCCTTCGACCGGGAGGGACGTCGGTCCGTCCAGGAAATAGGAAACCGCGTGCTTTTCAGAGTCCAGGTTCCGAAGCTCAACGGTCAGGTTCAGACTATAATCCCCCGCGCCTTCCTTTTTCTTTTCGTTTTCGGCGGACTCCAGCGCCGTAAGTCGGAAAATTTTCCGCGCTTCGAGACGGTGTCCCGGGAGGAGTTTTCGAAAAACGGCGGTCGACTCGTTCGACTCGTCGGCGACATATTCCCAGTCCCCGCAGCGCATCCCCGCTTCGTCGGAAGGCGCCAGAATTCCGTCTTCTCCGAACGCGTAGAAAGGAAGTTCCAGATCGAGAGCGGAATTCCGGCCGGCCGTCGTTTTACGATCCCCCTCGTGATAGACGGGCCACTGCAGGGATTCCTTGCTGTCATAGGTGGCCAGAGTCATCAGGAACGAAGTCGCGTCAGTATTCGGGCGGCGTCGAAACTCCTTTTCACTGTGAACGTCATAAGCGTCGTTTGAAACGTCGCGGCTGACTCCCTGAAGACCGACCATGTTAACGTAATCGCCATAGTTGGCAATCACCCCCGTCGGTCGAATCACCTGGAGGGGCGCTTCGCAGAGGGTGACGCAGATCTGGCTCGCCTCCGATGTATTGTCCCCTTCGGCCGAAATCGATTCTTTGCTCAACACGCCAAGTTTAACCGTTTCGTCCGGCTTTGTTTTCAGGAGCGCGTCGCGCAGATCCTCAAAGGACGCAATCTCGACAACCCCTTCGGCCGATTCGGTTTCTGAAAGGTCAATCGAAACGATCCGGTCGCCCGGTTTCAGTCCTGCGGCGGCCGCGGGGGTTCCCGCACCGACCGCTTGAACTCCAAGTCCCCGGAGTCCCGAAGCGATTTCATCGGCGGCAACTGTCTCGTCAACGATAATCTGTCCGAGATATCCGGAGCTGTCAGCACAGTCGCGGAATCCCTTTTCATTC
>JAGCAH010000256.1 GCA_017652805.1 Thermoguttaceae bacterium | reverse complement strand
GGAACCTGCGGCTGGATCACCTCCTTTCTAAGGAATTTAACTGAGATTAAATCTCTAAGAATATGGAGCGACCGATTGGCGCACTGTTGGTTTACTTTTACTGGATTATACTGAAAGAGCCTTAAACGTTTGCCCGTTTAAGGCTCTTTCTTTTTTGAGACGCCGAAAAAGACGGCAACGCGACTCTCAGCGATGCTCGGGAATCCCGCGCCGGAGCGATTCTTCGATCAGTTTTTGCACCGCGCCGGCTGCGAGGTCATCTCTGCCGGTCAGACGGATGTAGTACAAGTCGGAATCGTTTCCGGAATCGTCGATCTCGACGTCGACGTTCAGCGCGCGGCGTGTGTAGACCGGTGCCGAACTTTTCGGCATATTGATCTGAAGCGGAATCGCGTCGCGGAACTTTGTGTAAAAGACGCAGAGGAGCCGGTCGGGGGAATCGGGCCGGTAGAACGAGACGGTCGCCTTGCGCGTCCACTCCTCCCGCGCGCCGGGCGCGGCGGCGCGAACCGCATCGACCGCGTCTTTCAAAAGGTCAAAGTCCCAGAGAGGACCGGCGGATTTCGAAAATCCCTCTTTGGAGAAGTGCCACTCCTCGTCGCTCTTTTTTTTCGGATTCGATTTCGACTCGCCGGAGAGCGAGTCGGTATAGGCGCAGAACGCCTTAACCGCCTCGTCGATGAAGTTCCAGAAAGGGGGATGGTTGAACTCGTCGTAACTGAAAACGCGAAGTTCGATCTCGTGCCACGGTCCGACCGACTCGACGACCACGCGCGGCTGGGTTCCGTAGAGGGGAACCTCGGCGACATCGTTGAGCGGACGGAGCCAGAGTTCCTTTTCGATTCTCTCCTTCGTGAACGCCTGCCGCGGAACGCGGAACTTCAGCTTTAAGAGCCACTCGTCGCCGGTATGGGCGTGGAAGAACCACCCCAGCTGCGCGCGGCGCGCCGTGATTTCGACCACGGTGCGGCTGTTCCAGTTCGTTTCGGAAAGGAGACCGGCGTCCTCGATGCGGTCGACCACTTCGGCGAGGATCTGTCCCGACCACCTGCAGGGGTAGCCGTTGCGGCTTCGGCGCGACCTGACGTGCCAGCTCCGCCCGTCGGTTTCCCACGGCATCGGTACGTTTTGGAGCGCGGCGGCTTCTTTTTCGGCCTCTTCCTTTTGAAGGAGGAGAAGACGTGTTTCTTCGGCCGGGTCGTAGAGGGGGCGTTCGCGGTACGGGTCGTGTTCGAGTACCGGGATCAGCGCCTCGGCGGTCCAGCTGCGGAGGAGTTCTTTTCGTTTACCCGGCGGGGCGGCGGCGCGGCGCCGTCCGTAGTCGGCGAGCTCCTCGGGAGTGCCGGCAAAGACGAGTTTTCCTCCGTCCAGACCCGCGTCCGGTCCCAGGTCAATCACCCAGTCGGCCGACTTGATCACGTCGAGATTATGCTCGATCACCACGACGGTGTTTCCCAGATCGACCAGCCGCTGGAGAACCGACAGAAGTTTCCGCAGATCTTCAAAATGGAGGCCGGTCGTCGGCTCGTCGAGGATGTAGAGCGTCTTGCCGGTGTCGGGGCGCGCCAGTTCGGCGGCGAGCTTGATCCGTTGAGCCTCGCCCCCCGAAAGCATCGTCGCCGACTGACCGAGCGCGATGTAGTCGAGTCCGACGTCGCAGAGGATTCGGAGGATTCGCTGTATAGCAGGGACGCTTTCGAAGAAGAGGAGCGCCTCGCCGCACGACATTTCGAGGACGTCGGCGATCGACTTGCCGCGATAGGTCACCTCGAGCGTTTGCGGGTCGTAGCGTTTCCCGCCGCACGCGTCGCAGGTGATCCAGACGTCGGCGAGAAAGTGCATTTCGATCTTGATCTGCCCCGCCCCTTCGCATTTTTCACAGCGGCCTCCGGGAACGTTGAAACTGAAGCGGCGGGACGACCAGCCGCGGAGCCGAGATTCGGGGAGTTTGGCGTAGAGGGAACGGATCAGATCAAAGAGACCGGTATAGGTGGCGGGGTTCGAGGTCGGCGTCTGTCCGAGCGGCTGCTGATCGACTTCGATGACCTTATTGAGCTGTTCGACTCCCAGGATCCGGTCGAACGACCCCGGCGCGGTGTGCGCGCGGTTCAGGACGCGCGCCAGTTCGCGCCCTAAAATCTCTTCGACCAGAGAGCTCTTTCCGCTTCCGCTCACGCCGGTGACGACGGTAAACGCCGAAAGGGGGATCGGCACGTCGATCGACTTGAGGTTGTTCTGACGCGCTCCCTGGATCAGGAGCCAGCCGGGACTCCAGGGGGGGAGGGCGCCGGAATAGTTCAGTTCCGCCTCTCCCGGCCGATGGTGCTTTTTCGCCGATTCGAAAAGAGTTCGCCGCTTCCGTTCGTCTTCGGAAAAGGTCACGTCGCCGCGCGGCGGGAGGAGACCCTCTTTCGGGGCGCGGGCGCGTCTGCCGGAGGGTTTTGCCGCGGATTTCGAAGCGGAAGCTTTATCTTTGGTCATGGAGTCAAGGCGGACAAAACGACTGCCCGAAGAACAACGCGTCACGGGAGGGAAGGGGAAAGACGCCGCGGAGACCCCTTAAAAACAAGGGCGGCCGCCAAGCTTTCCCTTCCTTCGGATTCGGGAAGGAACGATAAAGTATCGTATCACGTTAGGGAAAAGGTGTCAATGATACCTGCGTCCCGTCCGGCGCGGTGCGGCCCATTATAATATGGAGATCGGCATAATACGGAGATCGGCGGGAACCCAAACGGGAGCCGTCCCGCTACATCTGACCGAACCCTAAGACGTCCTCTTCAAACTTCTCATTATTATATATGAAGATCGGAAGGACGTTCAGGCCGATCCCCCAGTCTTTCTTGCTCTGGTTGTTGCTCAGTTTCAGGGTCCAGATGAACGACTCGCCGATCCGGCTGATTCCGAGTTCCTGACCGATGTTCCGGTGGTCGGCGAGGTCGTACGAGTTGCTCAGCGAAGCCGCCCATTTCTGCGACATTCGGTAGTTGACCGCCGCGTTCAGGTAGGTGGTGCTGATCGGGCCGCCGAGCCTATCGACGCCGAGATAGAAACTGCTCACGCCGGGACGCTTCGACATCACGCCGGCTCGGATGATCTTCTGTCCCGAGTCGAAGAAGTCGAACAGGCCGCTCGAAAGGACGCTGAACCGGTCCCCGACATGCCAGCGGAGGTCGTAGTCGGCCAGGCCGATGAACTCGCCGTAATCCTGTTCCTTTTTCGGGTAGAGGCTCATTCCGGTATCAAGCGTGATCCAGTCGATGATATGCCGGTTCCCGACCGGACCGCGTTTCGTCTGCCAACGGTTGAGCCAGTCGAGGCGGATCTGGGTCATATCGCCGGCGATTTCGCTCGAGGGCGAAGAGACCATTCCCCCGAGAACCCCTTCGCGCAGCGCGTAATACCGCTCGTCGAACCGGACGGGGATACTGTCCTGGTAGGGGGAATAGGAGTTGGTGAACGATGTGACCGAATACTGTCGGCGGAAATCCTGCACCTGCCAGTCGTCAATCTGGTCGAAGTGGATCAGTTCGTCGAGCCCCCGGTTCGCCCCGGCAATGAAGGCGTCGACCCCGAAATTCATCTTATGGGCGATCCCGTTTAAGTACCACATGTCGCTGGTGATGTCGTTATCGACTTTCCAGACCGGCAGATCGGCGCGGAGCCCGGTCCGCCCGTAGAGGCGGTTGATGTTGTTCTTGTAATACCCTTTTCCCCAGAAGGCGTATTCGCCGAGCGCATAGGGGGTGATCTTTCCGGGGCCGACGGCCAGGGGGAGGTCAAGCTCATGGCGGGTCGCCAGGTTGAACGAGGTGGCCGAAAGCCGGTCCGAGCCGGTTCCCAGCGCGGTGTTGTCGGTGGCGCTGCTGGCCAGTTCCCAGTTCAGGTAGCGGAAGTAGTCCTGATCCTGTTGCGAGAAGGGGGACTCGGTCGTCTTGAACTGGTAGAGCCCGAGTTTGGTATGCTCGTACCAGAGGAGCTTGTTGCAGCAGAGGTTCTGCCCGAGGAGGAAATGGCTGAACTTCGGAAGCTCGTTGGTGCCGGTATAGAACTTATCGGTCATGACCGAGGCGGTGACGCCCATCGACCAGTTGTCGGTCGTCTTTTTCAGCTCGAGACTCGTCTCCGGATTCGAGTCGGTGAACCATTCCTCTTCGAAATATTCTCTCAGGTAGTTCCGGTCGCTCGATTTGCCGACCTGCGCGGTCAGTTCCCAGCCGCTGCAGCAGCTGCTGTCTTTACAGCAGCAACTGTCGGGAAGATACTGTTCGAGGCAGTCGGGCAGATCGAAGCGCTGTTTGTGTTTCCAGATCCCGCGGTAACGGTACTTGTGGGGGAACGGGTCGTTGCGCCGGCCGAGTCCGAGATTGTCGGTTCCGCGGTCGTAGACGCCGTAGTAGTTCGCCACCCCGATCGCCTGGGTCTGACAGCCGAAGAGAGAGTCGACGTTATAGCTGTAGGTGGTTCCGTGCCCGAACCCGCGTTTCGAGAGGTAGTCGAGGTCGATGACCCAGTCGGTGTTTTCGGAACACTTCTTAATGTTGAAGATCTGATACGGATTCCAGCCGGTACGAACCTGGGTGCCGAACGTGCTGTCGTGCGCGACCTCGAGCCGACGGAGGTAGAGCGACTTGTTCTTCATATTCATCGACATCCAGGGCCAGTAGAAGACCGGGACGTTTTCGAGGGCGACGAAGTTGTTCTCGGCGATGACGTAACTGTCGTTGCGGTATTCCTGTTTCCCCGTCTCGGCGTTAATCGCGGGGGCGCCGGTGGCGCTGTCGTAGAGGGGGGTCTTTCGAAACTCGGCGGTCAGCGAGTTCGACTGGAGCCGATAGGTCGGCTGTCCCATCGTCGAGGTCGAAACCCACGCGTCGGTCGCCGTCAGCGTGTCGGCGTCGTTCTGCGAGATGGTCTCGGCGTTGATTCGGAAATACCCGCCCGGCGAATCGGGAACCGGAATCACCATTTCGGTATCTTTGATCAGGCCGACGAGGTTCTTCGCGTCGTAATACATCTTCTGCGCGTAGATGACGCGTTCCCCTTCGCGGAAGATGATATCCCCCTCGACGTAGAGTTCCAGATCAAGGTCCTTGTTCTGGAGCCCCCCCTGCTGAAGGTCGATTCCGTCGGCCCAGATCACCGCGCGGTCGGCGGAAATATCGATCACGTCCGAGACCGGCTCGCTCTTCGCGGTAATCCCCTCGATCATCAGGATAAACCCGCCGCTGATGACGTATCGGTCGCGCGAGGGGTTGGTCGGGTCGGTCTCGCGCTGGAGATTCAGGTCGCGGTCGTAGCGCGACATGAGGCGAATCCGGCGGAACGCCATATCTTCGGGTTTGATATCCCGAAACGATTTCAGACGGTCGACCGACGAGGTCAGCTCCGCGTTGTGTGTTTCTTCCCACCCGCCGTCGGGCTGATCGGTTGACAGAATCGCGGCTCCCTGCGTGTCGGGAATTCCCGCGTCGGCCGGCGCGCTCTTTTCCATCGCCAGGGCGCGGGCGTAAATCTCTTCGGGATTCAGCTGGTCGCTCCCGCGGTCGGCGATCTGCACGTCGACGCTCCCCGAGGTGCGGAACGTTCCCTGCCACGCGGTTTCGGTGGCGTGGGCGGCGAGGTACGACGTGCTGAGTTTCAGGTCGAACGGTTCCCACTGGTTCTCTTTTTCGAGATAGAGGATCACCGATTTGGAGTCGCCGTTCGGGTCGGGAATGACGCGGACCACTCCACGCGGCCCTTCGGCCGACGATTCCCCCTGCTGAACGCGGCAGTGTCCCGCCAGGATGTAGACTTCTTCGCCGTCCCCGTTCGACGCGCTTTTCCAGCCGGCGTCTCCCGAGACGACGATCGAATCGTCGGAAAGCGCCGCCTTCGGCACGATAAACTGATTCTGGCCCGACTGGTTGTAGTCATACGCGTCGGCGTTGATTCCGGAAATCGTCTGCCCGGCGCGCGTCCCTTCGAGCCCGTCCCCGGTTCCGGTCAGCGAGAAATCGAACGGTCGGCTGGCGATCTTTTCAACGCGCGGCTCGTCATCTTGCGGCGTGTCGCTCGAGGCGCTGATTGTGTCGGAGTAGATTCCTTCGGAATAGGAGCCGATCGGGTAGCCGGTCTCCGGCGCGGGTTCTTCGGAGGCCGAAATTTCCTGGGCGGAAGCGCTGGGCGCGGTCAGGGGCGAAAAGAGAGCCGAACCGAAAAGAAGCGCCGCGGCGAAGAAGAGGGTTCCCCCGCGAAGGAGAGCGCCGAAATCAAGCGCGCCGAACCCGCGCGTCGCGGCGCGGTTTCGGGTGGCGTCGGACGGCGTTGCCGCCGCTCTCTGTTGGGGGTTAATCGCTCTCAAATCTCCGACCATCGGCTGAGAAATCTTCTTGGCGTGAAATGACCGGGGATTATAGTGATTTATCTAATAGAAAGACAAGAGCATTTCCGGGCGGAGACCCTATCTTCTGCGCCCCTTTTTTCGGGCTCGTTCAGCGAAGGAAAAGAGAAGCCTGCTGCCAGGCGACCGGACGGAGGAGGCCTCCCAACTGGGCTTTAAATTCGGCAGGCGAGCGAAACTGGGTAATCGGTTCCGTCTTCTCGCCGTCGGCCGAAACGAGGAGGACGGTCGGCGCCGCGGTGATGGCGTACTTTTTCATCAGCGGAATCGCGGCGGTCCGGCCCGTGTCGACCGAGACGCAGATGATCTGACGGGTCAGTTCGGCGACCTGCGGATCGGCGAAAAACTCCCCTTCCACGCGCTGGCTGAAGGGGGAAGACGGCTCGGTGAAGAAAAGGAGCAGCGGTTTCCCCGACTCGGCGCTCAGCGCGCGTCCCTTTTCGGCGTCGGTGAGGAAACGTACCGTTTCGGCGGATTCGGCCTGAGGCGAAGGGAGAGTACCTTCCTCCACCTTCGATCCGCGCACCATACCGGCGATCCCCGCGGCTCCGATGGCGAGGATCAACGCCAGCGCGAGGTATTTTTTGTTAATTCGGGCAAAATACGCGGTTTTCATCAAGTTTTCCAGTTAAACGGGTTTTACGAATTATGTTTCTTATCGTTCCTTCCGGAGGAAAACTTGATTTTTCCTCTGGACAAAATTGGGGGAAAATCTCTATGATCCCGACGGCGAATAACCATGAACCTTTCAGTAAGCGAGTCCGCGTCCCTTTCGTTCCGTCCCGTGAAAATAAGTGCCGGGCGGAGCAGGAGCGCGCGGCGCAGCGTTAATTTCCGATGACATCATCCGCGATTCCCCAGTTCCGCCGACCGCGCCTTGCCGAGATTTTGGTTCCCGGCTCGGTCGCCGCCGCTCTCTTTGTGATGTTCTTCAATCTGCCGGGCGGGGCGATGGACTGGCTCCTCTCCCTGAACATCGCGCTGTCGCTTGTCATTCTCTTTACCGCGTTTTTCGTCCGCAGACCGCTCGAGTTCAGTGTCTTTCCGACCCTTCTGCTCGGCACGACCCTCTTTCGCCTGGTCTTGAATGTTGCCACCACCCGGCTGATTCTGACCCGGGCCGACACGCTCGGCGATCAGGCCGCCGGCGGGGTCATTTCGGCGTTCAGTCGGTTTGTGACCGGCGAGAATTTTGTCGTCGGTGTCGTCATTTTTTCGATATTCATCATCATTCAGTTTGTGGTGCTGACCAAAGGGGCGACCCGGATCAGCGAAGTCGCGGCGCGCTTTACGCTTGACGCGTTGCCGGGCCGGCAGGCCGCGATCGACGCCGATCTGGCCGCCGGGCTGATCGACCGGGACGAGGCGGTCCGCCGCCGTGAAGAGCTCGCCGACTCGGCCGACTTTTTCGGCGCAATGGACGGCGCGGGGAAGTTCGTGCGGGGCGACGCGGTCGCCTCGCTCATCATCGTGGCGGTCAATATCGTCGGCGGTCTTCTGATCGGGATTCTGCAGAACAAGATGGCGCCCGCCGCGGCCATTTCGGTTTACGGAAAACTGACCGTCGGGGACGGGCTCGTCTCACAGGTTCCGGCGCTCTTGATTTCACTGGCGACCGGCGTCCTCGTCTCCCGCGGGGGCCGGGGCGAGAACCTTTCGAGCCGTGTGGCGGGTCAGCTCCTCTACCGGCCGCTGGTCTTCGCGGTCGGCGGTTTTTTCCTTGTATTGCTCGTCTTTACCGGTCTTCCGCGCGTACCGCTCATGACGATCGCCGCCGGTTCGTTCTTGACCGCCTGGACGCTGAACCGCAAACAGGAGGAGGAAGAAAAGAACGAGGAACTCCGCCAAAGAAACGAAGAGCGGGAGAAAGCGCGCGCCGAGCGCGAGAAGGAACAGAACCGGATCGAACGTTACGTGGCGGTCGCCCCGCTCGAGCTCCGGCTCGGGCTCGGTTTGGTCGGGCTGACCGAGGTTCACGACGGCATCTCTCTGGCCGACCTGATCAAGGAAATGCGGATTGAGGCCGCTAAACGGCTCGGGATGATCGTTCCGAAGGTCAGGGTCTGCGACGCGCTGGATCTGGACGAAAACCGGTTCCGCGTCTGTATCTACGGCGAGACGATCACCGAGGGAGTCATCTGGCCCGAAATGCTTCTGGCGGTCGACGCCGACGGCTCCGGCGTCCGTCTGGAAGGGATCAAAACGAAATCCCCCGTCGGGAAGGAGCCGGCGTTCTGGATTGAACCGCGGCATCGCGAGAAGGCCGAGATATACGGATTCCGCGTCTTTGACCCGCGCGAGGCGGTCGTTCAGGAGCTTCAAAACGCCGTCACGCGCGGCGCGGCGGATCTTTTGACCCGCGACGCCGTGGCGAAACTTCTGGACGGTCTTCGTGCCGAACAGCCGAAAGCGGTCGACGAAGTCGTGCCGGGAATCCTCAAAATCGGCGAGGTTCAGGCGGTTCTTCAGCGGCTTCTTCGCGAAGAGGTGCCGATCCGCCGGCTCGGGGCGATTCTCGAAGTCCTCGGCGACGAGGCGCCGCGCAGCCGCAGTCCGATCTACCTGACCGAACAGGTCCGCGGCCGACTCGCGCGAACCCTCTGCGGTCAGTACCGCAACGAAGACGGCGAGCTTTTCGTTCTGATGCTCGACCCGGAACTCGAAGAGAAGGTTGCCGCCGGGAGCGACGTTTCACAGGACAAAGTGCGCCTGAACCTGGCACCCGACGACTCGAACGAGATTCTTGACCTCCTTGCCGAAGAGCTGAAAAACGCGCTTGTGTATCGCAACCGCCCGGTTCTCCTGGTCGGCGACGCCGTCCGTCCGGCGGTTCGCGCGCTGATCGAAGGGAAGTTCCCCGATCTGCCGGTTCTCTCGTTCGGCGAAATCACCCGCGACACCCGCGTCGTTTCGGACGGGATCGCCCGCCGTCTGAAACTATCGGCGTAACGCGCTTTTCAAGATCGTCCAAAACTACGGCATAAAAAAGCGCGCGTGGCGGTTCGGTCACGCGCAGCCGGTCATCAAGACGTGGTTTATTCCTCAGCGCTCTATTCCGCGCCGAGTTCTTTCAAGGCTTTTTTGGCGTCTTCGTTCCCCTGTTCAGCGGATTGGCGGAACCATTTGACCGCTTCTTGTACGTCCTGCTTGACGCCTTCCCCGTTTGCGCAGCAGCGGCCCAGATTGCATTGTCCGTCGGGATCCCCCTGTTCGGCGGCTTTTCGGTACCACTTGACCGCTTCCTGTTTGTCCTGATTGACGCCGTTCCCGGTCTCGTAGCAGGTCCCCAGATTGCATTGCGCGTCGGGATCCCCCTGTTCGGCGGCTTTTCGGTACCACTTGACCGCTTCCTGCTTGTCCTGCTTGACGCCCTGTCCGTTATCGTAGCAGACCGCCAGGTTGTACTGTGCGCCGAGATGATCCTGTTCGGCGGCTTTTCGGTACCACTTGACCGCTTCCCGCGCGTCTTGTGTCACGCCCTGCCCGTTTTCGTAGCAGACCCCCAGATCGTATTGCGCGCCGGAAAAGTTCTGTGCGGCGCTCTTACGGAACCACTCGACCGCCTCCCGGTCGTCCTCGCCGACGCCCTTTCCGTTCGCGTAGCACGCGCCCAGATTGCACTGCGCTTCCGGATCGTTCTGTTCGGCGGCCTTACGGTACCATTTGACCGCTTCGCTGTGGTCTTCGTCGACGCCGATCCCGTTCTCGTAGCAGACCCCGAGGTTGTTTTGCGCCAGTGCGAAATTTTGTTCGGCGGCTTTTCGGTACCACTTGACCGCTTCCTGCGCGTCCTGAGCGACGCCATCCCCTTCTTCGTAGCTGATCCCCAGGTTATACTGGGCTTCGGCATCCCCCTTTTCGGCGGCTTTGCGAAGCGCGGAAACGGACTCGCCGCCGGAATCGGCCTTGCCGTTGCCAAAGGAGACGGCCGTAATGCCAAGGAAGAAGAGCGCGAGAACCAACGCCGCGCGAAGCTTAAAAGAAAAAGTCATCATAAAACCCCCTTGTTTGTTCATGGATTTAAGCAAAAAACCTAGCGATGTATTCCATTATCGTATTCGCCAACGGACAATTGTCAAGAATATCGCCTGTAAGTTGCCTGAAATCGAATCCGGGCCCGATTCCGACTTCGCGGGGGGGCTGAGCCGAACGATATGTTTCCGGCCCGCGGCGGTTGCGGGGATGGAAAGTTTTCAGCGACTGCGATTCGCTCGGCGCGATCGACGTTCCCGCCGGTGTCACGTATATCGGCGACAGCGCGTTTGAAGAATGCCATTCGCTCCGGACGATCGAGATTCTCGCGTCGGTGACGAATATCGGGCATGAGGCTTTCGACGAGTGCTGCCGCCTGACGATTGTCGGCAAGCCCGGTTCGCATGCCGAAACGTTCGCGCGGCAGAACGGTCTGAAATTTACCGCGAAGCAAGAACGGGCCGGTTTTTCCGGTTTAAAACGAAATGAAAGGACGGTTTCCGGAATAGGGAACCGTCCTTTCATTTTCAGGGGCTTGCGACTTAGCGCGAAGAGCCGCCTCTTCGGCCGAGCGGAGGTCGGCGCCGACACTCAGAAATCGTCGCCGCCACCCGAATCATCGTCGGCATCGAAGCCGTCATCGCCGTCGTCGAAGCCGTCATCGCCGTCATCGGAATCATCGCCGTCGTCGAAGCCGTCATCGCCGTCATCGGAATCATCGCCGTCGTCGAAGCCGTCATCGCCGTCGTCGGAATCATCGCCGTCGTCGAAGCCGTCATCGCCGTCGTCCGGATCATCGTCGGCATCGGAGCCGTCATCGCCGTCGTCCGGATCATCGTCGGCATCGGAGTTGTCATCGCCGTCGTCCGAATCATCATCGGCGTTGGAGTCGTCCCCGTTGCCGTCTGAATCGTCGGCGTCGAAATCGCTGCCGAGAATATCGTCGTCGTCAAAGTCCGGGTAATCGTCATCGAGGTCGGCGTCGTCGGCGTCAAAGCCGTGCGCTTCGGCCTTACTGTACCAGGCTTCCGCTTCGGTTTTGCTGATTACAACCCCGTAACCGTACTCGTAACAGCGGCCGACGTACCATTCGGCGCGGGGGTATCCCAGAAGCGCGGAACGGTTGTACCAGGTGAAGGCAAGCGAGAGATCCCGCGCGATCCCCAGACCCTGAGCGTAAGAGTAAGCGAGATAAAACTGAGCGACGGCGTGACTCTGATCGGCGGCCAGCCGGTACCATTTGACCGCTTCGGCGTAATCCTTCGCGACACCGATCCCGCGCGCGTAGCAATAGCCCAGATAGAACTGCGCGTCGGCGTACTTTTGTTCGGCGGCCCGCAGAAACCACTTGACCGCCTCCCTGTCGTCCTCCCTGACGCCTTCCCCGTTATTGTAACAGACCCCCAGATTGCATTGCGCTTCGGGATCCCCCTGTTCGGCGGCCCTGCGATACCACTTGACCGCTTCCCGGTCGTCCTCGCCGACGCCGAATCCGCTGTCGTAGCAGGCGCCGAGATTGTTCTGCGCCCGCGCGTAATTCTGTTCGGCGGCGCTGCGGTACCATTTGACCGCTTCCCGCGCGTTCCGCTCGACGCCCTGTCCGTTCTCGTAGCGGATCCCCAGATTATATTGCGCTTCGGGATCCCCCTGTTCAGCGGCCTTGCGAAGCGCAGAGACGGAAGCGTTGCTGGAAATCGCGAAGGTGACGGCCGGAACGGCTAGGAAGAAAAACGCGAGAAACGACGCAGGGCGAAGCCTGAAAGAAAAACCTGTCATAAAGCCCCCTTGTCTATTCATGAACCAAGTTAAAACCAAAACCACAATGCCTAATTTTTATAATTGGAATTCGTATATATGTCAAGCATACCGTCCGACTCTGCCGCCGGACTGTTCGGAGCGGGGCGGGAGGCACTCCGCGGCATATCGCCGTCTGTTTCGGATCGCGGCGCGAGGCGGGAATAAAAAAGGCCGAAGGGAGCGCGGATTCCCCCCGGCCGGCCGAATAAGTCCTTCGGCCCTTTACTTCTTGTTGCGCGCGGCGAGGATCAGGTCGGCGACCTTTTTCCCCGACTTGAGCATACCCCCGAAGATCGGGCCCATCCGGTAGCCCCCCATAATGTTGTTCGCGGCCATCCCGCAGGCGAAGAAACCGGGATAATATTCCGCGGTGCTCTCGACGCACGAAACTTCGCCGTTATCGACCCACATCGGATGCTCGCCGAGGATCGCGCCGGTCGGCGTATCGAGTTTGACCTGAGCCTTGTTGATGATCAGGTTAGCGACCACGCTGGGGTGTCCCGTAGCGTCGACGACGGCGTCGGCGAGAATCGTGAGCGGATCGACGAACATCCCGAGTTTCAGAACGGGTGACCAGTTGATCACCAGACCGGCGATCCGGTTGTTATGAAAAACGACGTCCTCGACCTTTACGGCGTTGAAGATTTTCGCTCCGGCGTGAACCGCGCCGAAGGTCAGGCCGCTCGCCATTTCGACCGAGTCGATCGAGTGGTATCCCTCCTCCCCCTTCACGGGGACGTGGGCGATCCCGAAATGATCGAGGATGCCGAGCGCGTCGTCTTGAACGATCAGTTCGTTGAAGAGCATGCCGCCCCCCCAGACGCCGCCGCCGGGTGCGAGCCGGCTTTCAAAGAGCGCGACGTTCAGTCCCGCCTCGGTCAGATAGCGCGCCGCCACGAGCGCCGAAGGGCCGGCGCCGACCAACGCGACGTCGACGACGAGGCTTTTGGTCAGCTTTTCCGCATAGTTCTGAACGATCGCTTTTGAGATAATGTTCTCGGAAGCCATTTGAAACATCTCCTTTCGGAAAGAATGATCGAAAGGAAATCGCGAAACAGAAGCCGATTCAAAGAGAAAACCGACTGCCTTCGTAATTTCCTACGCCGGTATGACCCGGATCAGGTTCAATGGGTACTTCTCAGCCGCGCGACGGGCGCGGCGCCCCAATACGATTGACATCGAATATGGTCTGTCAGTCGAGCCGGCAGGATATCCTACCAAACCCATATGGTATTATACCATGTTTTTGCGGAACGCAACCCCCCGGGACGCGGAAAGAGGCCGGGTGTCAAGCGCGGTCCGAGCCGCGTGAAATCCGCGCTCGGTTCGCCTCTTTTTACCGGCATTTCCGACGGAGAGGCAGACCCCGGGGCTTTTCGGAACCGTCGGTTTTCGCAAAAAAAATATGGTAATTGCTCACGGTTTGGACTTGGCTAGAATATAGTCATGGACATGAAGACCTATGAATCATTGGTCATAAACGACCGGACGGCAATGCGATACGTGTCGAAAAAAACGCAAAAAAATCGACACCGATTTTGCCTCTTTTGTTTTTCACGAGAGAACTGGAAGTTTTCCGATGGGCGCCGCCGTTGTAAGCGCTGTCACAAGACATTTCACGACCTCACGAGGAGATGGTGGAGCAAAGTCAATCTTCCTATGGATATTTGGCTTTGAATTATCAAGTTGTTTGAACTTGAGGTTTCCGGAAGGAAGATCGCATCCCAGACGGGTTTGGCTTACAATACAGTCCACAAAGCACTAATGGCCCTGCGCCATTCCATCCTTGCGCATGCCAACGATGGAGAAGAAATCATCCTCTCGGGAGAGATTGAGCTCGACGAATCCTATTTCGGGGGGTCGTCGTAAAGGTAAACGTGGACGTGGAGCAGCGGGTAAAATTCCGGTTTTCGGGATACTCTCAAGAGGGGGACAGGTATCCGTTTCAATGGTTCCCAACGTCAAGGGTGACACGCTTTTGGGCCTTACAGTTAAGAAGGTTCGCCGTGGCAGTATTGTTTATACCGATAAGTATCAGGCCTATGATTCCCTGATGTTTTGCGGTTACCGTCATTTATCGGTGGATCATTCAAGTCGGTTTTCCGAAAGTAAAGTTCATATCAACGGTCTTGAAGGGTTTTGGAGCTGGGCTAAGGAGCGGTTATCCAAACATCATGGGATATCACCCCAGTGGTTTCCGTTGTATTTGAAAGAGCTGGAATTTCGTTATAATCATCGTAAGGACAACGATTTGTTCGAACGTTTGGTTGAATACATGTCCGACCTGATGCCAATGTACGACCGCAAAGAGGATGTTTAATAAGATTCAGCAGCAGCCACCGAGGACATTGGATCAATCGTAACTTGTTTCGTTTTTCATCTCCAAGTTGTTAACAACTTGGAGATGAAAAACGAGATCAATTAACACAAACCCACTGGATTTTTTAGTCCAAACCGTAAGCAATTACCAAACAAAATTATGAAACCACTTCTAATTCACTCGACGCCACCTTTTTTCGGCACGTAGAATTTTTACTATTATTACATACAAGAACTCAATGGTCAGATTTAGGGTCTTTCCACTCTGATATACACTTAAAAAATACGTTTTCGCTACAGACATCCTTATTCATTTTGAATTATGAGAGAAATTTGAATCGATTCATATCAGTGACCCCAAATTTTACAGCTATCCTTAAACCATTTGAGATATTCATCAAGACCCGTTTCTAAATCAACACTAGCTTTGAATCCAAGTCCGTCCAGCGCTTTCTGGGCGTTTGCACGACAATGCCGGACATCAGCAGGTCGCTCTGGAGCATACTTAATTTCCGTTTGTATTCCCGAAATCTTCTGCATGAGCTTTGCCAAGGAATTTATCGTAACACTTGTTCCGGAACCAATGTTGTAAACATCGGTTTTGCTGGATTGCATACCAAGAAAATTCGCCATCGCCACATCGTGAACATTGACAAAATCCCTCGTCTGTTCACCGTCGCCGTAAATCGTCAGCGGTTCTCCTGAATAGAGTCTTTTGGCAAAGATCGGAATAACATTCCCATAAAGATCAAAACACTGATTGACCCCGTAAATATTGAAATACCGAAGACAAACACCAGTAATCTCCTTGTAAATCCCCGAAAACGCTAAGATCATCTTTTCTGCAGCAAGCTTACTCACGCCATATGGGGAATCTGCGTTTTGCGGATGCGTTTCATCAATAAAGTAGGTTTCCAATTCACCGAAAATTGCGGCGGATGAGGAATACACAATCTTGGAGACTCCGTTTTTCCGCATCCCCTCCAATACATTGATAGTACCGATTAAGTTAGTCATAGAATCGACTTGCGGAAAATCAATCGACCGTTGACGTCCGACAGAAGCCGCCAGATGAAAAACGGCATCCACACCACGGCAAGCCTTTTCAACCGTTTCGGAGTCTGTCACATCACCCTCAATGAACTCGATATCAAGACCATCGAGGTTGCTTCGATATCCGGAAGAAAGATTATCTAAAATCCGCGCTTCACAACCTTCCGAAAGGACTTTCTTTGTAACATTAGAACCGATAAAACCCGATCCGCCTGTGATTAACGCTTTCATAACTTCACTTTCATTCAAGATAAGCCTGGATAACGATCACCTAACCATACCCGCAAGCTGTCTAAACTCACCTTCTAGCCAATCAACATGCCCTTCCAAAGTAAAATTGTCAGCGAAATACTGTTTTGCGTTCTCCCCACAATGAATGTAGTTTTCCGGATGCTCGATGTAATCCTTCATAAGGTTGGCCAACCCCATATAATCCCCGGCACGAACAGTCCGCCCGCAATCGGATTCCCGGATAACTTCTTCAGCCGCACCGTTAATTGCGCCAAAAATCGGTTTGCCCGTTGTCATGTAGGTCTCTAACTTAGTCGGCATTGTTTTACCGATTTCGTTAATGCACCGAAGAGTTATCAGAAGTGCGTCGGCTTTTTTGTAAAACTTACCCATTTCATCAAAGGGAACGCGGCCATGGAAAGTAACTTTGTCCTCAAGTTTCTCTTTCTTTACCAACTCTTTAAGGGCTTCCAAGCGTGCACCAAACCCTACAAGGTGGACTCGAAAATCACTTCTTTCGCGAAGAGCGCCTGCTGCTTTGATAATAACATCTAAATCTTGATCATAGCCAAAATTTCCAGCAAACATAAAATCGACTATCCCATTATCCTCTGCGGTCAAATCCTCCTTCATAAGATATCCGCTCGCATACTGGGGACGATAACGCAAAACAGAAGCGGGAACTTCATTTACCTTTTGCATATACTCAATAAAAGGCTTCGAAGCGACAGTAACTACGTCAACCGCATTGTATACGTATCTTGAGAACCGAGCTAATGTTTTATAAAAAAAACCGCTAGGTTTTTTAACATGGCCTTTAAGCGATTCCGGCCAAAGATCGCAACAATAAAGAAATACAGGAACCTTCTTTCGCTTCTTATACAAGATAGCGGGAAAAGCCATTGAAATAGGAGAAAGTTGGTAACTGAACACAATATCAAAATTCCCTTTTAAAAAGAGTGACTTGATCGATGCTGATATCGAATAGCTCAAATAGTTTACGCCCAACTGAAAATAACCGCGCCCCCGGCCAATTTCGAAGCAACGGATAACTTTGACGCCATCTATTATCTGTGATCTTCTCCTACCCCATCTGTACTCAGAAAGGACTTTGCCCTCCGGATAATTCGGCAGTCCTGCCAAAACGGTAACATCATTGCCGCGACGAACCAGTTCCGTAGCAATATCGTTAAGAAGGAACTGTTCAGGATAATAATGCTGGCAGACAATCAGTATTTTCATGTTGCGGCAAAACTTTTCAAAAGGTAACTGCTTACGGTTTGGACTAAAAAATCCAGTGGGTTTGTGTTAATTAAATTTGTTTTTCATCTCCGAGTTGCCCACAACTTGGAGATGAAAAATAAAACGAATTCCGGTTGATTTAGGTGGCCCCGTCTTTCTGGCAGCTCAGAGCACTTGAAGAAGCTTGTTTTTGTGTAGCGTTCATTTCTGTTTTTCTCTCCTGCAGGAGAGAAAAACAGAAATGAACTTTCGTCCTCTATATCGGACTTTCCACCCCGAGCTCTCCAGTCTCTTTTAGCATTGTCGGAGTAAACTTCTTTCTATACGAAGATTTTTCCGCGAGAATAAACTGCGTAAGGTGTCCCTCCAAGGGAAGAATGGATTCTT
>JAGCAH010000255.1 GCA_017652805.1 Thermoguttaceae bacterium | reverse complement strand
GCCTGGCGTCAGATGGTTCTGACCGCCATGGCACTCGACCACTCCTGGACAAAGAGCGCCCGTCTCTACTCCGACCTCTACGAGCGGATCCAGATGCTCGGCTGAGGTTCTCTTTCCGTCGACGACAGACGCCAAACGGAAACAGAAGACAACTTTCTGTTTCCGTTTTTTTTCGGAAGAGAACGCACAACAACAAATACACCCCTCGCGGGGGACTTTGCGCGTTATTTCAAAAGCTCGCCGCTACGGCAAAGCTTTCGGGCAGTCCCAGCATCAAATCACGTCACGGCTTTTCTTCGGATACCGCTTTTCCAGCCACCCCTGAACCCTATACGCACCGATACGGCTCCTCCGTCGACAACCCGCGGGCTCCCGCAAGGTCGGTTTCGGTTCCGCGGACTTCTTCCGAATCTATGCCGCTGTCACGACGATTACTACCGTCAAAGAAAATACTCTCACACCGAGAGAATTATCGCGGCTCTGTTTTTTCTGTCCGTCAAAAGGGATTCATAAGCCGAACTCGATAACTTACCCCCCCCCTAGAGAAAAGCGTCCCGGAACAATCTCTTGTTCCGGGACGCTTTTAACGACTCATCTTTTCCGGGGATTGCCGGAAAAGGATTCAGGACTAGTTGAACAGATCCTCAACGGCGTCTGCATCGGCGTAGATGTCGGGAATCAAAGCCTCTTCGGGAATCAAAGCCTCTTCGGGTTCGACAACTTCGAAGGTGTATTCGGTATAGTCGTTGACATAGACGGCCTGGTCGAGCGCTTCGCGGTCATCAAGCTGAACCTTCACGGTGTAGGCGCCGACGGCCTGTTTGCCGATCAGGAAATTGAACGAACCGGTTTCACCGGCGGCAAGACCGGTGTTGCAGAGACGTTCGTAGGTGTCGAGAACGACCGTCCCGTCGGAGCGAACCACCTGAACCGAGGAGTAGAAGTACGCCTTATCCGCATCGTACGCTCCCTGGTTTTTGTAGGTCACCGTGAAGAGCGGAGCCTGCTTGGTGCTGACGGCGTTAAGGTCGATCTCCGCGCCGGTGTACTTATCGACGGCGGCGATACCGACGTTGACCATGTCGCACTTCTGAACCTGCGCGGCTTCAACAGTGAAGTTGATCGTCTGAACGTCCGGAATATCACCGATCGCGCAGCGCTGATCGATCGCCAGAGTCAGGGTGTAGTCACCCGAAGCGAGAGCTTTCGTGACGAACTTGAAGGTGCCGGTTGCATCGGCGGCGAGACCTTCGTAACTCAAGCGTTCATACCAGCCGTCCGCCGAACCGAGGATGTAATTCCCTTCGGCATCCTGCAGTTTGACGCCGCCGTAGACGTAAGGCGCGTCGATGTCTCTGCCCGAGGTGTTCTTGAACGTCACGACAACATCGTTGACCTCGGACTTGAGTTCGGCGCCGTCGACCAGTTCAACCACATCACCGCTGGTGCGGCCGGTCGCGACCGCGCCGACCAGTTCGAAGGAGGCCTTGTCGACATGCTCGGTAACTTCGAATTCGAAAACGATTTCGTTGTTAGACCGATCGACATCGTCGGTCACCATACGGTGATCGAGGATGACGTCCGCATAGTACTTACCGGCCGGAAGCTCGGGAAGGAGGAAGTCGAAGGAAGCCGTACCACCGTCGGCCGCCACGAAACCGGGCTGAACCAGACGTTCATACCAGCGGCCCGTGGAGTCCATGATGATAAAGTTCCCCGCTTCGTCGTAGACGCGGACTTCGTTGTAGAAGTAGGTGTTCCCCGAGGGGAAGACGACGTTGACGTCTCTCTCGCCGATGTTCGAGAAGGTCACGGTCACGCGGGCGTTGTTCGTGGTCTCGATACCGCCGTTGGCGATATCGAGAACTTCGCCGGTGAACTCGTCGACCGCCGAGAAGCTGTCGACCGTCACGGCGAGATCCGAACCGTGGACGCCGACGCTGAAATCGTACGAAACAAAGTCATCTTCGTAGTTCGATTCCTGGACCGTACCGCGGTTGTTGAGCTGGATTTCAACGGTGTAATCACCGGCGGCCAGACGCGCCATGATGAATTCGAACGAACCGGTTCCGCCGACTTCCTGACCGCCGACGCAGTAACGTTCGTACACGTCTTTGCCGGGATTCAGCTGGATAACCTCGTCGCCTTCGGAAGTATGCTTCACCAGACGAACACCGCTGTAGAAGTACGGGTTGGAAACCGCGGCTTCACCGTTATTGACATAGTTGACCGTGACAACGGCCACGTTTTCAGGGGTCAGACCGTCGGCGAAATTAAGCGTCTCGCCCGTGTACTTGTCAACCATCGTGATTTCACCGAACTGCAGATCAGGATCCCCGACCTCGGCTTCGCGCTGCAGGTAAACGTTGGAACCGTCATACAGGAGGCTGTACTCGTGGTCGCCGATCACCAGCTTATCTTCGCCGTCAATCACGAGGGTGACGTCATCGAAGGATGCTGTCGAAAGCGGACTGTTGACGAAGGTGAGTTCGGCGTCCATGTTGAAGTTGTCCGCCGTCGCACCGCTGAAGATGATGACCTTGTCGTCACCGTTGCCGAGAACGATGTCGGCGTTAAGCTTGACGGTATAAGCGGCAACCGCGGTCAGATCGCCTTCGGAGCCGATCGCCACGCCGTATTCGCCGTAAGCGGCGGCATTGACGAGCGAGAAATCAACCATCACATCGGTATCCGGAATCGCGGTGTCGATCGTCACCGTCGTTTCGGCATAATCGTTTTCAAAGGCATCGCGAGAGATATTGTAGATCGTAACATGTTCCGGCGTATCGGCAAGAACGGCCGAGAAGTCAGTCCCCGCAGCGCCGAGCGCCGAACCGTAAAGAACGAGGTTGTCGTTGCCGTCACCGAAGGTGATCTCACCGCCGAACACGGTCGTGTCGAAGACAGTGACCCAGTCATTGCCGCCGCCGACGTTGACATCACCATTGATGGCGCCGCCGCCGGTACCGAAGACGTCTTGGGTCGGACCGGAAGCGAAAGCGCCCATCGTGCCGCCGTCGTTCAGGAACCAGTCGCCGCCATGAGCGTCGGTACTGTCAATATCGCAGGAGATCGTTCCGTGGTTTTCGAAGGAAACTCCCCTGCCGAAACCCCAGAGCTTGTCGAGGCCTTCGCTGATGACGCCAGACTCGTTGTTGATAACGCCGAGAGTCGTCGCATCGGCAGCAACCTCGTGCATTCCCTTCATACGCACGATAATCTGGTTCGCCAAAGCCTGATAACGGGCACTGCCGGACTGGAGCGCGGTGAGGAAGGCGGTGATGTTTTCGTCGGAACCGGTGTTGAACGGATTCGAGGCGGCGGTTTCACCGTCATAATAGTAGTAATAGAGCTCCTGCTCGGTCGGAACCGGAGTGTCGCCCATGACGGCGCCCCAGACGGTCTGCAGAATCTTGTAAACCGAAGAGGATGTCTGGAAGTTGAAAACGTCGATCGTACCGAAGTTATCAATGGCAAGCTGGTTCTCGTAACCGTTGGTGAAGTACGCGTCGATCTGAACAGTCAGGTCGCCGATATGACCGCCTTCGGCAAGACGAACAGCCGCATTGGTGTCCTTGGTGAGACCCTCCTGCGTATCACCGATCAGGATGTAAAGCTCCTGAACATCGGTTTCGCTTCCGAGGTTAAGGAACCCTTCGCGGGTGGGCGTGCCTTCGAATTCGTCATACGGAGCTGAAGCATACTTGAATTCGGTGAAGTCGGCCCTATTGGCAACCACATTGAAGTCGCCGGTGTAGACCTGGTCGCCGGAGTAATTGGCGAAACTCAGCTTGATATTCTTCCCGGCCGCGTTGATGTTCACCGCCGAGTCTTCGGAACCGGTCGGAGCGATCGGGCCGTCGAAGGAGTCGCCGTCAATGAAGGCGCCGGTCAGAACGATCTCGTCATAATTGTTATTGTAATTGATGTCGAGCTCGTCGCCGACCGCGATCACCGCCTGGTTGTCCCAGGTGGTGTTCCCGACCACGTTGATCGCCTGAACGAAAACATTGCCGCCGGGGATATAGCCGACGACCGTTCCGGTCCACGTCTGGGTGAATTCACCGTTAACGTCGTCACGGTAGAGAGTGATTCCATCGGCCGTGTCGTCAACGCCCGGGGCGATCGAGACGATATTGATCGTCACGCCGTTGCCTGCCTGATAATCGTACAGGCCGGAGTAGGCGGCAAGATTCTTCAGCGCATCGAAACCGTTGGTGTAGGCATCGAAGACGTCCGACGCGGAGGCATCGGTACCGAGGATCTGACCGATCTGATAAGAAACGCCGTCGATCACGATATGATCACCGGCGGACAGACCGGCAAACCCGGCGGCATCGACCGTGTAGCCGTCAGCGGCAGAGGTGTCGTAAATGTGGACGCCTTGGACCGTGGTGGGTTCCACTTTGTAGTTGGCGGCGTCTTCGCCTTCGATGTTGTAGTAAACGACCACGTCG
>JAGCAH010000254.1 GCA_017652805.1 Thermoguttaceae bacterium | reverse complement strand
CGTCAGCTCCGGATCCTGTTTCACCTGCAGATCGTCGGCCTGATGACGGATCCAGACGGCGACCGCGCCGGTGATGTATCCTTCCAAAACGGTGGCGGTATTCGTTTCGCATCCGTCGGTGATCAGCTGGATCTGTGCCTGCTGCCCGTTGCGGATTCGGCGTGAAAAGTCGTTTGGAATTACCACAACCGCGCGCACCTCGGCGTCGGTGATCGCGGCTTCGGCCTCACGGCGCGAGGGATAGCAGACGACGTCGATAAAATCGCTCGAGTCGAAGGCGGCGTAAAGCGACGCGGCGAGCGGCCCCTTGTCTTCGAGGACAAGAGCTGTGCGGACATGTTTCATGTCGAGCGAAAGACCAAACCCGAAAATAAAAAGGAGAATCATCGGCATGACAAACGCAATCAGGATGCAGCTCGGATCGCGGACAATCTGTAGCGTTTCCTTTTTCATCAGCGCGGCGAGGAGTTCAAACCGTTCTCCCATAACGTCACACTTCCTCCTTTTCCCGAACCAGCCGGACAAATGCGTCTTCCAGAGTGGGATCGGGCAAATCGGCTGTTCGGACACGGGCTTTCAGAGCGCTGGGCGCACCTTCGGCAACCATTTTCCCGTTGTTTATCAGAAGGATCCGGTCACAGTATTCCGCCTCGTCCATAAAATGTGTTGTGACCAGAATCGTAACTCCCTTTTCGATGAGCGCGTTGATATGGCTCCAGAACTCGCGCCGCGTGAGGGGATCGACTCCCGAGGTCGGTTCGTCCAGAAAGAGGACGTCCGGTTCATGCATCAGCGCCGCCGCCAGCGAAAGCCTCTGTTTGAACCCGAGGGGAAGCAGGCCCGAAGAGACACCGGAATAATCTCCGAGGTCAAAGAGCGAAATCATCCGGTCCACAGCGATCCGGTGCCGACGGCCGCGCAGCCCGTAAATACCGGCGTAAAAATCGAGGTTCTGGCGAACCGAAAGGTCGGGATAGAGCGAAAATTTCTGCGCCATGTAACCGAGCCGCGACCGCGCCTGCGACGATGATTTGCGCAAGTTCCATCCGGAAATGTAACCGGCTCCCTCGGTCGGACGGAGAAGCCCGCAGAGCATTTTGAATGTTGTACTTTTTCCCGCACCGTTCGGTCCGAGAAGTCCGAGAATTTCCCCCTGTTCCATGGTAAAGGTGATACGGTCGGCCGCGGTAAATGAGCCGTAGCGTTTCGTCAGACCTTCGGCGACCACCGGGGGTTTCTCGCTTTTCGGAATGGAATGGAATCCCTGAGCCAGCGGAGAGGACCGCTGAACGATGCCGCCCAGGCGGTCAATGAATCCGTCCTCGAAAGAGGGATTTACGGCAACCGCCTCGGACGGTTCCGTAAGGGAAAGTCCGTACCGTTCCTTTTCGAGCGCCTCCCGGCTGAGAACCAGACGGACGGAACCGCCCTGAATAACTCCGTCGCGTATCGATTCGTCCTGCAGGAACCGCGTCAGCTCTTTGCGCCGGTCCCGCTCCGGAATTCCCCGGATCTGTATGACACGCGAACGCATCGGGTCGATCAGACCGGAAGGGGGTCCGAAATAGAGCTGTTTTCCCCCGTTCAGAAGAAGTACGTCATCGCACTTTTCGGCCTCGTCGAGGTAAGCGGTACTCCAGATCACCGCCACATCGTCTGAAATGAGCTCGCCGACCATGCGCCAGAGTTCCCGGCGGCTGATCGGGTCGACTCCCACGCCCGGCTCGTCAAGAAGGAGAAGCCGCGGCGTGGTGATCAGAGCACAGGCCAGTCCGAGTTTCTGCTTCATCCCCCCGGAAAGGCGCCGGGCCAGGCGATCGGCAAAACCCGCCAGCGACGTAAAGCGGAGCAGGTCCGCAAGCTTTTCGGCACGATCGGATTTCGGGAGCCCTCGAAGCTTGGCATAGAGCTGAAGATTTTCCATAACGGTGAGATCTTCGTAGAGGCCGAACTTCTGAGGCATATAACCGAGAAGCGGCTTGATCCGGTCGGTTTGGGCCGTCGCGTCGAACCCGAAAACCGAAACACTGCCTTCGCTCGGTTCGAGCAGACCCGCCATCAGACGGAGCAGAGTCGTCTTTCCCGCGCCGTCGGGCCCGACCAGACCGGTGATCCGTCCGGGACGAATATCGACCGTGATGCGGTCAAGCGCAGGTGCGCCGTCAGGCTGATTCCAGCTTTTGGTAAGGTTCTCTAAACGGATCATTCTGGAGCGATACACGGTTAAACCGGAAAAAGACTGCCGTATTACAAATCTTCCGAAGTTTCCCGGAGAACAGGTTCGGAAACGGAACCGGCTTCGGATGTTTCTTGGGACGGCTGTTCCGCAGGCGTCCCGCTGTCGGAACAGCCGCATGGCGACGATTCCGGAAGAAGGGCCGGACAAGAGCCGGAAGATTCGCCGAGCGGAATTGTCACGGTAACCGGCATCCCCTGGCGAAGCCCGTTATCGGGCGCGTCGGCAATGATCCGCACTCGGTAAACCAGGTCGGTGCGAAGTTTTTCGGTCTCGACGTTTTTAGGGGTAAACTCCGCCTCCGGCGAAATGTAGCCGATCTGACCGGTGTAAACCTTGTCGGACGAGTCGGTGCGGATAAAGACTTTTCCGCCGGGAGAGAGCTTACCCAGATCCGGCTCGTCGACATAGACGTAAACCCAGACATCGGTATCGAGCGAAAGGATGGCGACCGTCTGGCCGTTCTGAACGACCGCTCCGGTCTCCTCGACCCGGTTCAGAAGGATGCCGTCGCTCGGCGAAATCAGTTCGGTATCGGCCAGGGCGATTTCGGCATCCCTTTTTTCGGCTTCGGCCTGCGCCTTTTGAGCGCGGGCGGCGGCAATATCTTCTTTTCGGTAACCCTCTTCCAGCAGACTGAGATTCGCCTCGGCCTGAGCGATTTTCGCGGCGGTTTCATTCCGAAATGAAAGCGATTTGTCGCGGTCGTTCGCACTGATTCCGCCGCTGCCGACAAGCGAATTGTCTCTTTCGAGGTCGGCTTCGGCGAACACCAGGGTTGCGCGCAGCTCATCCAATTTCGCCCGTGCCTGATCTATCTCCTGCTTTCGGTAACCGTTTTCAAGAAGTTCGAGATTGGCACCCGCCAAGTCGAGCTGGGCCCGGGCCGCGTCAAGGCGCGCCTGTACCGGAGCCTTATCGAGGAGGGCGATCTTATCCCCCTTTCGGACCCGGTCCCCTTCTTCGAACATGATCTCCTCAATCCGGCCGGATATGCGAAACCCCAGGTTCACCCGGCGGATTTCAACATTGCCGTAGAAGGTCAAAGACTGATCGGCACCCTGGTCTCGCGACAGCTGATACGCATGCCATTTAAAAAGACCGAAAGCCACGGCGGCGATCAGAAGCGCAAAAACTAAAACGCGGGCCAGACTTTTCATAATACACCCCTTCACTATCTGGATGGAGACACCGGAGAACGGCGCTTATTCTTCTTTGAATCGCAGACTTCCGTAAACGATGAGACGGCTTCGGTAATCAGCCGGACGCCTTTCTCCAAACGGGCTTTATCGGTTCCGGGAGTCAGGATTACCTCAATCAGCGTGCCGCGGAGCAAACGGACCAGGACGAGAGCAACATCCTCCGCCGGAATTCGGAATGAGACACACGTTTCGTCCGCTATCCTTTCGAGCACCTCGGTAAAACGGGGAAAAAGGAGTTTTTCAAACGCCGCAAGGGAACGCCGACGAAACGACTCGATCACAAGTCCGTTGAAGATGAAGATAGTTGCCTGAGCCTCAGTCCCTGCCTCAAACACCCCGCGAATTAACGCGTCGAGTTTTTCGGAAAAGGAGGCGCCGCGAAATTCGATCTTAGCGATGGTTTCCCCCTTTCTCCGCATGGTCTCTTCAAAAACAGCAATAAGGAGACCTTCCTTATTCCGAAAGAACTTGTAGGCTGAAGAAAGCGACCCTCCGGCTTCGCGAACCACATCATTCATCGAAACCCCCTCAAACCCCTTCTCCTGCAAGAGTTTCAATGCGGCATCGAGCATTTTACGCCGTCGTTCGATCCCACGTTTCCGCAGGAGGGGTGCGCGGTCGGCTTCGCCGTCGACACCCCGATCCGGCGGTTCGGTCTTTTTGCTCTGTTCTTTTGTTTTTTTCATCGCATCGACTCTCCACCTCCCTGAAAGTAAAAACTGCACGCCTGATATGTAATGTATTTTACATTACATATTGCGGTTAGACAAGACGGTTACATAAGAGAGATTCAAAAGAATGAAAACAGGCCGTTTTTCAACGGAATAATCGACAAGGTTTAGACGGTTCCGTTTTCAGAATAAAAAATCGACAGTAACAGCCCTGTATCTGTATGGTCATATGACTTCCCAAACAATTTGGGCTTAGAGAGATTTTAACGAGAAGGGAGACTCCTCAACCGTCTTTGGAGGACGGAATCACACGGAGGTGCGGACGGAGTGTCCCAGAGAAGTACTTGTTCTCTTCAGAGCGTTTCCGTCCGCCCGGCGGCCGCGGATTCAAAATTCCCCGCACGTGTCGACCAGAGGCAGATCCGGGTGGCTGTTCAGAAAGAGGAGCGACTCCTCGCTCTCATCGCCGCTGCCGACGGGCACATCGGTCGTCCAGATTCGTTCGTTCGGTTCTTCCGATAAGGTCCCCGAAACAAGTACCATCCCAATATCCGGAATCAGACTTTCGGCCTGTTTCGAATCTTCGGCGAGAATCGAAAGTCTCGGCGCCAGTTTCAGTTCCGGCCGTCCGATATCGTTCAGATACTCTTTTCCGGCGCGCAAATCCTTTAACGGCTGGTTCAGGTCAACCCGCAAGAGCGGAGTCATCCCCTTCTCCACCGATTTCCCCCTACCGCTTCATAGCGCGCGGAAGGGGTTCACCAAACGGGAACAAGTGGCGGTCATCACGATGGAAATTAGATTCGTCGAAGGCGGTCTTGCTATCCTGCGATCCGTATCTGAAAACTCAGAAAAGCGACCAGAGGGACGGGAATCTGAATAGATATCCCCTTTTCAGGATTCGCTTTTCACTTCCAGCGCTATTGCATAAACGGAAAATTCTGTTACAATCGCAGTAGGGGAAGTAGGAAAAGTAGGGTTTTGGCCTAGCGAGGAAATCATGGCAACCGTAATCGTTGACAGCGCAAAGGTGATGTCCAAGGGACAGATCACGTTACCGAAGGACATACGGGCACAGCTCGGCATTGCCACCGGTGACAGAGTTACCCTGGTCTGCGAAGGCAACCAGGTTATTATCATGAACGCCGCTCATTACGCGCTGAAGTTGTTTCAGCAGGGAATGGCGGGAGAAGCTGAACGTCTTGGCCTTCGTTCCGAAGAGGAAGCCGACGCTCTGGTAAAGGAATTCCGATCCAAGAGTTAACCGATGAAGGTCTTTATAGACACAAACATTTTGTTCTCGGCGGCGCTCTTTCCCGACGGAACCACGGCAAAGGCCCTTTACGAGGCTGTCAGCGACCCGAACAGAGGCATGGTTACCGATTATGTGATCGATGAACTGCGCCGAATTGTCAATCGAAAGGCACCCCAAAAGATAGGGGTGCTGGAACAGTTTTTATCGTACGCGTTACTCGTATTGGAAATTATTCCCACGCCGGAAGAATCCGTGACAGATGAGATGAAAGTCCGGGATGAAAAGGACCGTCCGATTCTGCGCGCGGCAATGGCGGAACATGTCGATGTCATCTTAACCGGCGACAGGGATTTACTGGAATCGGGAATCTCAAACCCGAAAATACTGTCTGCTTCGGAATTTCTAAAGCGCTCTTTCTGATCCCCATATTTTCCAGACCACAGCGGATCCGATCTGCAAAACGGGGTGCGGTCTCTGCGTCCTATGACCCGACTCAGAAAAACTCAGAAAAGGTTGTTGAAACTGGGGTAAAATGACGATATCAACATCATTCAGACCCCTTAAAACAAGGATTCTCCCGATCTAGTTGTTGGCTTCATAAGCCGTAGGTCGTCGGTTCGAATCCAACCGCAGCCATCCTTTGGGGTTTCTGGAAGTTTAGATAAACTTTGCCGAAACCCTTTTTTTGGGGGCTTTTTGCGCGAAGTGCCTTGTTTTTAAGGCTCAAATCGATGTGCGGTCTGTTTAGTCACGCACATAGAAAATCACCGAATTACACCAAGGATGTCCCCGTTTTTGTCCCCGCAAACGCTGCGGGGACAAATTTGTATAGCAGGATGGGGAGATTGGCCCGGTTGGAGGCGTTTCATCCTTGTTTTTAGGCGGTTTCGCGTGCCTAGTTGCGTCCCAAAAAGTTATGGGGCAAGCCCGGTTTTGAACCGGGGTCGCGTGCCTGATTTGTCCCCGAAATACCCCCGTGAATTGGGGGGTTGTTCGGGTACGGATTCAGGGCCCGCTGGAAGTGATCGTCCGTCACTTGCAGATAGTGAGCCTCGGCGATCTGCTCGGGATGGCACAGCCACGCCTTCTCGACATAGGCCGGATACTCATTACAGAGGTCGATCGACCGGCTCGCCCATCTGGGCTGTCGGGGGGACGAGACGCGCCACGGCAGATGACACGGCCAAGGGAGAGATTATTGAAGGGGCGGTGTATATCTGCGTCCGCTCGTGCTTCTGTAGGGTGGGGAAGTGCTCTCACTTTCGGGAGCGAAGCCCTCCCATTTCGGATCCTAGGAATTTTGATTCCCCGTTAGTTTGAGTACTCATTAACATCGAAGAAAAATTTTGGTGTTCGTTAACGCAGTTTTAATGGAAATGTAAAACCGTTACGGTAACTGGGGGTGAGTGTCCACTTTTGAAGTACATGTCATTTCTCAACCTCTTTCTTCATGATGGATTTCAAAATGGGTCTCACTCGCAACGCAGAAGAGAAACGGACGAGAACGAAAAAACCTGAGATGAAGACTTTTCGTAATGGGCAGGGCCGGGATGGAAGCCACTGAATATTTGGAAAATCCGGTAATTTGGCTGCAATCTACGTTGTATTCTGAGCAGAAACGAATTACAATTGTGTTTTGAGCAGATACGAATTTTCAGATCAAATCGGATTAGATCAAAGGAGTACCCTTCATGAGCAGCCGGAAACTTCGCCTGGAATCTCTCGAGGAGAGAACCCTCTTAGCCGTAACTGCGGGGCATATTGAATCCGCGGCCATTTTGCCCTCGCCGACCGAAGCGACGACCTGGACGGTGAACACGGCCGACGATCCGGCAAGCTGGAATTCATCGGACACTATCCTTTCGCTGCGCGAGGCGATCGGCCGGGCATCGGAGAGGGATAGGATTGTTTTTAGTTCATCGCTGCGCGGCAAAACGATTTGGCTTAACGGAGAACAGCTCCAGGTTCCCAATGGAATCACGGTTGACGCCACGAGTATTGGCGGGATCACAATCGATGCCGGCGGAAAGAGCCGGGTGTTTTACATCTACGGCGGTTCATCTTCCGTTCCGGTTGAGCTGATCGGTCTGACGATCACCGGCGGAAATGCCCCAAGAGACTTCGGCGGAGGAATTTACAACTACGGAACGCTGAAGATCACAGGCTCGACCGTTGTCAGGAACACGGCGAAAGACTACGGCGGCGGGATTTACAACTGGCTTTCCGGCACGCTGACGGTCACCGATTCGACCGTTTCCGGAAATTCCGCGAATATCGGCGGCGGGGTTTACAACGACACTGACAGTACTGTGACGATCACAGGCACGAGCATTTCCGGGAATTCCGCAAACATTGGCGGCGGGGTTTACAATGCCGGCGAAGCAACGGTTACCGCTTCGACGGTTTTTGAGAATATCGCGGAGACCGGCGGCGGTTTTTTCAGTTCCAATATGCTGACGGTTTGCGGTTCGGCCATTTTCGGGAATATTGCGAACGCCGGCGGCGGGGTTTACGGAAACGATTCCGGCATACTGACGGTTATCAGCTCGACTATTTCCGGAAATGCCGCCGATAGCGGGGGCGGAATTTACAACGGGGGCGGCGATCTGACGGTTGCGGACTCGATCGTTTCCCTCAACGATGCCGGAGACGGAAACATCGATATTTACAACGAAGGCTATCCCATTTCCGGCAGCAACAATATCGTCGGATTTGATCCCGGTTTTGTTACGGCGCCGATATTCGAATCGGGCGAACTGATCAATCTTAACGAACTCGATCTTTCGCTTTCCTCAACGAGCTGGGCCATTGACCGCGGTACAAACAGTTTCGTCGAAACCAATACCGACCTGGCGGGAAACACGCGGATTTGCGCCGCGTGGAAAGCGACCGCCACGGTCGATATCGGGGCTTACGAGTATCAAGGGAAGATTGTCAAAGAGGTTGAAACACCTTCGTTAACCGTCACGACGGCGCTTGATGTTGTTGATGACACCGATGGATTGATTTCGCTGCGTGAAGCGCTCCTTTATGCGAACGCGGGCGACGTTATTACGTTCGATGCCCCGCTGGCGGGAACGGCAATCGTTCTGAACGGGACGGAATTGTTCATCGACAAGGGGGTCTCGATCGATGCGGCCGGCATTAACGGGATGACGATAGACGGCGACGGAAAAAGCCGCGTTTTCAATGTGGCGGGGGGAACCAGGTCGGCGCCTGTTCAGCTGATGAATTTGACCGTGACCGGCGGAAAAACGGGCGGGGACGGGGGCGGAATTCTCAACTCCGGCGTCCTGACGGTTGCCAATTCGGCTCTGGCCGGAAATACGGCGGAGAGAGGCGGCGGGATCGGCAATTCCGGTGAGCTGACAGTGAAGAGTTTGACCGTGACCGGGAATTCTGCGGAGGACGGCGGCGGGATCGGCAATATCGGCAGGCTGACGATCACCAATTCGATTGTTTCCCTTAACTATGCCGGGAACGGGAAACAGAGAGATGTTCTCAATACCGGTAATATCACTTCAAAATCGAATCTTTTCGGAACAGACCCCGGTTTTAACACGGCGCCGGTTTTTGACGGGGCGGGCAACCTTACCAATTTCAGCCAGCTGGACCTTGCCCTTTCGCCGACGAGTCAGGCGATCGACACGGGAGATAACCGTTACGCGGTCGGCGAGACCGATCTGGCGGGGAATCCGCGTATTTT
>JAGCAH010000030.1 GCA_017652805.1 Thermoguttaceae bacterium | reverse complement strand
CGATCCCGACGTTCCCGCCGTACCGACGGAGCTTTTCGGTCAGAACGCGCCTGAGGTTCAGGACACCGAGACATTCGTCGTTTTTGCCGTCGGTACCCGGCTCAATGAGCCAGAACGTGATCGACGGGACGATTCCCGGCGGAAGGCCGACCCCTGCTTCCTGATTTCGGTAGTCGCTAAAAATCCGCTCCTTCCATCGAGAGAAGTCAGCCGGGTTGTGGAGGATGTAATTGTCGTGAAGATGCCCCCAAGAGACGCGGCACATGTCGAGATAAGGTTCAAGCCAACGGGGGTGAGGACGGACGATTTCGAAGGTCATTTCACCTGGTCGGAAGGTTCAAAATTTCTTCCCGATTGATTCTCCCTCCATTGTAGCCGTCGCGGCCGGGGGCGCAAGAACCCTCTCCCATCCGACAATAGAGCTAAATTCGGTAAAAAACAAAAATCTTCTCCTATTTAACAAAAGTCATTCTGTAAAGTCACCCGATATATCGATAGAGAGACCGGAGAGTCTCGGACTCTCTCCTATTGGATAGGAAAAATAGACAAAACAGAAAGGATTCTGTCCGTGAAACGCCGTCAAGATCAAATTCTCTCGATCTCACTCCGCCTGGCAATTTGGGGTGCGGCTCCCATTCTCTTTTTGGCGTTTACCGGGATCGGCGCGGCTCAGCCGGCGACTATTCCCCGACAGAACGAAAAAGTCGCCTCGTCCGCCGCCGGGGATCTGAACTCGTTTATGTCGTCCATGAAAGAGATGCGTCAGCGCGCACAGGACCGCTACGAGCAGAATATGCGCCAGATCAATCAGCAGATTCAGGCGTATCAGCAGAAGCAGAACCAGCAGGCCACATTAAATCCGGCCGCGCCGCACACCCATCAACCGGGTTCGGCGCCCGGTTATTCCCCGAATAACGTGGAGGGACGCGGGTTCCAGGGGTACCAAGCGGGCTCTAAGACGCAGCCTAACCGCCAGCCGCAGGCGGGGAACAAACAGCAGAACCCCCTTTCGATCTTTCAACAGCTTTTCGGTACTCCCGATAATTCCGGGCCGAAGAGCGGATTCCCGCAACAGGCTCAAGCTCAACCCAAGTCGGGTTTTGCACCGCAACAGACCCCTCAGACGGCGGTCCCGCAGCATAATCACAATCACAACGGCCAGGATGCGCAGATGACTCCGCAGCAACAGCAACAGGCGTGGCTGATGCAGCAGCGGATGCAGGCGCAGGCCGCCGTTCAGCAGGCTCGTGAGGCGGCGCCCCAGCCGAAGCCGACGCGCCGCGGCGAGACTTCATCGGCACTTGTTTACGCCGACGCCCAGCGGATGGCAAAGTCTGAAAAAGCCTCGTCATCGGTATCGGTCGATCAGCTTTCCAAAGCTTCGACGTCTCAGGAGAGCGCCGCGGAGGTTGTTTCGCAGGTTCCGTGGAATGCCATCTCCCCCGCCGCGCGCCAAAGAGCCGAAAAGATCGTCTCGAGCTACACGTTCTACCGCCGTCTGCCGATGACCGGCGGTTACTGCAACCCGGAAATCTACGATTATCTCGTCTGCCATCCCGAGGTGGTGGTCGGCACGTGGGAAGCGGGCGGTTTCAAACAGCTCTCGCTCGCCAATAATGGCGGCGGCCGGTTTACCCTCAAAGACAATTCGGGAACCCGCGGCGAGATTGAAATCGTTTATCACGACAATAAAATGCTTGCGTTCCTCTGCAACGGCGTCTATGAAGGTCAGCTTTCTCCCCGTCCGATCCAGGGGGATATCTTCTGCGTGATGCAATACCGCTTTACCGAAGATGCCGCCAACGGAAACAAACCGATCGTTGTGACTCGGCTCGACACCTTCGTCAGAATGTCGTCGGCCAGCGCCGATCTGGTCGGTAAAGCATTCGCGCCGATGGTCGGGAAGATCGCCGACTCGAACTTCGTGAAAACGGTCGACTCGGTGAACCAGATTTCCGAACTGATGGAACGGAACCCGCAAGTTCTCGCCGAGATGATTCAGGAAGTCCCCTCGATTTCGACAGAGACGAAAAAAGAGTTTCTCGGGTATATCGAACGGGTGACCGGTCACGCCTCGATGCGGAGCCAGGGGATCACCGTCGACTACTATTTGATGCCGAAGATGAACGTCGCCAAAGCCGAGCCGGCCGAGATCCTCGCGCGCCGGAATCAGCCGACCCGGATGACCGTGGTCAACGAACCGCAGGTTCGTCCCGCCAACGCGCCATCGTCGACCGCGATGCCGGCTCCGAGTCTGTCGGCTTCGAAGAGTTCAATGCCGACCCCGAGTCTGGCGGCTTCGAAGAGCCCGAGCGTGAAGTCGAGCGAAGAGAAATCGTCCCGCAACGAGAGTATGCCGTTCCCGAGCGCTTCGAGCAGAAAAACGAGCGTGGCGAAATCAGAATCGAAGTCGGATCTTCCGGCGGTCGGCGGACAGACCGAGACGAACATTGAGAAAGAGCTGAATTCTGTTCTCAGCGAGGGGGAAACCCTCGTCGATTTCAGTTTGAATGACGATTCGGGCGACGATTCGCAGGAACTGTTCTTCTCGGACGATCTCTCTTCGGCGGGACCGGAAGAGAAGACGAGCGTATCCGAGGAGACCGCTTCGAAAGCGGACGACTCGACCGGCGGGGAACTGAGCTTCGATTTGGAATCCGATGATTCCGGCGACAGCGCCTCGGATCAGACGATCGTCGTTGCCAAACCGATTTCGGAAGCTCCCAGCGACTCGGAACCGGAAGCCGAAGAGAGCGACGGGTGGAACGCGGTGATCATCAGCACCGATTCGATCTCGGGCGCGTCGGATTCGGCCGTGAAGACCGTCCCGAACAGCGGGCAGAAATGCTCGTGGAAGAAGCCGGACGTAAAGTGATTCTTTCCGGCGGGTCGTAAAACAAAAGAACCGCTTCTCCCGAAAGGGGGAAGCGGTTCTTCGTTGAAACGGGGGAGAGCCGAATCGTTACGACGGATAGATGAACGAGTCGGGATCGTAGCCGGTCGCGCCCGATTCGGGAAGCGCGTCGATTTTGGCGACGTCTTCGTCGGAAATGGTGAAGTCAAAGACGTTGAAGTTCTCTTTGATGCGAGCGGCGGTGACCGATTTGGGGAGTGGATTGACCCCCTTTTGAAGTTCCCATCGGATGCAAATCTGCGCAATCGACTTGTTGTATTTGGAACTCAGCTCTTTGAGAAGCGGAAGATTGAAGACGCGCCCCTGCGCCATCGGGCTCCACGCCTGAATCTGAATCCCCAGATCTTTGCAGAAATCGCAGACGTATTTCTGCCAGAAGCCGGGGTGGTACTCGATCTGGTTGACCATCGGGGCGACCGACGTGTTGCGGATCAGGTGTTCGAGGTGGTGGGGACGGAAGTTCGAAACGCCGATGGCGCGGATTCGACCGTCTTTGTAAAGTTTGATCATCGCGTTCCAGGTTCCCAAGAGGGTGTCTTTCCAGTCGGTTCTTCGTTCATAGGCGATCGGCCAGTGGATGAGGTAGAGGTCGAGATAACGGGTCTTCAGACGGGAAAGCGACATTTCAAACGCCGCAAGGGTCTGGTCGTAGCCGTGATCCTTGTTCCAGAGTTTGGTGGTCAGGAAGACGTCTTCCCGCGCCAGGCCGCTCGCCGCCAGCCCCGCGCCGACGCTCTCTTCATTGCCGTAAGCCGCGGCGGTGTCGATGTGCCGGTAACCGACTTCCAGTGCGGTCTTGACGGCGTTGGTCGCGATCTCACCGTTGGGGGACTGCCAGGTGCCGAACCCGAGAATCGGGAGTTTGACTCCGTTTGCTAGCGTATAAAAACTGTTCTGGTCCATGGGGGTACCTTTCTGGGTTGTGGGCTTGAGCACCGGGTGAGGAAGAACCGGCTCTCTTCGCGCCGTTTTGACCCTGTAGATTCTACCTTGTACGCCTCTCCGATTCAAGAGGCCTGCTTCGCCGGGGTTTCGCCGATCAGACCGCCCCGTTTGGCGACGATGTAGGTGCAGACGTTGTCGCCGGTGACGTTACAGGCGGTCTCGAACATATCGAGGATCGGGTTGATTCCGAGAGCCAGCGCCACGATCATCGCGGTCTGAGCGGTATTGAACCCGGCGTTTTCCAGAACCATGAAAAGGAGAAAAACGCTTCCTCCGGGAACGCCCCCCGCGCCGACCGAGGCGAAAACGACCGAGACCAGAAGAATCAGCATTTGGGTCGCCGTGAAGGGAACGCCGAAGATGTTCGAAGCCAAGATGACGAAGACAGGAAGGTGAACGCAGACGCCGTCCATGTTGATCGTGCAGCCTAGGGGAAGGGAAAAGCTCGAAAGGGAGGAGGAGATTCCGAGTTTTTCGGCGGTGCGGAGCGAGATGGGGAGCGCCGCGGCGCTCGAGCGGGTGACGAACGCGGTGATGATCGGTTCGCGCAGACGCAGAAGGATTTTGTACGGATTCTGTCGGCAGATGACGAAAAGCGCCAGCGGATAGACAATGAAGATCATTCCCGAGACGCACGCGATTACGCAGAGCACGATTCGCAGGTAAGGACCGAACAGAAGAAAACCGTTCCGCGCGAAGTTGGTAAAACTCAGGGCGAAGACGCCGAAGGGGAAATATTCCATGACCCAGTCGATCAGCTTAAACGAAATCGCCGCCGCCGCGCGGCAGATGTCGATGAACGCTTCGATATGTTTTTTGCTCCCGTCGGGCGTTTGGGCGGAATCGAGAAGAACGCGCGCCGCCAGACCGAAAAGAATCGAAAAGATCACGATGGTCAGGAACCGCCCTTCGGCGAGCGCCTGGAACGGATTCGCGAACAGGTTGACCAGAAACGCGTCGAGTCCGCCCCCCGCGGGAGCCGCTTTTATTGCCGCTAGTTCGCTTTGATGACCCGCCGCGGTTTCCGCCGCGCCGTTCATTTCGGGATTCAGGAAAAAGGCGGTCGCGGTTCCGAACAGCGCGGCAACGACCGAGGTGACGAAGTACCAAAGGAGAACTGCGGATCCGAGTTTGCCCGACTTCTTCAGCGGCAGACTCGCCGAACCGATGATCAGCGAGAAGAAGATGATCGGGAAGACGATCATTTTGAGCATCGAAATCAGGAGGGTTCCGAACGGCTCGATGTAAGGGAGGAGGGCGTCGAGATATTCTTTTTCGAGATGCGAGGCCGAGATTCCCAAGACGACGCCGAACACGAATCCGGCGAGAATCCGCCAGATGAGGGGGATGGCGAAATAGGCGGAAAGGAGTTTTTTCATCGAACGGCTTTCTTTTTTGCGAGTTCGTCGGTGTCGAGCCAGATGGTGACCGGCCCGTCGTTGACCAGTTCGACCGACATCATCGCCTGAAAGACGCCGGTCTCGACGGGAATCCCGTATTCGGCGCGGACGTGCGTGACGAATTCGTCGTAGAGGCGCCGCGCCAGATCGGGCGGGGCGGCGTCGGTGAAACCGGGGCGGTTTCCGTGAACCGCGTCGGCGTAGAGGGTGAACTGACTGACCGCCAGTATCGAGCCGCCGATCTGGGCGATATCAAGGTTCATCTTCCCCTGCGGGTCGTCGAAGACGCGAAGACGACAGATCTTGCGGGTCAGGAGCCGAACTTCGTCGGAAGTGTCTCCCTGACCGACCCCCAGGAGTACCAGAAACCCGTTTTCGATCTGGCCGCTGATCCGGTTCCCCTCGTCGGGAAGGACGACCCGCGCCCGGGTGACTCGCTGTATACACGCTCGCATAACGACTTGCTCTTTCAAACTCGGGGTTAGCCTCGATGACTTTCCGCGCCGGAATGTGCCGACACCCTTTCGAAAGTATAACCGAAAAATGACGGGCAGGCAACGTACACAGCGGAGACGGCCTCTACTTTAAGACGTCGTTTTTACGCGAGAAACAGTGGAGGATCACTTTGTCGAACGCAGCGATCTCGGCGGGAGAAAGACCCTCTTGGAGCTCCCGGAGTTTACCGTCGACCACGGCGACGATCTCGCGGGTCAGCTTCCGGCCGAGTTCGGTCAGCGTGATCCGAACCGAGCGATGATTCTCGGGGTTGGTGGTTCGGCTGACCAGGTTCTTCTTGACGAGGGTCTCGATCAGCTGCGAGGCGCTCGGAAGCGGGATGTTGATGGTGCGGGCGACGGTCGAAAGAGGAACGCCGTCCGGAACCAGACGCGTGGAAGCCTCGATGACAAAAAGGGCCATCTTCTGCCGTGGAAAGAGGGATTGAAGCTCCTTGTTTCTCTTGGCGCCGACGACGGCATCGCCATAGGCGATCAGGGCGTTGACCGTGATAAAGAGCGCCGAGCAGGGATCGTAGTCGGGAAAAATTTTTTTCGATTTTTCCATCGGGGTTGACCTTCCACAATTTCAAATCCGGAGTAAACTGTTTTACAATAAAATTGTTTTATCTTAAAACTGTTTTGTCTTAAAACAATTTAGTCGAAAATCCCGGTCTGTCAAGGACCTTGATCTTTCTCCCACCCAAGAATTGAGGAAATCGAGAACGTCATGAAGTCGATGAAAATTGGAAGTTTTTTGCTAACGCTGATTATCCTGGCCGCTCTCCGCGCCCAGGCGCAGCCGGGGGGCGGTCCGGCGACCGCGGTTCCGAATGTGATCACGGCCCCTTCGGTGGAGATGGGCGAACTTGACGTCCGCCGGTTTCCCGGACCGATCGTGGCGGTCGAAGAGGTCGATATCGTTCCGCGCGTAACCGGCTATATCGAAAAGATCAACTTCAAAGAGGGGGATTTCGTCGAGGCGGGAGACCTTCTCTTTGAAATCGAACAGCGCGAGTATGCCGCGACGCTCAAGCGCGCCGAGGCCGAGGTCGCGTCACGGCAGTCGGCGATTGTGCAGGCCGAAGCGGCAATCAAGCAGCAGGAGGCGCGGATCGAGGAACTGAACTCGATCCTCGAATACCGCGAGGCGACGTACAACAGGAACAAGCAGCTTTTCGCGCGCGGCACCGCCGTCTCGCAGGACGACGTCGACAATACCGAGTCGGCGTTCAAGGCGACCCGCGCGCAGCTGGCGGCGGCCGAGGCGACGCTCGCCTCGGTTAAGTCGCAGTTCGAAACCGCCAAGTCGGCGCTGGCCGCCGCCGAGGCGGCCGCCGATCTGGCGGCGTTCGATATGGAACATACGCGGATCACCGCTCCGATTTCGGGGAAGATCGGCAAGGTGACCGTCACCCCCGGCAACCTGGTGACGCCGCAGTTCGGCAAAATGGTCGATATCAAGACGATTTCGCCGATTTACGTCCGTTTCGCGATCAGCGAACAGCTCTTCCTGACGACCTACGGCGGAGAGAAGGGGATTCGCGATATCGCCCGGATACGGCTCGAGTTGGCCGACGGGACGATGTACGGCGAAGAGGCGGAGATTGCCCTGATCGACAATAAGGTCGATCCGAAAACGAACAAGATCATGATCTGGGCGACACTTCAAAACGAGGATCATAAACTCCTTCCCGGAAGTTACGCGACGGTCTATCTGAGCCCGAAATCGGAGAACCCGACCTGTGCGGTGATCGCCTCGGCGGTTCAGACCGTGGCGGGGGGCGGGAACTTCGTCTACGTGCTGGACGGCGAGAACAAAGTCGAACGCCGCGAGGTTCGGCTCGGAGCACTTTCCGAAAAGTATTACGAAATCACATCCGGAATCAAACCGGGCGAGACGGTGGTGATCGAGGGGATGAACAAGGTTCAGCCCGGTCAGCAGGTCAATCCGATCCCCGCCGAAAAGGACGAGCTGTAACGGAGCGCCTCTCCCCGACGTCAAAACGATTTTGATTATCCGAATACCGAGTAAGAAGGAACAGTATGTTTTCGAAAATATTTATTGATCGGCCGAAACTCGCGCTTGTCGTTTCGATCGTGATTTCGCTCATCGGTCTGCTCTGTGTTTTTCGTCTTCCGATCGCCGAGTATCCCGAATTGGCGCCGCCGTGCGTGCGCGTCTCGGCGACTTATCCGGGCGCGACGTCGGACGTGATCGTCGAGACGGTCGCCAGCGTGATCGAAGAGGAAGCGAACGGGATCGAAAACAGCATCTATTTCAGTTCCGACAGCGACAACAACGGAAACTATTCTCTGAGTATTTATTTTAAGCCGGGGACTGACGACGATATCGCCCAGGTGAACGTTCAGAACGCGGTGCAGCGTGCCGAGACGAAACTCCCTCCCGAAGTGAGAGCGATCGGGGTGAAAGTCGCCAAACGCTCGTCGGATATGATCGGGATCTTCTCGTTCACCACCGACGGTTCGGAACTGAACCTGCTGGAGCTGGCGAACTACGTCCGCATGAACGTCCGCGACCGGCTGGCGCGGATCGACGGGATGACCGATACCGAAATCCTGGGCGAACGAAACTACAGTATGCGCGTCTGGCTCGATCCGCTGAAACTCTCGAGTATGGAGATATCGACCGACGAGGTCGTGGCGGCGATTCAGTCGCAGAACCTGCAGGCCGCTGCCGGTACCCTGGGGGGCGAGACCGCCAGCGACTATGTGCAGCTGAAGATCGATACGCTCGGGCGGCTCAAGACTCCCGAACAGTTCAAGGAGATCATTGTGAGGACCGACGACGCCGGCCGACAGGTGACGCTTGGCGAAATCGCCGATCTGGAACTGGGAAGCGAGTATTACTTCTCGAACGCATATCTGAACGGTGATCATTCGATCGCGGTCGGGATGTATCGTCAGACCGGAGCGAACGCCGTGGCGCTGATCAAAAACGCCAACGCCGAAATGGAGGAGATCGCCAAGCGGTTCCCGAAAGGGGTCAGTTATCTTCTGAGCTACGACCCGACGGAGTTCATTCGCCGGAGTATCAGCGAAATCGCCGAAACACTCGTCATGACCCTCGTGCTGGTCGTTCTGGTAACGTTCGTCTTCCTGCAGGACTGGCGCGCCACGATCATTCCCGCCGTCGCCATTCCGGTTTCGCTTTTGGGGACGTTCTTTGTGATGCTCCTGATGGGCTACTCGATCAACGTGCTGACAATGTTCGGGTTGATTCTGGTGATCGGGCTGTTGGTCGACGACGGGATCATCGTCGTCGAAAACGCGGTCCGTCTGATCGAGGAGGAGCACCTTTCGTCGTACGACGCCGCCGTTAAGAGTATGCATCAGACGACCGGCGCGATCCTCGCCTCGACCTTCGTGATGGTGGCGTTCTTCGCGCCCCTTTCTTTCTTCGGCGGGATCGTCGGGATCATCTATAAGCAGTTCTCGCTGACGATGTGTATCGCGATCATCTTCTCGGCGGTCAACGCGCTGACCCTCTCGCCGGCGCTCTGCGCGCTGGTCCTCCGCCCCTACGAGGAGAATCGGAAGAAGTTTTTCCTGTTCCGCTTTTTCGAGTGGTTTGTCGAGACGACCAAGCTCGGGTATATTGCGGTTTCGAAGGTCTTTATCCGCCGAATCCTTCTGACGATCGTTGTCTTGGCCGCGCTGTTATTTGCGAACTGGGCGGTCTTTAAACAACTCAATACCGGGTTTATTCCGAACGAGGATAAAGGCGCGCTTCTCTGCGAGATCGTCCTGCCGCCCGGTGCCTCGCTCAAACGAACCGACCTGGCGGTGCTGGCGTTCCAGGATCTGGTCGGCCCCCTGCCGGGAGTCGAACGGGTGACGAACGTCGCCGGCTATTCGTTCGTGAGCGGCGCGGGGGAAAACTACGGGCTGGGGATCGTTGATCTGGTTGACTGGGATAAACGGAAAACCCCTGATCTGCAGATAGACGCGATCAACAATGCCGTGATGGCGCAGGGGGAGAAACTCCCCTACGGGACGCTGACCTCGTTCCAGCCCCCGGCGATCATGGGACTCGGCGTGACCGGCGGGGTGACCTTCGCGCTTTGCGTCAGCGGCGAACATACCCCGAAAGACCTCGAAGAACGGCTCGGCCGTTTTTTGACCGACCTGAACAATAAAGAAATCTTCCCCGACGTGGCCTACGCGTTCTCGTCGTTTAACGCCAGCACGCCGGAAGTCTACCTCGATATCGACCGGCAGAAGGCCGAAGCGCTCGGCGTTCCAGTCGGCGTCCTCTTTTCGACGCTTCAGCAGAAGATCGCCTCGTATTACGTGAACGACTTTAACCTTTACGGGTATTCGTTTAAGGTGAAAGTGCAGGGGAAAGCCGATTCGCGTTCGAATCTTGGGAACCTCGACGAGATCATGATTCCCAGCACGTCGGGAGACGAGGTTCCCCTTTCGGCGCTGGCGCGGGTCCGCTCGAAGATGGGCGCGCACAAGATCTCCCGATTCAAGCAGTCGATGGACGCCGCCGTGACGGTGATCCCGGTCCCCGGCGCGAGTACCGGCGCGATCATGGACCGCCTGGTCAGGCACGTCGACGAGGCGATCAACGATCCCGGTTCGCACGATTACTCGATCAGCTGGACCGATATGAGTTTTCACCAGAAAGGGAACGAGGGAAAACTCTTCTACCTGATGGTGTTGGCCCTGGCGTTCGGGTACCTTTTCCTCGCCGCGAAATACGAGTCGTGGACCGTGCCGCTTCCCGTACTCCTTTCATGCGCGTTCGCCACGCTCGGCGGGTTGGGAGCGATGTGGTTCAATAAGATGGCGCTCGATATTTACGCGCAGCTGAGCCTGATCATGCTTCTGGGGCTTTCGGCGAAGATCTCGATTCTGATGGTCGAGTTCGCCAAACAGGAACGGGAACAGGGGGTTCCGATCGACGAGGCGGCGATCCGCGGAGCGCGGTATCGGTACCGGGCCGTGATGATGACCGCCGGCTGTTTCGTGGTCGGCGTTCTTCCCCTGATGTTCGCCACCGGCGCCGGTGCGGTCAGCCGAAATATCGTCGGCATTTCGACCGGCTGGGGAATGATGGTCGCCGGAGTGGTCGGCGTCGCGTTCATCCCCCCCTTCTACGCGATGTGCCAGAAGATGCGCGAGGCGACGAACGGCTTCTTCGCCAGAAAGAAATAGCCGTTTCGCTGCGGTAAATCCGGCTTGAGTCAAACTGCGGTGTTGTGCTAGAATCGGCACACACCGCGGTTTTTTTTGACAGACGGAAGATTTTTACGATGAAACGCTGGTCGCTCAAATCCCGAATCCGGATATGGACATCGATTGTGCTTGTCCTTCTGATCGTGTTGATCGCGACCGAAGTCTATACCCTCCGGCATTTTCGGAGTCTGGTCTACGATATCAGCCGGCGCTCGCAGGAGCTCCCCGCCGCCGCGCGTCTGGGAACGTCGATCGGCGCCCTGCGGATGCAGGTCAGCCAGATCAAGGGAACCCGCATGGCCGAACAGCAGGTCAAAAACCGGGTCGAACAGCAGATGCGGCGGATGGAGCTTTTCGATTTCTCGAAACAGCCGACTCTGGAAGCGTATTCCCTCTTTCTCAAAAAGCTTTCCGATTACCGGCAGCAGCTCGACGAGTATGAAAAACTGATCTATCAGCGTCCCCACGCCGCCGATTCGGGATCGGTTCTTTCGTCGGAACTCCGCGCGATCGAGGAGATTCGATCCCTTCTCGACGGGATCCGCGACGTCACCTCCCATTACCGCTGGATCACCGACGACGAGGTGATCGACAGGGTCGATCGTCAGCTGGGAGAGGTCCAAAGCCTGACCGAAAGCCTCCCGAGCGGTCTGCATCGGGAACTGGCCGGTTTTTCGGACCGCGTCCTTTCGCAGTACAAGTATATCCGTGTAACACTGATTTCGACGAGCGCCGCGTCGATCGTTCTGACGATCCTCCTGATTCATTTCGCCTATATCTGGATCTTCCGGCCGCTTCGAACTCTCGTGACCGGATCGCGGCGCGTGGCGCAGGGGGATTTCGACTACCGGATCGATATGGCGACCAACGACGAGTTCGACGAATTGGCCGGCGCCCTCAACCAGATGACCGAACGGTTCGAAGGGATCCGGGACGATCTGGACGATCAGGTCCGCCGCCGCTCCGAAGAGGTGATCCGGAGCGACCGCCTGGCGAGCGTCGGGTTCCTCGCCGCCGGGGTGGCGCACGAGATCAATAACCCGCTCGCTTCGATCGCGATGAGCGCCGAGTCGCTCCCCCGCCGGATTCGGGCGCTCCTCGATCGGCAGAAGGATCCCCAACAGATCAGCGCCGAACTGGCCGTCGTGCAGAAGTATGTCGAGATGATTCAGGACGAGGCGTTCCGGTGTAAGGGAATCACCGAAAAGCTTCTCGATTTTTCACGGACCGGCCGCGGGGAAAAGACGCGCGCCGAACTGCGCGGGATTGCCGAGAGTATGGTCGAGATGGCCCTGACCCAGAGCCGGTACCGCCATAAACGGATCGAGATCCTCCCCGGGGGACCGGTCTACGCGATGGTGAACCCGCAGGAGATCAAACAGGTAATCCTGAATCTGCTGACCAACGCGCTGGACTCGATCGGCGACGACGGACTGGTGACGATTTCGGCTCGGCGTCAGCGGGATTTAGCGATTCTGGTCGTTTCGGACAACGGCGGGGGAATCGACCCGGCCACGCTCGAAAACATCTTCGAGCCGTTCTTTACGACCAAAGATCCCGGGGTCGGAACCGGTCTGGGGCTGGCGATTGCCAATCGGATCGTCCTGGGACACAAAGGGCACATCTACGCGTCGAGTCCCGGAAAAGGGATGGGAGCTTCGTTCCGAATCGAACTGCCGGTCAGTTGAAAACACCTTCCGCCGCGCGCGAATTTGGGCGAAAGAGAGCGCCGCGGTAAGATTTCCCATAGACAATAACCTTTTTTTTCGGTATGATGGAGAGGTGATTTCCGCCCCTTCTTTTTGCGCGCCGGACGATTCTTCCCGGTACGCCGAGGGCGGGTATTCAAGTGCGAAAAGGATGCGCGGCCGCTTCCGCGTATCCTCTTGGAAGGAATCCGCGTTTTTATGTCCACTGACGGTCTCAAAATTCTTTTCGCCGACGACGAAAAGTCGCTTCAGCAGCTGATCCGCCTCGAAATTTCCGCGATGGGACATACGGTGACGGTCTGTTCCGACGGTCTTTCGGCGATCGAAGCGCTCAAGAAAGAAGAATTCGACGTCCTTCTGCTCGATCTTGATATGCCGGGCGCCAGCGGTTTGGAAGTGATTCAGGCGGCGCACACCATGAACCCGACGGCCAAGGCGGTCATTCTGACCGGGAAAGGATCGCTCCAGTCGGCCGTCGCCGGGATTCGCGAAAAGATCTTCGACTACCTGACCAAACCGTGCCGGCTGGCGGAGATTGAGGACGTCTTAAACCGGATCGCCGAAGAGAAAAAACTGACTCAAAAGGTTTCCGACCGCAGACCCCGGCTCGAACGGGTCGAGGTCGAGCAGCGTCTGGTCGGCGAGTCGGGCGCGATGAAACGCGTTCACCAATTGATTGATAAGATCGCTCCGACCAATTCGACGGTCGTGATTCTGGGTGAGACGGGAACCGGAAAGGAACTCGCCGCGCGCGAGGTTCACGCCAAGAGCGCCCGCGCCGAAAAGCCGTTCGTGGCGGTCAACTGCGGGGCGCTCCCCGAAAACCTGATCGAAAGCGAACTCTTCGGCCATAAAAAAGGGAGTTTTACCGGCGCCGACTCGCAGCGCGTCGGGCTCCTCGAAGTGGCCGATAAGGGGACCCTCTTCCTGGACGAAATCGGAGAGCTTCCCAAAGGGGTGCAGTCGAAACTTCTCCGGTTTCTCGAAAGCGGCGAGGTGCGCCGGATCGGCGAGAACTCATCTCGCATCTGCGACGTGCGTGTGATCTGCGCAACGCTCCGCAACCTTGAAGAGATGGTCGCCCAGGGGGGGTTCCGTCAGGACCTCTGGTTCCGAATCAATACGTTTGAAATACAACTCCCGCCGCTGCGTCAGCGGCTCGAAGATCTTCCCGAGCTGATCGTCCATTTGACGAGCCGCTACAAGAAAGGCGCGGGTCTTAAATCGATCGACGACATTTTCACCCCCGAAGCGTTCGAGCTCCTTCGTCAGTTCGACTGGCCCGGGAATATTCGTCAGCTGGCGAACGTCGTCGAACACGCGCTGATTCTGACCGAACGGTTTCCGGCCGGTCCGGAGGCGCTCCCGCATCAGTTTCTCGAAAAACCCGCGGTTCCCCTTTCGAAAACGAGCCGGGCGGCGTCGGCCAAGGCGATCGCCGCCTCCGACGAGGACGCCGACGAACTGATGGCGTTCGATTCGGGCAAGACTCTTCGTGACCTTGAAAATGAAGCGATCGTCAGCGCTCTGCGCCGAAACGGCGGGAATAAGGCGAAAGCGGCGGAGGAGCTTGGCATCAGTCTGAAAACCCTCTATAATAAACTGAATCAATTACAGGATATGGCGAAAAAGACGGGTTAGGGCGATGACGGTCAAAGGGCTCTATCGCAAGACGATCAACTTCTTTCGCGCGATCGGCCGGTTTATAGCGGCGGTCGCGCGAGCTTTGCGTAAGGCGTGCGCCGTTGTCTCGGGCTGGTTTTCCGCCTTTTTGGTGGTTTTCTGGCGTACGGCGATTATCCTGACGGCAAAGTTCCTCAGCGGAGCCACGGTTGTCGGCCTGTCCGGCGATTCGCGAAGTGTCGAGCGGATCGAAAAGGTCGAGAGTTTCAACGTGGTCGAAACGCCCGAAGCGAAACCCTCGTCGTTTCTCGAAAGGGTCAGCCGTCTCCTTCTGAAAGCGTTTGGCAAGAATATCTCCGACGATCGGACGTTCGGTCGGCAACAGCGGATCTACTTCGCCAACCATACCAGTCACCTCGACTCGATCGTGATCTGGTCGGTTCTTCCCGGATACCTGCGCCGCGAAACCCGGATGGTCGCCGCGAAAGACTACTGGACCGCCGGGCCTTTCCGCCGCTATCTCGCCAAGAAGGTCTTCAATGCCATTTTGATCGATCGAAGGCATATCTCGATCAAGAACAACCAGGTCAATCAGCTCCTGGCCGAGATGGGGAACGATCATTCGATCATCATCTTCCCCGAAGGGGGACGAGGGGACGGCGAGACGATCAGACCGTTCAAAAGCGGGATTTACTACCTGGCCAAGAAGAACCCCGAACTGGAACTTGTGCCGATCTATCTCGACAACATGAACCGGATCCTTCCGCGCGGGGTGGTTCTTCCGGTTCCGATGCTCTCGCGCGTGATTTTCGGCTCTCCGATCTGGATCCAGAAGAAGGAAACCGTCGAGAAAACGGAAACCACGAACCAGACGCAGCCGGGAGAGAACATCTCGGAGAAGAAAGAGGAAGAAAAATGGTCCTACGAGGAGCGGGTCGAATCGAAGGATGATTTTTTGAGGCGATGCCGCGATGCGATTCTGGACTTAAAAGACATGTAATCGGATCGCGCCGAACGGCCGACTCTTGACATAAAGATTCATCTCCCTTAAAATTCTGTTATTCAAACGTGCGAAAAACTGACCGTCGCAAAAGTTTTGATACCGAAGCCTCGGTCGCAGAAGATATTGACGGAGCAAGTAATGAGGGTTCTTTCGGGGATTCAGCCCACCGGCCGGTTTCATTGGGGTAACTATTTCGGCGCGATTCGGCAGTATGTCGATATGCAGGGGGATCCGAACAACGCCTTCTATTTTATCGCCGACCTCCACGCGCTGACCACGGTGCGTGAACCGGAACGCCTGCGGCAGAATATCCGCGACGCTGCGCTCGATCTGCTCGGTCTGGGGCTCGACCCTCAGCGGGCGTCTCTCTTTATTCAGTCTGAAATTCCTGAAGTGACGCAGCTGACCTGGCTTCTTCTGACCGTCACGCCGATGGGGCTTCTGGAGAGGTGCCACGCGTTTAAGGAGAAAAAAGCGCGCGGTCTGACCGCCGACGCCGGTCTGTTCAACTATCCGATCCTGATGGCCGCCGATATCATCCTGTACGATTCGAACCTGGTTCCGGTCGGCGAGGATCAGATGCAGCATATCGAGGTGGCGCGCGACGTCGCCGGGAGTTTCAACCATTTGTTCGGCGAGGTCTTCGTCCTGCCGAAAGGGAAAATCCTGGAAGACGGGGGGAAGGTTCCCGGCACCGACGGCGAGAAGATGTCGAAAAGTTACGGCAATACGATCGAGTGCTTTACCGAACTGAAAGCGCAGCGGAAGAAGATCATGCGGATCCAGACCGACTCGCGCCCGATGGAAGAGCCGAAAGATCCCGAAATCGATCCGCTCTATCAGCTCTATTCCCTTTTTGCCACAGACGAGCAGAAAGCCGAAATGGCGGAGCTCTACCGCCGGGGCGGGTTCGGTTACGGCCAGATCAAAAAAGAACTGGCCGACGCCGCCGAGGCGTATTTCGCGCCGGCGCGCGAACGGCGCGCCTATTTCGAAAGTCATCCCGACCTGGTCGACGACATCCTTCACGAAGGGGCGCGGCGCGCCCGCGCCAAGGGGCAGGAAGTTCTTCTCCGTGCCCAGACCGCGTGCGGAATCCGGGTGCCGAAAAAGTAATTTTCAGAAAGATTTAATAACGGCGTTTCCATGTCACATCAGATCGCGGCTTTCGGCGAAATTCTTTGGGATATGCTTCCTTCCGGCAAACAGCTCGGGGGGGCGCCCGGGAATTTCGCCTATCACTCCCATGTGCTCGGTTCTGACGTGATGGTGATTTCGCAGGTCGGCAACGACGAGCTGGGACGCGAGATTACCGCCGAACTGACCGCGCGGAATATCCCGGTCGACTTTGTCGGAATCGACCTGGAACGACCGACCGGAACCGTCGAGGTCGAACTCGACCGAATGGGGCATCCGGCGTACCGGATTATCGAAGATGTGGCGTGGGACGGGATCAAGCCTTCTCGTGCGGCGTTCCTCTACGCGACGGGGGTCGACGCGATCTGTTTCGGGAGTCTGGCGATGCGCGGCGAAGACAACCGCGTTTCGTTCGCCTCGCTGATCAACAGCGTTCCGAACGAGGCGCTTCGCGTTCTCGACCTGAATCTGCGCGAGCCGTTCTATACCGAAGAGACGATCCGTTCGCTCCTTTCGGTCTGCAACGTCCTGAAATTGAACGACGACGAGCTGATCACCCTGGCCGGGATCCTAAACAAGGAATTCCGTACCGAGACGTTCTTCGCCGAAGGGGCGGGGGGAACGGTCGCTCTATCGTCGGGCGCGCGGGCGTTCATCGACTCACTTATCGATTTTTATTCTCTGAAATACTGTATTCTGACATGCGGGGTGAAGGGGAGTTTTCTGTTCGACGGCAGCGGAATCCTTTCGCAGCTCGAAAGTACTCCGGTCAAGGTGGCGAGCACCGTCGGCGCCGGCGACGCGTTCACGGCGGTCTGCGTCGACGGATTTCTCAGCGGGGACGATCCGGTCGAGACCCATCGGCGCGCCGTTCAATACGCCGCCTTCGTCTGCTCCCAACCGGGCGCGATGCCGCAGGTCACTCCCGATCAGCTCAACGAGTGGGGGTTTAAAAGCCGATAACGACGATGTCGGCGGCGGCCGGACCGTCGCCGGACTCGAATTTCCAGGATCAATTTTTTGAAAGGTATGTTATGAATCTCACCGACTCGAAGTACAACAGGTTCGCCCTGGTAAAAGAGATGCTCCAGACCGTTGACGTCATTCGCGGTTTTGATTTCGGTCAGACGGCCGCTGCCGCCAAGACCGTCAAAGAGACGGGGCGCCTTTTCCTGACCGGCGAAGGTTCGAGCCGTATCTTCCCGGCGAAAAGTTTCATGTATGGCGTTCTGAAACGGGGCCTGCCGATCGCGGTCGCGACCGACGGAAGTTTCCAGGCCGCGGAATATAACCTCTCCGACTGGGTCGTGGCCGGCGCTTCGAACAGCGGGCAGACCAAAGAGGTGATCGCCCTGATGAAAAAACTCGGCGAGGCGGGTCATCATAAGCGGATCGGGATCACCGCCCACGAGGGAACGACCCTCGCCGGCGTGACCGACGAGTGCTTCGTTCTTTCGTGCGGCAACGAAGACGCCGTCGCCGCGACCAAGAGCGTCATTGAACAGGGGCTTGTCTATCGCTCGATCCTCTGCAACCTGATCGACTGCGAATGCCCGAAAAACAAAGAGAAGGCCGCCGACCTGGCCGCCGAGGTGATGCAGACCGAATACGACCCGGCGGTCATCGAAAAGCTGGCCAAAGCGAAACTCCTCTATTTCGCCGGTCGAAACAACGGCGTGGCCGAAGAGCTGACGCTCAAAACGAACGAAATCACCCGCAAAAAGAGCGACTACCTCGAGGGAACCTACCTTCTGCACGGGGTTGAAGAGGTGATGAGCGCCGGGGACGCGTGTATCCTGATTGATCCGTTCCCGAGCGAATTCGGCAAGATCAAGGAATTCATCGAAGGGCGCGCCGGACTGACGGTGATCGCCGTCGCCAACGAAGAGACCCCGTTCCCGACGATCAAGCTTCCTAAGCTGGTCGGCTACGACCCGTTCCTCCAGCTGATGGCCGGGTGGAACCTGCTGGTTCAGATCGGGATCGCCCTGGGGATCGATCTCGACAAACCCGAACGGGCCCGCAAGGTCGGCAACCAATTCGAGGGATGATCGCGTATGTCCGAAATCGCCGAACAGCTTCGCTGGAAAAAATTTCCCGTTCTTGACGACGGTTTCGTCTGTCTGGTCGACTGGATGGGGTCCGACGACGCGGTGGTGCAGGCGGCGCGCGTCAGCTACGGCGCGGGGACGAAACGCGTCTCCGACGACCGGACGCTGATCCGCTATCTTCTGCGTCATCATCACACGACCCCGTTCGAGATGGCCGAGGTCAAGCTCCTGGTTCGCGTTCCGATGGACTCGTGGCGTCAGTGGGTTCGGCATCGAACCGCCTCGATCAACGAGTACTCGACGCGCTACTCGATCGCGATCGATTCGGCGTACTGCACTTCCCCCGACGGATGGCGGATTCAGGCCAAATCGAACCGTCAGGGGAGCGAAGGGTTCGTCTCTCCGGAAGAGGGAGAGAAGCTCTCCGCTGAAGAAGCCGCATTTCATCAGGCGGCGCGCGATCTCTATTCGCGCCGGATTGAACGGGGCGTGGCGCGTGAACAGGCGCGGAAAGACCTTCCCCTTTCGACCTATACCGAAGCTTACTGGAAGGTCGATCTGCACAACCTGCTGCACTTCCTCGCTCTCCGGATGGAGTCGAACGCTCAGTTTGAGATCCGTTCCTATGCCGAAACGATCGCCCGCGAGATCGTCCGTCCCCTCTTCCCTGTGACGTATGAGGCGTTTCTCGATTACCGATTCGGCGCGCTTTCGCTCTCGCGTCTCGAACAGGGGGTGATCGAGCGGCTGGCCGCCGCGGGAAAGATACCCGCCGCCCTCGACGATTTCCTCGCCGTGCAGGACGAAGCCTGGAAGGGGCTCGAACGATGCCGCGAACGGGACGAGGCGCTGGCCAAACTCCGGCGGCTCGGGCTGGTTCGGCCGGAGTGAGTTTTCCCGAACAGAACGCCCTTTCGCGGGGCGTTTTTTTTGAGCCTGTTTTTCTGTGTGAAGTGTAACACTCGGTTAGACGCCGTTATTGTGAAAGTCCGTTAGTCATGAGATATTCCGTTCTGTCGGTTGTTATTGTCCAGACTGTGGCGGCGGCGTTTCTCTATGCCGCGAACCCGGCGCTGATCCCCGCCGACCGGCCGATGTTTTTCCCCGAGGAGGGGACGGCGATCTCAACCGACCCTCCTTCGGCCGCCGAGACGTCTGCGGAACGTCCCGCTGAAAATCTGACGGAGCCTTCCGCCGAAAGGCCCGCGGTTCCTTCCGATGAAAAGGCGGGAACGCCCTCGTCCGCAAACCCCGCGCCATCGTCCGACGGAGGCGGGGGAGTCCTGAATTCCGATTCGTTTTATCAGTCATTCGACCGGGCATTCGACGAGGTGCTTGCCGAAACCGCGCCGGAACTCCGCTTTGACCAGACCGATCCCAGGGAGAAATTGGAACCTGTTTCGGATTTTCTCATGACGCGGCAGACGGCTGATTTACGCGAAATGTTCGAAGAGGCGATTCCCCCCGCGCTGGCCTGTGAGCGGCTGCCGGGCGCGAAAGCGCGGCGCCCGTTTCTTTTCGCCCGACGCGACGACGGGGAGTATCGCTGTCTGATCACCGGCGGCGTTTTTGATATGACGCCGGGTGAAATTCTCTTTACCGGTCGGCCGTTTGACGCGGCGCTCGGTGAGGACGGCGGAGTTTTCTTCATCCTGAGAAGAGAGGGAACCGCGGAAACTGTCTATTCCCGTGCCGGGAATTTTATCGCCAATCCCGGCGGGTCGCTCTATTTGGAATGGAACGGCCAGCGGTATTTCCTGGATTCGGGCGCCGTCGCCGCGCCGAACGAAGCTTATCCTCTCGCCCGGTTTTCCAATCCCGAGTTTCTGGAGTCGGACGACGGCGTCCTTTTCCGTCCGACCGAATTGTCGGGGGTCGCTTCGCCCATTAACCCTCCGCATGAACGGCGCGCGCTGATCACTCCGAGATCGCTCGAAAACTCCAACGCCCGTCTTGATCTGCTCCTGAGCTCTCTGAAACAGGCGACGGGATCTCCTCTTGCGGAAAACCGGGAAAACCAATAGAATAACCCGCTGCTAACTGTTACTCAGGGAGTAATCCGTTTATGGCCGTCGAAAGAAAACGCCGAACCGATACTTTCAGCCGTCGGGTCAATGAGGTGATCTTCGATCATCTGAATCGAATGAACCGCATTGCGCCGAACGAGTCGATTGACCGCGTCCAGTCATACCTGGGCGGGCTCGACGTGGCGCTGATCGATTCGGACGTCGAAAGGGGTCTTCAGACGTTGGTTCTCCGCCTGGGGAACCAGAGCAGCGCGCTCTTTGTCTTTCGGATTGACGATTTCCTTCGAGACCTCGCCGATTTCTGCGGCGATAAGCTCGATTCGATCTACGTCATCGAGACGAAACCGGACGTGCGGAACGAGCAGCAGTGCCTTTCGACGCTCGATATCACTTTCGGCGGCAAGTCGCTCGACCAATGGCTCGAGACCCCCAACGGCGCGGGTCTACGGATTGATGTGGTGACACTCAAAGGGGTTGAGGGGAAAGAGACGCAAAACATCGTTAAAGCGCTTCATATCACGCGTCTCGAAGACGGATCCTCGTCTCTTGATATCGAACTTCCCGAAATGGTTGATCTTTTCGAAAACGCGATGGCGTGTAATTTTAACGGCGCTCTGGTCGATTGGCTTCGATCTGAAATGAAAACGTCCGAAGTCAAATTTAGCGCCCAGGAAGAGGCGTTTCGTCTGATTTCCGAACGGTTTGCCCGGAAGATCACCTCGGGAAACCGAAATGACGGAAATCCCCCGCCGCTGGAGTGAATCTTTTCTCTGCGGCGGATCCGCCCGCCCGGAGGGGCTTTTCCTTCTCTCCGGATCGTATCGGATTCCGCGGCTTTCCTTTTTGCCCGCTGTTGTTGGATAGCTTTCTTCAACGACCTGTTGACCCTTTGTGACAGCGCGGCCAAACACCGGAAGATCGAGCGGACTGCGTCCCGCCGCGAAATCCCAAACGCGCTCGGTCGCTGCGGGAGCGAGATCCTCAAATTGCGCGGTGGTTCGGGCGGCGGCGTTGCCACACAGGAAGAGACCGCCCGTTTAAGACGAGGAAAGAGCGGGCGGATTCGCGGGACAAAGACGAAGGGGCGTCAAAGTCATACTCTTCAGGAAATCTAAGCCGATTTCCTCCGTTTTTTAGGGCAAACATCGATCGGACGCAGCCTTTCTGTCCGCGACCGATCGGAATCCCTTTGACGCGGAACTTGATTCCGAAAGCCCAAGTATTGAATATTCCGTTTGATGAAAAAAAAAGAAAAAGAGCGGGGTTTTTTTCCGAAAAGTAGACTGATAGCCGAGCTATCGGCTGTGGTTTGCGTATAGATACTTAGAACAGACCCGCCTCCCCCGCTGTTGATAAGACAGGTTGTTCTGTCAAGATGCGAAAAGACAGAATCTTCAGTTTTTTCGGGGGAAACTCCGCAAGGTTGTTGTTTTTTCCGTCAAAATCGGTACAATCGTTACAATCGGGCCGATTTTCTTTGACAATAGCCTTGCTTCGGATAATAATAGTTAGAGGGAGCCTCGGCTGTTACTGTCCGGTCCGGCGGCGGGGGTCGGCGTAAGATCACAGCCGAATAGGTTATGTTTACTCTGTAAACAGTGGAGGTATTGACTTTGTTCGATTCTGATTCATTTCAGGAACAAGACGACGATTACGGGTTTCGCGACGATGACAGCGAAGACCTGATTGACGGCGTTTCTTTGGGCATCGACGACGACGATGACGAAGAAAACGACGAGATCGAAAGTGTTGCCGCCGAAGAAGATGACGGCAGTTATGAATATTCCGATCTTGACACCGGTTCCGGCGAGTCTTTCGATCCGGTCCGTATGTATCTGACCCAAATGGGGGAGATCCCTCTTCTGACGCGTCAGCGCGAGGTCATGCTTGCCAAGCAGATCGAACGGATGCGCCGTAAGTTTCGCACCAAGTTGCTCGAATGCGACTACGTGTTGAGAACGGCTACGCAGATCCTTCATCGGATCGCGTCCGGGGAACTTCCTTTTGACCGCAACATTCAGGTCAGCGACGGCGATTTTGAAAAGCGTCAGATCCAGGCTCGCTTCCGAAGCAACCTGATGACGCTCGACGCGATCCTTCGTCAGAACCAGCGCGACTACCGCGTCGCCACCAGCCGACGCCGTTCGAAGAAAGAACGCGTTCAGGCATGGCACAATCTCGGTGTCCGCCGCCGCCGCGGCGTCCGTCTGGTCGAGGAGCTCGGCCTTCGTACGCAGCGGATTGAGGGGATGATCGAGACGCTCGAAAAGTTCAGTGCGCGTGTCGACGAACTCCAGAACTGGATCGCCGAGCATAAAGCCGCCGGCCGTCCTCTTCATGAACGGGCGCATTGGGCCGAAGAGTTCCGGAACATTCTCCGTACCACTCAGGAGTCTCCGACGAGTCTGCGTAACCGCGTCCGTTCCCTACGCTCGATTTTTGAAAAGTATCAGGAAGCGAAACAGGGGCTTTCCGAAGGGAATTTGCGTCTGGTCGTTTCGATCGCAAAGAAGTACCGCAACCGCGGCCTGAGTTTCCTCGACCTGATTCAGGAAGGGAACGCGGGCCTGATGCGCGCGGTCGACAAATTCGAATACCGCCGCGGGTTCAAGTTCTGCACCTACGCCACCTGGTGGATTCGTCAGGCGATTTCGCGCGCGGTCGCCGATCAGAGCCGGACGATCCGTATTCCGGTTCACATGGTCGAGACGCTGACCAAAACCCGGAACGTCAAACGCGAGCTGACCCAGCGGACCGGCCGCGAGCCGACGCTCGAAGAGGTTGCCCGCGACGCCGACATGTCGGCCGACGAGGTCCGCCGCATTGAGGCGATGAACCGCTATCCGATCAGTCTTGACCGGCCGGTCGGTAACAGCGAAGACAGCCATTTCGGCGATCTGCTCCCCGACGGTGCCGCCGAGTCCCCGGCGCTCGGCGCTTCCCAGGAAGCGCTCCGGCGCGAGATCCAGGGTGCCCTCAAATCGCTTGGTTATCGCGAGCGCGAGATTATCCGTCTGCGTTACGGTTTGGGGGACGGCTACAGCTACACACTCGAAGAGGTTGGCCACATCTTCCGCGTCACGCGCGAGCGCATTCGTCAGATTGAGGCGAAAGCGCTCAAAAAGCTCCAGCAGCCGATGCGGAGCCAGAGGCTTGTCGGCTTTATCGACTGAGTTTTTACCGAAGGGGTCGGCCGAGCGGACGACCCCGGATCGGTCCCTCCGCGGTTTTTCGCCCTTCTATTTTTCTTCTAAAACTTTTTCGGCGGGTTCTGATTTGTGAGAGAGGATTTCCACAAAAAGGAACGGCGGGTGATGTTGCCAATTCCGGCGAATCGCGATAAGATAAGCAGTAATATTCTGACCGGATCAGCCTTCCCTTTAGTCGAGAGGGACTCTGATCCGTTTCGGTTTGTAAGGAAGTTGAGAAGACAGCTTTGGTGAGCTCTGAGTATTATCAGGAAGAAGACGACCGCTTCGGATACGGCGACGAGGATCGCGGTATCTCCGATGGTCCGCTCCCCTATGATTCGGAAAACGAAGAGGGGGACGCGGCGGGCGGGGACGCTCTGCTTGCTGACGACGCTGCCTCGCTCGAATTGATCGCGGCCGAAGATGATTCGTCCGCCCCGGCGGACGGCGATCCCGTTAAGGTCTATCTGGCTCAGATCGGGGCGATTCCCCTCCTGGCGCGCGAAGAGGAAATCCGGCACAGCCGGCGGATCGACCAGTCTCGTCGGAAGTTCCGTCTCGTGACGCTGGAGTCGGGCTACGTCCTGAACAATTTTACGAACCTTCTTCGCCGCGTGGCCTCGGAAGAAAAGTTGTCCGACAAAGTCGTCAGGGTGAGCGACTGGGGGTGTTCCAAAGAGGACGCGCGGATGCGTCTTCTGGCGAATATCTCGACCCTTGACAAAATCCTCGGCGAGAACAAACGCGATTATCAAATCGCGACCAGCCGCCGACACGGAGCGGAGGAAAAAAAGCGGGCGTGGGACGATTTTGTGCGGCGGAGCCGACGCGGCGCGCGTCTGATCGACGAACTCGGTCTTCAGATGAAACTGATCGAAGAGATGGCCGAAACGCTGAAATCTTTCAGCTGCCGGATCGACGAGCTTCACACGCTCCTCTTCGGTGGAGAACGGGGTTCCCTTCCCGAAAGGAAACGCGCCGATCTTCTTCTGGAATTTCGGAATATTCTCCGTCTCACCCGCGAGACGCCCGTGAGTCTGCGTCATCGTGTGCGTACTCTTTCGCGCTCCTATGACGAGTATTGCGAGGCGAAAAGACATCTCTCCGAGGGAAATCTGCGCCTGGTTGTCTCAATCGCGAAGAAGTACCGACACCGCGGACTTCCCTTTTTGGACCTGATTCAGGAAGGGAACGGCGGCCTGATGCGCGCGGTCGAAAAGTTCGAATACCGCCGCGGGAACAAGTTCTGTACCTACGCCACCTGGTGGATCCGTCAGGCGATTTCGCGCGCGCTCTCCGACCAGAGCCGAACGGTCCGCGTTCCGGTTCACATGGCCGAAACGACCGCCAAGGTTCGCCGGGTGAAATCCGATTTACAGCAGAAGACCGGCCGACAGCCGACGGTCGAAGAGACCGCGCTTGCCGTCGGGATGTCGGTCGACGAAGTCCGCCAGATTGAGCAGGTCGACCATCCCACCATCAGCTTCGACCGTCCGGTCGGCAACAATGAGGACAGCACCTGCGGCGATCTGTTCCCCGACACGAACGCCGAAAATCCGGTCGACAGCGCAGAATTCAACGACCGCCGCCACCGGATCAACGAGGCGCTGCGAAAACTCGGGTACCGCGAACGGGAAGTGATCCGTCTCCGGTATGGCGTGGGGGACGGTCATCAGTATACCCTCGAAGACGTCGGGAAGATCTTTCAGGTCTCGCGCGAGCGGGTTCGTCAGATTGAAAACAAGGCGATCAAGAAGCTCAAGATGCCGAATGTCAGCCAGTATCTCATCGGGTACGAAGATTAGAGTCTGTTCGCACTTTACGCCGCCGTGTTTCTTTCGATCGGCGGTTCTGATCTTGAAAAGACCGGGAGCTTTTTCCCGAATCAGACCGGGGAATCGGTTCCCGAACGCCCGAAAGGATTTAACGTCTGTCCGGTGAAGAGCCGTCAAAACGAAAGAGACGCTCGGATGACGCTCGTCCAGCGAAAAGCGCTTTTATGATAAGCGTCCGACGCTTTTGCAAATTCTTTCTTCACGGCGTTCGTCGATAATTTGCTTGAATTTTCGTTGTATTATTGGTTTCTCCCTCTTGATGACAATCGAAACTGACATACAATCTACCCCGTCTGAAATGATAAACGCGTTTCATTTCAGAGGGCGGAACCTTTCTTTTAATGCAAAACCCGCTGAGAAAGAAAAGAACGCTCGAAAAAACGCGGATCAACGGACCGGGTTGCGAAGGGTTCTTTGTCAAATGAAAACCGAATACATCAATTGCCGCGCAGAGTATTTGTATACCGTGGTCAACGGGCTCCCTGCGGATCTTGATGCGGACAAGGTTTTCTTTCCTGACGCCCGCCCGAGCGCCGCCTGAGGCCTACGGCTTTCGTTTTGCGACCTTGATGTTGAAAAGCCCGAAGATGTCTTCCTGGGTCAGGCCGAGCGAAGGCTCAATCCCGCGCGCTCCCGAAAGGACGGTTTCGGCCAGCAGGCGTTTCTCTTCGAGGATTTTATCAATCTTCTCTTCAATCGTGTTCAGACAGAGGAAGCGGGTCACGGTGACAGGCCCGGCGGCGCCGATCCGGTGCGCACGGTTGATTGCCTGATCTTCGACCGCCGGGTTCCACCAGCGGTCGAACAGGAAGACATACTCGGCGAATTGGAGGTTCAGACCGACGCTCCCGGCGCCGTAACTCATCAAGATGACGCTGCAGTCGGGATCGTCGCGAAAGCGGCGGATTTCCTCTTCCCGCCTCGCGGTCGGGATCTTTCCGTGGTACTCCGCCGGGCGGTATTCTTTCAGGAGTCCGCGAAGCCGGTCGATCGTGGCGACCCATTGACTGAAGACGATCGCCTTCTGCCCGTTCTGCGCGACTTCGTCGATGTCGGCGGCGAGACGTTCGAATTTGGCGCTCTCACCGGTGACCGGATCGAAGTTGCAGATCTGTTTGAGCCGGAGCACCAGTTCAAACGCATGGGTCATCGTGATCGAGTCGCCGAGCTGGTTCAAACGAATCTCCCCCTCTTCGGCGGCGACGCGGTAACTTTCTCCCTGTTCCCCGTCCAGGTCGATCAGCGCGTCGCGAATCAGGATCGGGGGGAGATCTTTTAACACGTCTTTCTTCTGCCGACGGAGGATATGTTCACCGACGATGTCGCGCATATGGCTCGGCGTCAGACCGCTCTTGAGGTAGCCGGGAGAGAGGAATTCGAAAATACTGACCAGGTCTTCGGAGGAATTTTCGATTGGAGTGCCGGTCAGCGCCCAGTTCCGAACGCGGGGGATGGCCGCAGCGGCCTCGAACGTGGTGCTGTGCCGGTTCTTGATTCGCTGCGACTCGTCGAGAATGACCAGATCGAAACAGCGTTCTTTCCGAAACTCGGGGGTATCGAAAAACTCGCGGTCCCGTTGGAGGAGCTCGTAGTTGGCGATCCGAACCGGAACGTCGGAAAGTTCCCAGAGCCACTTGCGGCGCGACGATTTTCCCTCAATCACCTCGACCCCGATCTCCGGCGCCCAGAGGGCGAGTTCCCGTTTCCAGTTCGGCACGAGCGGCTTGGGACAGACCAGGAGAACCCGCCGGCATTCGCCGCTTTTGAGAAGGAGCCGAACCGTAACGATCGCCTGCATCGTCTTGCCCAGACCCATTTGGTCGGCGAGAATGGCGAAGTGGGAGCTGTATAGAAATGAAATTCCCTGCTTCTGATAGGCGAACGGCGCGAAGGGGAGTTCGAGCGACTCGCTCTTTAAGAGGGTTTCGAGGGGAGGGGCGAGAATGTAGTGAAGACGGTCCTCGATTTTGATTGCGTCGGCCGGGACTTTCAGGCGGGTGACCTTTTCGAGATGCTCAAATTCCGGTCGATCCGATTCCGCCGCCGGGGCGCCGTGGGGCGCGCTTGGTTTTGAAGTCCGCTTGCCCGGTTCGGCGCGGGAAGGCTGGGGGGAGAAAAAGAATTCACGAACCGTGACTTCGTGCGGAGACTCCATTCGGATCGAACGGATCGTTCTCTTTTCGGTTTCCTTTTCGGGATGATGGATCGAACGGACCGCCACCGGCGGCATCTCGTCGAAATTATCTCCCAGCGGCGTAACGACCTGCGGGGGCGCGGCGGCGCGGTTCCAGGTGAAGATCGAAACGGGCTCACCGGCTGAGGATGCGCTCATTACGCGCCTTTCTGCGACTCTTTGATCGCCAGGTAGATTCGGTCGAACGGTTCGGTCAGATCGATCAGCTTTCGGAAAGGACGGAGGATTTGCGCGGCGCGCGATTTTGACTCGTCGGCGCGGAGCATATAGCGGATCCCCTCGTCTTCGGCCTCCTGCCACCCTGCCGGGTCGGTTCGTCCGATGGCGCAGATTTCATCGAGCCGGGGGGAAATCGTTCCCGGAAGAGCGGTTCGGATCCCCGCCGGCATCGGATCGAGAAGGAGAAGCAGCGGCACGTCGAGGGTCTGAGCGAACGAAAGGAGAAGGGGAGCGTCGGTGATCACCGCGGCGACGGGAGTCTTTTTATGTTTGTAGAGGGAAGGGGCGATCTGCTGCGCGCAGAGGAACGAGCCGAGCGTCTCGCCGTAGAGAATCTCCTGCGCCCGATTGGCGTGAACCGGGACGGTACAGTGAAATTCAATCGGATGCCCGCTCCGGTTCAGGATCAGAAGCCCCCCCAGGAACCCCTGAGACGAGGTTTCCGAGACGGAGAGGAATCCGAGATGTTCGGCGGAGGCGGTGGGAGTGCTCATCGGAATCGGGGAATCTGAAGGCTAAGGGATGAAAAAGCGGCCCCCCGCGCGGGAGGCCGCCCCTTTTTTCTATCGGACGATTCGGGGAAAAATTTTATGATTCGCCTCCCTTTAACAGGGGAGACTGCCATTTTGACAATCCCGATTCCCTTCCTCTTTTTTCGGAATCGGATATAATGAGCCCGTAAAATAAGGCTCATCCCTTTTCACGGGGGCGGGCGGGCCGCTTTGGCACGAATTTTGCAACAGGTAGAGTTGATACGGTTCGGTCGGGACAAAACTGTCATCCGGCCGCAAGTGAGAAACGTTTAGTTTGAGGAGTTGATCAGATGGCGAAAAAAAAGTCGGATACGGCTTGTGGATGTTCTTGTGGAATGAAACTTCAGCCTTTGGGCGACCGCGTGGTGGTTCGCCGCGACGAATCTGAAGAGAAGACCGCCGGAGGGATTTTCCTCCCCGATTCGGCGAAGGATAAACCCGCGCGCGGCGTGGTTGTCAGCTTGGGAGACGGCCGTCTTCTCGACGACGGGACGCGTAGCTCGTTCACGGTCAAAGAGGGGGATCGCGTTCTTTTCCTCTCCTATGCCGGGGAAGAATTCAAGTTCGGCGACGACGAGTACCTTCTGATGCGCGAGTCCGACATCCTTGCCGTGATCAAATAAGCGAAACCAAATCAACGAGATATTCAGTAGAAATGTGAGGAGTGTAAACAGTTATGGCTAAAATGATTGCGTTCGATCAAGATGCCCGCGAAGCGTTGAAAAAGGGCGTGTCGAAACTGGCCAAGGCGGTCAAAGTCACGCTCGGTCCGCGGGGGCGTAATGTCATCATTCAGAAGAGCTTCGGCTCCCCCCTGGTGACGAAAGATGGCGTTACGGTCGCCAAAGAGGTTGACCTGGAAGATACCTATGAAAACATGGGCGCCAAGATGGTTCGTGAGGCCGCCTCGAAGACAAGCGATATCGTCGGGGACGGAACGACCACTGCGACGATTCTCGCCGAGGCGATTTTCGACGAAGGGATGAAAGCCGTCGTCGCTGGGATCAATCCGCTTCACCTTAAGAACGGGATCGATACCGCGGTCGCCGACGTGACGGCTCAGCTTGCCAAGATGTCGACCCCGATCAAGGGGAAGGCGGACATCGCTCAGGTCGGCGCGATTTCGGCGAACAACGATAAAGAGATCGGCGATCTTCTGGCCGACGCGATGGAAAAGGTCGGCAAAGACGGCGTCATTACCGTCGACGAAGGGAAGAGCCTCAAGACTGAAGTCGAATGGGTCGAGGGGATGCAGTTCGACCGCGGTTATCTGTCCCCCTATTTTGTGACCGACCCCCAGAAGATGGAATGCGTGTTGGAGAACGCCTACGTTCTTCTTTACGAAAAGAAGCTCTCGAACATCAAAGAGCTGATCCCGATTCTGGAAGCCGTGGTCAACGCCGGCCGTCCGCTTCTGATTGTCGCCGAAGATATCGACGGCGAAGCGCTCACGACCCTGGTGATCAACCGTCTGCGCGGCACGATGAAGGTCTGCGCGGTCAAGGCGCCCGGTTACGGCGACCGCCGCAAGGCGATGCTCGAAGATATCGGTATCCTGACCGGCGGCGAAGTCCTCTTCGAGAGCCTCGGTCGCCAGCTCGAATCGCTCCAGCTCAACGAACTGGGGACCGCCAAACGAATCGTGATCAACAAGGACACGACCACCATCGTCGAAGGGGGCGGCAAGAGCGACGAGATCAAAGCGCGTATTGCTCAGCTGCGGCGTGAGATTGAAGTCTCGACGAGCGACTACGACAAAGAAAAGATGGAAGAGCGCCTGGCGAAACTGTCCGGAGGCGTGGCGAAGATCAACGTCGGCGCCGCGACCGAAGCCGAAGTGAAGCAGATCAAGGCGCGCGTCGACGACGCGCTTCATGCGACCCGCGCGGCGGTCGAGGAAGGGGTTCTTCCCGGCGGCGGCGTGGCGCTCCTTCGCGCATCGCTCAATGTCAAGCCGGCCGAAGATATGGCCGCCGACGAGAAAGCCGGTTACGATATCATTCTGCGCGCCTGCCGCGCCCCGCTGACCCAGATTGCCGCCAACGCCGGTAAGGACGGCGGTATCGTCGCCGAAAAGGTTTCGGAAGGGAAAGGAAACTTCGGATACAACGCCCTGACCGACACCTATGAAGACCTTGTCAAGGCGGGCGTGATCGACCCGACGAAGGTCGCCCGTACCACGCTTCAGAACGCCGCGAGCGTCGCCGCGATGCTCCTGACCAGCGACGCGATCGTCGCTGATATTCCGAAAGAGGAACCGGCTGCGCCGGCTCCGAATCCGGGGATGTACTAATAGGCGCTGACGTCGAACAGCCGCACGGCCCGGAGGGGGAATTCCTCTCCGGGCCGTGCGGCGTTTTGGGTTCGAATGGTTTGAAGATTTATTCGGAGGCCGGCGGTTCGGCGGGAGCCGAGGCGGCGGGCCGTTCGACGGTGGGTTGGACGGATTCCGGCTCCTCGGAGCCGCCGATTAACAGCAAGATCAGAATTCCCAGAAGAATGAGGATGACGACCGACAGGGCGATAACGATGAAAAGATCGCGGCGGGATTTCTTCTTCCGGTTCAGTCCGGCCCGTTTCTGAAGCGCGTTCTTTTGCGAGTCGCGCGCGGCGCGGCGAAGGGCGTCGAGCTCATCGGTCGGAACGGCGGCGTCGGCCGGCACGGCGGGGGACGGGACGGTGGTCAGCAGTTCGGGGAAGACCTCGCGTGCCTCTTTTTGCGGCGTGCCGTCGGTCCAGACGATCGTTCCGGCAACGACGCGGTGTTCGGCGATCCACTCTCCGATCACACTCCGTTTGACCGGACCGTATTGGCGGCCGTCCCCTCCCAGGATGTACCAAACGGCGGCGTCGGCCGACGCCGGTGAGGACGGAACGCGGGGGGCGGCTCCTTGTGCCGACGCAGACGGGGCGGGGGAAGGAGCGTCTTTGGATTTCTTCGAATGGGACTGGCGCGTACTTTCGAGCGGAATCTGGAATCGAACCCGGCATTTGGGGCAGATCCCGATCTTTCCCGCCTGTTCGGCTTTGACGTTCAGTTTATGTCCATGAGGGCAGTAGCAGCGAATTCCCATCTGATAGACTCCGAATTTACGGTGATCATTGGCATTATAGGTATTTTCGGTCATTCCGGTTGAAAACCGAAAGGAAAACCGTCCGGAGAGGTTTTTGACGCCGACGCTTCCAGTATAAATGGACGCGGAAATAATGTCGAGAAGAAGCGGGAAAAGTTTTACCGAATGGAGGGACGAACTTGAAAAACAGAGGAAAACAGGTAGAATATACCGGTTGAAAAGGGGGAATGATTCACAGCTTAACACAAAGGAATCTTAACGATGGCCGAGAATCTGGTTATCGCGCAGAGCGGCGGACCGACCTGCGTGATCAATTCAAGTCTGCGCGGCGTGATCGACGCGGCCCGTTCGTTCGGCGCGATCGGAAAAGTCTACGGCGCCTGTCACGGGATCGAAGGGGTTTTGAAGGAGGAGCTCCTCGACCTTTCGGTTCAGTCGGAAGAAGAAATCGCTCTGTTGCGCTATACACCGGTCGCCGGATCGATCGGGACGTGCCGCTACAAGCTCAAGTCGCATCAGAAAGAAGATTTTCGGCGCGTGATCGATGTCTTTAAAGCGCACCACGTCGGCTATTTCCTCTATAACGGCGGAAACGACTCGATGGATACCGCGCACAAGATCGCCGAACTGGCGAAGGCCGAAGGGCTTGAACTGCGCGCGGTCGGCGTTCCGAAGACGATCGACAACGACGTCGGGGATTCCGAGTTTAAACTGGTCGATCACACTCCCGGTTACGGCTCGACCGCGAAATACTGGGCGCATACCGTGCAGTATGCCGACCAGGAGAACAACGGTTCGTCGCCCGCCGACCCGGTTCTTGTTCTGCAGGCGATGGGGCGGAAAATCGGGTTCATTCCGGCGGCGGCGCGTCTGGCCGATCCGAACCGCGAAATGCCCCTTCTGATCTACATGGCCGAGTCGCCCGTCTCGCTTGAAGAGCTCGCCGATCAGGTGAACGCCAAAGTCAAAGAGGCGGGGCGCGCGGTGGTCGTTGTCAGCGAAGGGTTTAACGTCGGCGACGTCGGAGCGGTGAAAGACTCGTTCGGACATACGCATTTCGGAGCGAGCAAGATAACCGTGGCGCAGACGATCGTCAATTACCTGAACGGGAAAGGCCTCGCTGCCAAGGGAGCGGCGCGCTGCAACGTGGCGGGTACGGACCAGCGCCATTCGATGGCGTACGCGTCGATCGTCGATCTGGACGAGGCGTACGCGCTCGGGCAGAAGGCGGTCGAGCTGGCGGCGACCGATCAGTCCGGTTACATGTCGACGATCCTCCGCGAGCCTGGCGCCGTGTACAACGTTCGGTATGACAAAGTTCCGCTCAAAGAAGTCGCCAACAGTGAACGAACCTTCCCGAAGGCGTGGATCACTCCCGAAGGGAACGACGTGACCGACGATTTCCTGCGGTATGCCAAGCCGCTGATCGGTCAGGAGATGCTTACGCTTCCGATGGAAAACGGAATTCAGCGAATGACCCGCTTCGCGCCGATCTACGCCGAAAAGAAACTCGCTCCCTATACGCCCGAGGCGGACCGCTGAGTCGGTTCGGGCGCGGGCGGAATCATTCGCGGCGCGGGGATGACTACCCCGCGCCTTTTTTCGTTTTTTTTCTTCGTCGAAATGTCGACGGGGGAGAAATTTTTACCGAATCGGACGCCCTCTTTACCTTCCCCGACTTGCATTTCCCCTCCTCGCCCGGGCGCGCGGGGGTTGACAAACAGACCCGAAATCGGATAATGGGGCAGGTAAGATTTTTTCTTGCCTTTTGTTTCCCCCCTATAGTCGGGAGAGTCAGGCTTGCCTAAAAAAATCAGTTTGGCGGGCGCGTTTTGCGCATTACTGATTTTTCTTCTTGCCGCGGGAATGATCCCGTCCCGCTTTCCTCCTCTTTTGGCCGATGATCCGGCGGCAGCCGATCCGAGCGAACGCGTTCAAACTCCTTTGGACGAGGAATCTCAAGAGAAGATCATACGAATCGAGAAGTGGATTCCGGATCAGAAGATTTTGGAGGGCGCCCCTCCCACGGTGATTTCCCTCTCTGAAGTGATTGCTCATTTTCAAGATGAAGACGCGTTCAGCCGGGAAGAACCGATTGACCCGGATCGGGTTCAGATTCGTGTTGTTCAGAACACCAAAGCCGATGTGGTGACCCCTGTGATCGACGGGGAAGAGCTCCGCCTCCTCTGGAACGGAACCCGTGCCGACACGACAAGCATTATGCTTGAGTTCGACTATGAGGGTCGGCAGGTTTACGACAGTTTCAGCGTTGAGGTCTGGAGACCGAAGTTCTGGATGATGGGGCTGACCGTTATTGCCGGAATCGGAATCTTCATCTACGGGATGAAATACCTTTCGGAGGGGACCCAGCGTCTTGCCGGTCCGTCCCTCCGCCGCATGATCGCGTTGTTCACCGATCATCGCGTTTTCGCGTTTGCGACCGGGATTTTCATTACGGTTCTTTTGCAGTCGAGTTCGGTGACAACCGTGATGACGATCGGCTTTGTCAACAGTCAGATCATTTCCCTTTCGCAGGCAGTCGGGGTTATTCTGGGGGCGAATATCGGCACGACGATAACAAGCTGGATTCTGACGCTCAATATTTCGGCGTATTCGCTCCCGCTGACGGGGATCAGCGCTTTCTTCCTTCTTTTCTCCAAAAGAGAGCGGGTGAAGAATGTCGCGACGGCGTTGATGGGGTTGGGACTTCTCTTTTTCGGTCTGAAGCTGATGGGACAGGGCTTCCTTTCTATGAAGGAGCTCCCCGAGTTTTCGGCGTTTCTTCAGACGTTTTCAGCCGACTCGTTTTTGGGAGTTCTTAAGTGTGTTCTGGTCGGGTGTATGCTGACTGCTCTGATTCAGTCTTCGGCCGCCGCCATCGGTATTGTGATGTCGCTGTCGATGATTGGCGCGATCGACGATTTTTCAACTGCCGTGGCATTCATCTTAGGGGAAAATATCGGGACGACCTCAACCGCGCTGATTGCGTCGATCGGCTCGTCGACCAGCGCCAAACGGGCTGCGGCGTTTCATGCTATCTTTAATGTCTTGGGTGTCTGCTGGATTCTTTCAATCTTCCGTCCTGTTTTCATTCCGTTGGTCGAACAGACGGCGCACGTGTTGAAACTCCAGCTGATTCCGTTCGGAATCCCACTGGCTCATTCTCTCTTTAACATTACCAACGCGCTGCTCTTTCTCCCCTTTACCAAAATTCTTGCCCGATTCCTGATACGCGTCATTCCCGAGCGGGAAAACACCGGTCAGTCCTCGGTAACGGGACTCGACCCGCGTTTTATCGAATCGAGTCTGATTGCAGTTTTGAAATCGCGCCTCATCGTCGAGCAGATGGGGCAGCGATGCTGCGATTTGGGCGAGGCGGTCTTTCGACAGGTGCAGGGGGCGCTCGACAACGAGAAGGGGATACAGCAGTCGTTTCGCGAAGAGGAGGCGCTCGACCGCGTTCAGGACGAAATTATCCGCTTCTGTTCGAAGGTCTTTTCGATGAACCCGACGGCCGATTCGGCTCAGGAGGCGCGGCAGCAGATCCGTATCGCCGATGAGATTGAGTCGGTGAGCGATTGTTTCATCTCGCTCCTCAAATCGGATCTGAAACTGAAAAACGACCGTGTCGAAATGCCGGCCTTCGTCAAAAAACGATTTCAACGCCTTGATCAGGAGACGTTGGTTCTGTTCAGGGAGATTAACCGCGCCTACGGCAACCGAGTGAAAGCGCGGTATTTTTTGGAGCAGGTCTATTCGACGTGTCGGAGACTGACGGCCGAGGTTAAAGATCTTCGAAGCGTCTTTATGACGGAGGTGGAACAGGAACACTATGATCAGCTCCTGATTGTTGCGGTTAATTCGCAGCTGACGCTTTATCGGCGGATCTGGGAGCATCTTCAGAATATTGCCGAAGTCTTCTGCGCTGCGAAATGACGATAAGACCAAAGGATATTTTTTCAGGAATGAACACTGTTTTTTCCCTTGTCCGCTCCGCTTTTTTCCCTTCATTCGGAGATCATACGGCGGCGCGGTGGGTTGACAAACAGACCCGAAATCGGAAAATAGGGTTGGTAAGAATTATTTCTTACCCTTTGTTCCCCCCAGTAGTTGGGAGAGTCAATCTTGCCTAAGAAAATCGGTTTGGCGGGCGCGATTTGCGCGTTACTGTTCTGCACTCTTCTCGCGGGTAACTTCCCCTTCGGCTCTTCTGTTTTTCGGGCCGATGAATCACCGGCCGCCGCGCCCTCCGGCGAGAACGACACCGCTTTGTCCGCCGGGGGCGAAACCGCGGAATCTGACGGAGGTTCGCACGAGGCTCTCGAGAGCGGTTCTTCCGCCGCCGGAAAGGCTCCCTCGAAAGAGGAGACCAAACGGATCGAGAAGTGGATTCCGGACCAGAAAATCCTAGAAGGCGCGCCGCCGACGGTGATCTTCCTTTCGGACGTCATCTCCCATTTTCAGGACGAGAAGGCGTTCGGCGAT
>JAGCAH010000253.1 GCA_017652805.1 Thermoguttaceae bacterium | reverse complement strand
GTGTTGTAGGCTTTGGTTGTGCCGGAGGCGTTGCCGATATCGTCACCCGCGGTAAACGCCGAGTTAAACAAGATGATCGAGTTGTAAACGGTGAAATCCTTGTCGTTGTTGTAAACGCCGCCGCCGGTGCCGTAGCTGGTGTTCCCCGTGATCGTGACGTTCGTCGCCGTCAGAGGACCGTTGTAGTTGGCAACACCGCCGCCGTTGCCGCGGGCATAGTTCCCGGCAATAAGAGCATTGGTCAGGGTCAGGGTCCCGTCATTAGCGATACCGCCGCCGTTGCTGCCCGCCGTATTATCCTCGATAACAACGTCGGTTGCCGTCAGCGTGCCTTTATTGTAAAGACCGCCGGAATGGCCGCTGGCCACATTCCCCGTAATGGTCATCCCCGTAAGCGTCATCGTCGCGGCGTTGAAAACGCCGCCGCCATTACCGCTCGTCCTGTTCAGCGAAATCACCGAATCCGACAGCTTCAGCGTTCCGCCGTTGGCAAAAACGCCGCCGCCGGAACCGTAACTGGTGTGGTTTGACGTAATATCGGTATTCCTCAACAGCAGCGTGCCGCCGCTGACATAGATGCCGCCGCCGTTATCATACGTATCATTCTGAGCGATCGTGCAGTCGGTAAGAGACAGCGCACACGAACTCCAAATCCCACCGCCATATTCCTGAGATGTATTACTTATAATACTCACGTTGGTAAGATCCAGAATCCCGGAACTGCCATAAATCCCTCCTCCGCCATAACTGGCACTATCATTATTAGCAGTCTGGGAGTTCTTCTCAATCAACGTATCAGTGATCGTCACCCTGCCATACCAGCCGGTGTTAATGCCGCCGCCGTGACTATAAGAACCTGTCACTGTGTTCCCCGATATCACCGAATCGGTTATCGTCAGCGCCCCGTCGCTGCAAATACCGCCGCCGTATTGGGAAGACGTGGTATTCTGGGAAATCACCGTCCCGAAAACGTTCAGCGTCCCGTTACTGTAAATCCCGCCGCCGTTGCCGCCGGAGACGTTGTTGGAAACAACACTGTCATTCAGGGTCAGCACACCAGAACTGTAGATCCCGCCGCCGTAATAGTTTCCAACCGTAGTGTTCCCCGTGACCGTTACATCGGTCAGAATCAGGTCACTGTACTTGTAACTGTAAATTCCGGCTCCCGCACCGCTCACCTTGCCGCCGGTGACCGTCAGGCCAATCAGCTCGACCGGAATAACCGACGTGCCGCCGTTCACGTAGAAAACGCGGCTCTCCTGAATCGCGTCGATCGTAAGACCGCCGATCGCCGACGCGTCGATCGTAAGTCCCCTGGCAATCTGAAGCTGTGTGCCGTTCAGCGCAATCTTCTCTCCCGCCAGCGAGGAATCGAACGTTATCAGATCGCCTTCACCGGCAAGACTGAGTGCCTCGCGAAGAGAAAGTTCATCGTCCGTTACGCTCCACGTTTCCGGATCTTCATTGGTGTTCACCACCCAAACCGGCGTCGATTCGTAGGCGCCGAGATCAACCACCCCGCTGATGATCCGGACCTTGCCCGAAAGATCGGTCGCGGAAATCACATAGTGATTATCACCCGCGTTAAACGCCTGAGAACCCGCGGCAAGGGTGAAGTCGCCCTTAGACGCGTTCGTAAAGAGAGGAAGTTTGGAGTTGTATTTGAGCGTGTTCTCCGATTCGGTCCAATTCGTAAAGGAGGAAAGAGTATTGTAAGCGTTAAGAATGCCAAGCGACTGGGCAATGTCGGCGCCGTTTGTCGCGGTATTCAGGGCAATAATCGAATTGTAGAAGGACGATGTGCCGCTGTTGTAAACGCCGCCCCCGGTGCCCGCGCTGTTCTTCGCAACCGTGACATTAATCAACGCCAGTACGCCCTCCGCATTGTAAATACCGCCGCCGATGCCGGTCGCCTTGTTCCCCGTTACGGCTGTATCGGAAAGAGTGAGACTGCCGGCGCTGTAAATCCCGCCCCCGTCGGCACTCGCCGTGTTCCCCGTGACCGTCGAATCGGCAACGGACAGAGTGCCGGTGCTGTAAATCCCACCGCCGCTGACGCCCGACGTGTTCCCGCTGACCGCCGTGCCGACAAGCGTCAGCGAACCGGAACTGTAAATCCCGCCCCCGTCGGCCGCAGAGTTGCCCGAAACCGTCACATCGGTCAGAATCAGGTCGCCGCTGCTGTAGATCCCCCCGCCGGCCTCGACGCCCGCACCGCCGGTAACCGTAAGACCAACCAGCTCGACAGGTGCGCTCTGGGATTCTCCGTCAACGTAGAAAACACGGCTCAGGCCGTTCCCGCTGATCGTGATCCCGCCAATGCCGGACGCGTCGATCGTGAGCCCTTTGGACAGCTCAAGTTCCGATCCGTTGAGCGTGATCGTGCCGCCCGCCACCGTCGGGGCAAAAAGAATGATGTCTCCCTCGTCGGCGCGGTCGATCGCCTCGCGGAGCGAAAGAACCTCGTCGTCCTCGTCCCAGCCGTCGGGATCGGCAACGGT
>JAGCAH010000029.1 GCA_017652805.1 Thermoguttaceae bacterium | reverse complement strand
GATGATAAACGCCGTACTCAGAAAACGCATTACCCAGAGGTAATGCTTTTCCGATTTCCCTTTCGCCAGAAACCCTCTGTACAGGTCGATACTGACCGCCGACGACGAAACCAGCACCAGCGACGACAGGGTCGACATCGAAGCCGAAAGGACCAGAAGGAGGATGATCAGCATCAGCGTCGGCGGGAGCGATTCGATCAGCATGATCGGCACCAGGGCGTTCGAGTCGAATTTACCCCCCATCTTTTCGACCAGAAGATCGGCCGGAAGAAGGTGAGAGAACGCGCCGCAGAAATAGGCGCTCCCCCCGATCACCAGGGCGAAGATCGTCGTAATCACCGCGCCGCGGAAGATCTGCGACTCGTCTTTGATGGCGTAATACTTATGAACCATCTGAGGGAGCCCCCAGGCGCCGACCGATGTCATAAAGACGACCGACCAGAGGATGAAGCCCGGAATCGGCTTTACGGAGTTAAATTCACCGGCTCCTTCCTGCGAGGCGGCGGCGCAATGATCGGCAAACGCCGTTTTCGCGCTGTCAACCGCCGTCTGAAGACCGCCGAAATGCTTCAGGACGAAGTAGACCATCAGAAGCGTCCCGAAGAACATGATGACCCCCTGAAAGAAGTCGATCCGCGCCGCGGCCTTATATCCCCCCAGAAAGACATATAGACCGGTCACCACGCAGATGAGGGTGAGGACCTGGGGCATCGTCAGGTGAAAGACCTGTTTGAAGAGATAGCCGAGTCCGGCAAAGACCGAGGCGGAATAGGGGATCAGGAACACAAAAATGACGCACGCGGTCAGCCAGCGCATATTCGTGCTGCCGTAACGCGCCGAAAAGAATTCGGGCATCGTCATCGTGTTGAGGTTGCGGGTCATGCGGCGCGTCCGCTTTCCCAGGACGAGCCAGGCGAGTGTCCCGCCGACCAGGGCGTTCATCAGGCCGACCCAGACCCCGCCGAAACCGGCGGACCAGCCAAACTGGCCGGCGAACCCGATGAAGACGACGGCGCTGAAATAGGTCGTTCCGTACGAGACGGCGAGAATCCACGGCCCCAGCGTCTTCCCCCCCAGGAGGAAGTCGCCGGTCGTTTTCGTGCGGAACATTTCCCAACAGGCGATTCCGAGGAGAACCGCGATAAAAAGAGCCAAAATGATGTAGTTGCCGAGCATAGTTTAGTTCTTTACCCTTTTCTGAACGTCGAGTTCGAGAGGACCGAAGACCGCTTCATGCCGCTGAATCGAGACGTTCAGCGCGTGAAGGAGGCGTTTGGCCGTGAAGAAGTTAATCACAATACGATCGGAAATCTGAACCGGAGACGTCGGAGCCCCCATCGGCTGAGGATTCAGTCCGAAATCGACGATCAGTTCCTCGGGGGTGCTGATCACGCGGCAGAAGTTGGCATACCGGGCGTCGGCACAGGAATCGTCAACCTGCAGAGTAGGGCGGGCCGGAGCTTCGGGTTCTTGATTCGGTTGTTTGGCCATTAAAAACTCCTTTTTAAACAAAGGTCTTTAAACGATTCGGAGAGCCTGATAACAACCTCTCCGCTCAAATGCGGGGAAATCCCCCCAACATAAAGTCATTGCCGGTCGAGGGGAAACCCCGCGACCGGCAATGCGCGAAATTTAGTTCTTTTCCGGGGATTCCTCCGCCGAAGCTTCGGCCTCGGCGGGAACGGTTTCTTCTTGGAGTTTTACTCCGGGGAAGATTTCATTGTCGCGTCCCAGGAGGGTTTTATTTTTCACCTCGGGAGCGCGGTACCACGCGCCGTGCATCCAATCGGCAAGGATCGCGATTTCGTCATCGGACATCAGCGCGTCGCCGTCGGCGGGATGATACGCCGGCATGCGGTCGTTATGTGCTCCGTAGTACTTAACGTCCGTCGGGTCGGCAATGAACCCGCGGAGCCACTCTTTCGACATGTAGCCGCGCAGATCGCAGGCGTGGTCGCTCTTCTCGTGCCCGTAGAACGGATGGCAGTCGATACACCCCAGGAATTCCATCGAGGCGACCGCCCCTTCGGCCAGACCGTCGTAGTCGGTCCCGCTCCCCGTGCGCGGCGTTTCGAGCTGCGACTCGTCATACAGAATCGCGGCAACCTCGCCGCAGGCGGCGACGATTCCTTCGCGGATCCGATCGATGTACTGCGTCTGGTCGGCGGGAATCGGCTCGTCGCTACCGTTTAACTGAGCCAGGTAGACGTCGGTCAGGAACGTCTCGGGATCGTCGGTCAGCGTTTCGATGTTGTCCTCGTCGGCGAAGATCTCCTGATACGTTTCGTCGTCGGGCATCGCGGCCAGAACCTCTTTGAGCGCTTCCAACACCGGAGCCGGGAGGGGGGGATCGAGTTCGGCGAGAACCTCCGGGTCGTCGCACTTTTCGGCGATCAGAGCTTTCAGCGCCGCGACGTCCCCTTCGGCCAGCGCCGCGACGGCGTCTTCGTTTTCGACGAATTCGGTAAACGCCGCGGTCAGAATATCGAGCGCCGGTGAGGCGTCGGCGGCGATCACCGCGCTGATCAACCCGTTCGAGTCGTTCAGCATGAAGTTCCCGGCTTTATCGGTCTGTCCCCCGTGGACGCGCCCCTTCATGTAGGTGACCATCGAGCCCTTTTCGCCGAAACTGGTGGTAGCGCCGAAATAGTCGTCGGAGAGGAGCTTCTCAACGTTCATATATCCGCCGATCCACTCGGCCGAGACGCTCCGGTAGAGGTTCGGCGCGGTCGGTTCGGAACATTCGATCGGGGAGTAGTCGGCCAACTCGGCCAGTTCGCCGAACGGCTCGAACCGATGGCAGCTGGCGCAATGCTGGGCGAAAAGTTTCGGTCCCTGAATGAACGGATCCTTTTTCAGGAGTGAAAGCGCTCCGGTCTGCGGAATACCGTCCGGCGCGGCGCATAGTTCCACCGCGCGGCCGGCGAGCTTCTCGGCTTCCGCTTTCGAGGCAAGAAACGCCGGAGCGTGATCCGGATTCTTGTAGTCGTCCATATACGAGAGGTATGTAAAGGCGCAGAAGACGACAAAGAGCGCCGCCACCGCCAGAACGCACAGGGCGTGAAGGAATTTGTTCCGTCCCAGGATCGGAAGGAGGTAGAAGAACCCCAGAATGATCGGGGGGACGACGAAAATGGCGTAGATCATCCCGATCTTCGAGAAGATCGGGAGTTTCGATTCGTAGTAGAGCGCGCGGAACGACCATTCGGGTCGCGCGGCGTCGTACGAGCCCCCCGGATCGGCGGGACTGGTCAGCTCGGCCCCCAGATACGCCTCGGCCGGAAGGGTCGGCGCGCGGTCGGCGATCTGCCGGCGCGTAAGGGAGTGCTGAAACACAAGAACCAGGACAACCGCCAAAAAGAGCGCGCAAACGCACGCCGCGCCGAGCGCTTCCCAACCCCAGAAGGGGCGCTTTTCGGTCTTGGCACACGCCAGGGCGCACTTGTGGCAACACCCTTTTTCGGCCGAAAGGGGGCGAGAACGGAGGTCAAACCACTTCCAGAGGAACATCAGGGCGAACCCGCCCCCGCCGCAAACCATGATGTGCAGCACGGTAAAGCGGGTCAGGGTCATTGTGCCGAACGCCGGATCCGGTCCGCCGGCCACCAACTTGTAGAGGGGAAGTCCCACCCAGGGGAGGAGCTGAAGGAACGAAACACGGGTGATCGTGGCGAAGTAGCCGGAAAGGGACCACATCAGAAGATCTCCCGTCAGGCAGCTGCCCAGCGCGAAAAGGAGCATCGTCAGCGCCGTCCAGTAGACGAACTCGCGGGGACGCCGGTAAGCGCCGTGAACCGCCAGAGCTACTACGTAAAGTCCGAGCATTCCGACCAGGACCTGCGCCGAGTAGTGGTGGATCCCGCGGACGAGCCAGCCGAACGGAATTTGGTACTGGATATGCCAAACCGACTCCCACGCGGTCTGCGCGCTCGGCGAGTAGAACGCCCAGAGGAAAACGCCGGTGATCCCCTGTACCACAAAAGCAAAAATGATGGCAACCGGAAGCCAGCGGCAGAAGCAGCCGCTCGCCGGAACCTTCCACGAGGCGATTTTCTTACAACCGGTCACAAAACCTGTCCGCTCATCGAGCCATTTCAAAAACGGATTCATCTCTTAACTCTTTCGTCGATCGTGTTTTTTCTGTTCAACCTTGGGAGAGGCGGAGGGGACTAAACCGGAGACTTTTCGGCACACCCGAGCCGGAACGACTGGAACTTGACAAAGACGCGTCCTTCCTCGTCGACGCGCGTTTCGAGGGAGTCCATCGGCCGGGCCGATTTGGAGGTTTCGGGATGGAGCCGTTCGCCGTTTAAATCGAACGCGTCGCCGTGGCAGGGGCAGAAGAAAATCGTTTTCTCTTCACCCGTTTCGGGATCTTTCTGTTTGTCGACTTTGATCCGGCAGCCGGCGTGGGGGCAGACCGTCTGAAACGCCTGAACTTCCCCATCGGCGGTTTTCCGGATAAAGACGTTTCCGATCGGCTGGTTCGGGGAAGAAACCCACGCGTCGGTCACGGTATCGGTCACCGCGTAGAGGCGGGGGGTTTCGTCAATGTTGGCCAGGGTGGTGAGCTGGTATTCCTTCCCGGAAAGCCCCTGCTGCTGGAGGGGATAGAGCGCCATTCGCGCCCCCCCGTAGACCGGAACCGCGACACAGGCCGCGCCAAGCCCGACCGCGAGCGTTGTTTTCACAAAATGGCGGCGTCCCTCGGTCTTCTCTTCCGCCGCGGCGGAGGAAGAGGGGCGGTTTTCCGCGGAATTCTCCATATCAAGCTCCTTAATCAATCGCTGAGGCGGGAACAGAGACCCCGCCATATCTCAAAAAACTGCTTTTAATTTTAACATGTTCCGGGGGCTAGTCCAGGGGAAAGTCCTCCGCCTCGGCGTCGCCGTACTGAGTCTGCGCGTAGAGAGGCATATGACGGTAATAGACTTCCAGCGTCATGCAGAAGAGGCTGGTCACATAGAGACGACCCCCTTCGCCGCGGTAGACGTCTTCGCTCGGCGCCCAGCTGCCGGCGTCTTCACCGCTTTGGACCTGACTGTTGACAAGGGTATCGCGAACCTGGTCGTTCCATTCTTTCCAGCGGGGGCCGCCGATATGATGGAGAACCTGCGTCGCGTAATAAATGTAGTAGGCATTCTTG
>JAGCAH010000028.1 GCA_017652805.1 Thermoguttaceae bacterium | reverse complement strand
GTGTACCGACAGCGCGGTTCTGCGCATTCTCGGTATCGGCGACGAACTCCGTAAGGCCGCCGCCGGTCAGCCGACCAGTTACGATCGACCCGAAGAGGGGAGCGATCTTCTCCTCGGCGCGCGGATGAAGGGAAAAACGCGTAACACCCAGATCTGTCCCCAGTGCGACTGGGAGATCGACGCCGGATACCGCGTCTGCCCCCACTGCCACTTCTATCTGGCGGGGAAATAATCAAAAACACATACGGTAAGGGGAGCGCCCGTCTGACGGCGGCGCCTCCTCGAATTTCCGCCCGGCCGTTTCCGTTCTCCCAGACCAACCGCCAAGAGGGCGGTTTTTTTATCTCTTGTTTTCGACCAAATCTCTGCTATACAAGGAGCCGTTGCCGTCCACCGTCACCGCCTATCGGGATCGAAGGGTTCAAGCCGATACCCCGCGGAAGAAACGGTTCGGTTCCTTTTCCGAAAATCCGTTTCCCGTCCGCTTCTCCCTTGTCGAAAACGGGCGATCGACCCCTCGTCGGGGGCAAATGGGCTCATTTTGACCATGGGAAATGGGGTCTGAGGGACGGAAAATCTTCTCAAATTTGCTTATTTTCACTTCAAAACGCCCTATTTTACCTGCATTTATCGGAAAAATCGGTAAATTCACCCGCTTTTTGCGCAGTTTTTCTGAAAAAAGGGCGAATTTCCCGTCTCAGGGTATTGGCAAGATGAATAATCTGAATAAAATAGTTCATTGTAGATCGTTTGCGCCGGTCTCATTGACTGGCCAAAATACGTAGATTGCAACGTTACGATGTTTCAGACCGGTATTTGTTATTCCGGTTACAAGTTCATTGCGGGTGATTCCCGCACATTAGCATTAAGGAGTTCCTTGCTATGAAAAAGTGTACCTTAGTTGCCGTTATGGTCGCTGCCATTCTGGCGGTTGCCAGCCTGACCTTCGCCTGTGGCGCTTGCGCCCCGGCGTGTGCCCCTTGCGAACCGGCTTGTGCTCCGGCTTGTGAAGCCCCGGCTTGCGCTCCGGCCTGCACTCCGTGCTGCCTGCCGAAGATCTGCCTGCCGCGTCCGTGCTTCCCGAAGCTCTTCTGCTGCAAGCCCGTTTGCTGCGAACCGGCCTGCGCTCCTTGCGAACCGGCTTGTGAACCGGCTTGCGCTCCTTGCGAACCCGCTTGCGAACCGGCTTGCGCTCCTTGCGAACCCGCTTGCGAACCGGCTTGCGCTCCTTGCGAACCGGCCTGCGAACCGGCCTGCGAACCGGCCTGTGTTGAGCCCTGCGCTCCGGTTTGCAAACCGTTCTGCCTGCCCCGCCCCTGCTTCAAGCCGATCTGCCTGCCGAAGCCCTGCCTTCCCTGCTTCCCCTGCGCTCCTTGCGCTCCCGCTTGCGCGCCGGCTTGTGCTCCCGCTTGCGCTCCCGCTTGCTGATTTTTAGCACAGCGCTAAAACTTAAAACGAAAACACCTCGGCAGGTTGCCCCCTCCGAGGTGTTTTTTTATGCCGATAAACCGAAACTCTTCCGCAGCGCCCCCAATAATCCCCATCGTCCCTGTTTCAAAGCGCTTACAAAGTCCGTATCGGGAAAAATACGGTACGAATCCGGTTCTGCCGATCCAATTCATCGCCTGAAACTATTCGATCATAACCGCCTGCGATTTCTTTCCGCTTTCTGAAAATACCGGCCAAACGACTCCCTCACAATCTCTGCCGGAAGTTCTCAACGACAAGACATTCCCTTCAGCGCTTACCCGGTCTTTGCCACTCCGGCGACAGCCTCCAAACAAACCCGGCCGCCCCTGTCAAGGGGGTTTGCGAACTCTAAAACAAAAAAACAAAACAGAAAAATTTTTCAGATAGCACCAGTTGCAATGATTTTACGGTTTGGCTAAAATGGGTGAAATGTGATTGATATGATGTCGAGCGTCGGTATTTGAAAATACCGGCCAGAGGTTTAAGCGGGTGATTCCCGCGTAATAGCATTAGCATTAAGGAGTTCTTTGCTATGAAAAAGTGTGCTTTACTTGCTGTTTTGGTCGCCGTCGTTCTGGCGGTTGCCAGCTTCACCTTCGCCTGCGGCCCCTGCGCCCCGGCTTGCGCTCCGGCTTGTGTGCCGGTCTGCGCCCCGGTTTGCGCTCCGGTCTGCCCTCCGGTTTGCGAACCGATTTGCGAACCGGTTTGTGAGCCGATTTGCATCCCGGCTCCTCGTTTCTGCCTGCCGCGGCCGTGTTTCCCGCGTCCGCTCCTCTGCCGTCCGTTCTTCTGCCGTCCGATTTTTTGCGAACCGATCTGCTGTGAACCGGCTTGCGGTTGCGATGCGGCCGTAGAAGAAGAGGCTCCTTGCGAAGCCTGTGCCGCTGAGAGCGAAGCTGAACCGGCCGAAGAAGCCGAAGCCGCTGTCGCGACCGAAGAAGCGAAACCTGTCGCTGAGGCCGCTCCCGCCGACGCCCCCGCCGTTCCTGCGGAAGCCGACGCTGTCGCTCCGGCCGAGCCTGCCCCGGCGGAATGATCTTTAGAACAGCATAAGTTCCGGACGCTGATTGTCAGCGTCCGGCATTGTTTGAAAACACCTCGGATGTGTGTGTATCATCCGGGGTGTTTTTTTATACACGATATGCAGAACGATTTCGTTTTAACGGCGGATTCTTCCCTTTCTGTCAGGATCGGAAAAACGCTTCACCCCGCCGAAAAGTCAATCGAACCGCTACTCGGCGGAATCTCCTTTTTTGCGGAAAAACGCCGAAATCTTTTTTCTTTCGACTCTGCTGAGTCCGAAAAGCCAGATCATTCCGAGCCAGAGGAGAGTGGAGCCGAAAAGACCGAGAGCCAGGCGGGGCAGAGCGGGAGTCAGCGCCGCGCGGAGGAAAAGCCACGCGGGAAGGAACGCCGCGGCGGCGGCAATCAGATGCCGAGCGTGCTGCGCAAAGTAACGTGACGGACGCTCGCCGACCAGGCGGCAGACGTAGAGGGGAACCGCCAGTCCGTTGACGACAAGTGCGGGGACGATCGTCGCCGCGGCGACGCCGGTCATGCCGTAACCCGATTTGGCCGCGACCACCGCCAGAACGATCCCGACGATCCCCTGCCCCACCGCCATCGGCGCAAGGATCTGATGCCGCGCGATTCCTTGTAATACGCGAATGTTCACGTCGGCCGAGCCGCGGTAGAGCGCCAATCCGCCGGCGATAACCACAAGCGCGCCGAACGCGTCCAGATACGCGTCTCCGACCCAGAACGCGAGAAAGTCGCGCGCCCAGAAGATGAGGATCATCGCCATAAAGACGGTCAGATAGGTCATTCCCTTATAGGCATAAAGACGCGATTCCTCGAAAAGTTTCGTCTCGTTCTTTTGGAACAGGTGCGTGAACCAGTTCGTCTGCCACGCCGTCAGCTCTTCGCTGAGCGTCACAAAATAACTCGCCAGCGTGACGACCGCCAGGTTGTAATGCGTCACGTCGGTCAGGGTGAGGAGCGCGCCGATCACCACAAGATCGCTCCGTCGTACCAAGAGTGTTCCCAGTTGCTGAACGAACGCGTAGACCGAATATCCGAAAAGCTCTCTGATCCGGGATTTCCGAATCAGACGAGGTGAAAGGCGAAGGGACGGATACGCTCGGCGGACGAAAACCGCCAGAACCAACAGGTTCATCACCGACACTCCCAGCCAGCCGACGGTGATGGCGACGACGCGTCCGCCCCGCCAAACGATGAGGAACGTGACCGCGCCGAGCGCCAGGCGGTAGGCAAGCGCCGCCCAGCCGGTCAGCTCCTGGCGCATGACGCCGTTGATCACTCCCGAAAGGGCGTCGGAAAGTTTCGAGACGGCGAACGCGGCGCCGGAAAAGAGGAGCGCCCCCGCATAGACCGAGCCTTCGTCGGCGGGAACGAAACGATTACAGAAACACGCCGCCGACACCGCGGCGGCGAGGACGACCAGCCCCATTCCGGAAAAGAGAAACGCGGCGCTGCTGGCCGTCTCGTTCAGGCGGCGCTCGTTCCCCTTCGAATAGGCGAGCGTGACAAACCGCGCCGACGTGGTCGTCATTCCGAAATCGACCAGTCCGCACCAGCTGGTGAAAAGTCCCGCGAAAACAAAAATGGCGTACTGGCGGTCCCCGAGAGTCCTGACCAGGTAAGGGGTCAGAAAAAGCCCGATCAGAACCGCTACAGCATAGACCAGCGCGCGGAGCCCCGCACCGCTTAAAAGGGAACGGAGATGCCGGTTCAACGCGCGATGCCTGTCATAAAGTCCAGATCGGTCAGCCGCCTTCCGTCAAGGATCGCCCGGCGGACCTGCTTTTCACGCTCTTCAAGACGGTTGTATTTCTCCTGCTGTCCGATCTCGACGGGGTCGGTCGGTTCCCAGTTCGGGTCTTCGCCCCGGTCCTGAGCGGCCAGCGCCTCGGCGCCCCGCGTGATAATGGCGAGCGCTTCCTGATATTCCGGCGTCTTGCGCGACGCCTCTAAATCGCCGTCTTTGACCAGTCGGGCGAGACAGGGGCTCAGTTCCGGTCGGTCGAACGAAACGCCGAAGGTGATCTCCCACTCGTTGGCGCCGGTCAGCGCCTGAAGCCGCTTGAGATCGTCCATCGAGATCGGCGAACGGCCGTACCGGCCCTCCCGGTACGAGGTGCCGTATGTCGGGTAATACGGCGCGTTGATATCGATCCAGGTCATGACGCGCTCGAAGCTTTCTCGATCCGAGTCCTTATCGAACCAAAGTCCCATCGTTTTGCGCTGTCGGTCGATCATCGGATCGGGATGCCCGACGAGTAAAAGTTTTCCCAAAATGCTCTCGCGCGAGCCCCACTCGTGAGCGGGGAGAAGGTTGTGCGGGCCGGCGCCCGGAACGCGGACGAGCTCTTTCATCCGTAATTCGTAATACGATGTGTTAAAGACCAGGTTTCGGTCGCGCGCCAGGTTCACCTTTTCCCCCGCCGGTTTTCCGTAGTCATGGCACGCCACACAGTACTTGTCGAAGACCGGCTGGACTTCGGCCATATAACTGAACAGACGCGGCTCGCCGTACCAGGGATCGAGTTTGCGCGTATTCCCCGCCATCGATTTCACCGAAAGGTTCGACGACTGCGGCGCGCCCAGGCGGTCTTCGTGACAGCCGACGCACGCGTTCGTCTCGCCCGGGCGAACCATGATCCCGCTGCGCATCGACTGGACCATCAGTTTATCCTCGTCCAGAAGCTGGAAATAGAGGAACTTTTCGGCGGGAACCTCAAATGAAACACTTCCGTCGTCGTTAACCGGAACGTCGCCGAGGATCCGTTTGTTGTTGAAGTCGTTCCACGTCATCGCCGGCGCCTGAGTTCCGGTCGTGTCCCACCATTGATTCGTCCAGAACCGCTTTTCGGGCGACTCGACCACCCGCAGGTATTTCACGCTCCCCGGCGCGACGTTTTCCATGCCGAGCCCTTCGTAGACGTTCGAAACGACGAACGTGCCGGTCTCCTTGGTCAGATCGACGCGGCTGCCGATCACCGGCGGCGGCGAGGTCGGCGCGATCGGCATCGGGTCGTAGCAGGAAGCGGGATCGGCGTGAAGCAACACAATGTTCCCGTCGGTATCGAGTCCCCAGATTGCCATTTCGAGCTTTTCGGCGCCGGGCACCATTCCCGACGCCAGAAAGAAATCGTCGGAAATCGGAAAGGGATCTTCGAACTTCTGACTCAGCCGAGAGTAGGTGTCGTATTTTCTCTGCTCCTTCAGCGGGTCGGGTCCCGGTGCGGAGCTGACCCAGTCGCGCGATTCGGCGGGCCAGGTCATCAGGACCGAATCTTTTCCGTCGACACCCAGGCGACGGTCGACCAGGGCGATCGCTCCCCAGGGCCGGTCGTGGCACGAGCCGAAGGTGCAGATAAAGATCGAGTCGGAGCCGGGCAGGGCGCGGGCGTCGATCACCCCGCCGGGGGAGGCGGTGTTGTTCCCCCAGAAGATCTCGTGTTTCGTGCCGTCCGGATTTGTGACCCAGACCCCCTGGGCGTCCCCGAAGTTCCGGTCGACGTATTCCCAGCGGTCGTAGATGATCCGTCCGTCGGCCAGGAGGCTCGCGTGTCCTTCGAAGAGGGTGCTCTTGCCGATCTGCTCGATGTTCGAGCCGTCGTCGTTCATCACAAAGAGGTTCCCCATAATATGTCTGTTACACATACAGTACTTCGGCTGGCGGGTCGACGTGAAGAGTATCTGTCCGTTCGGAAGATAGATCGGATCGATATCCGAAACGCCGTCCATGTAGGTCAGCTGTCGGAACCCCTCGATCCCGTCGGCCGACGCGTCGGCCGCCAGCGTGATCGCCGGGCGGTCGAAATCGAGCTCCAGTTCGCCGATGTGATAGGCGTCGTCGGCCGACCGGCGGAACGAAAAGAGAACCTTCGTCCCGTCGAAACTGACCGTCGGGTCGCGCACGATTCCCTCGGGGAGTTCCAGAAGGGTCTTCACCTCGCCGGTTTCGGGAAACCAGACTTTCATCGCCCCGCCCCCTTCGAAGCTCCCCTGATTGATCTCCCCTTTCTGGAACATCGTCGCGGTGTTGTGGTGGTCCGGTCTGTATTGCGGGCGGCTGACGTAGAGAATCGGACCGGGCAGTTCGGCGAGCATTTCGCCGCGAACGGCGTCTTGTCCGCCGCGGTCGGCCGCCTCGTCGGCGCGAAGCGGTGTCGGAAAGACCGAAATCAACGCGAAAAGGGCCAGGGAAAGGGTACGGAAAACCGTCATGACAGACCTCGCTGTTCGGGTGAGGAAAAAGGAACCGAATTCTCAATCAACCCTTATTATAGAAGGGATACGCCTCCGGTTCAAGCAAAAAAAGGGGGGCGGTAAAAGGCGTCAGTCCCAGCAGCGGAGATAATCGGCGTAGATCCGCCCGGCGGAATCTTTCGATGCCGGGTCGGCGCCGTTTTTCAAAAGGAACGGAATCAGCGCGCGCCTTCCGCATTCGGCGGCTTTGTGAAGGGCGGTTTTCCCGTCGGCGTCGGCCCGGTTCGGGTCGGCGCCGCGGCGGAGGAGTTCCGCGGCCATCGGCAGATCGCCGAAGCGCACCGCCTTATGCAGGAGGGTTTCGCCGAAAAGGTCGGCATCATCGAACCGCGCGCCGCGTTCCATCAGAAACGCGGCGCATTCGGCTCTGTGCTGTTCGTAGGCGAGATGAAGGGGAGTCTTTCCGTCCGGGTCGCGCGCTTCGAAATCGACCCCCTCCGATATCAGAAAGCGGAGGGTCTCGAGCTTTCCGGCGCGGGCGGCGGCATGCGCCGGCGAGAATTCCGTCGATTCCCGCCGAAGGTCAATCCCGTATTCAATGAAATAGTCTCGGAGCTCCTCCCCGTCTTCACCGCCGGCATGGCGCGACAGGTCGCAGCCGACCGAAAGGTCGAGCCTCGCGCCGGCGCGGGCCAAAGGAGGAATCAGATCCCACATGTCACAGAGAATCGCCAGACGGAGAGGAGCGTCGCCGCGGACGGTCGGCAGGTTCGTGTCCGCTCCTTCGGCGATGAGCTGTTCCGCCGCGCCCCGGCGGCGCCGAACGATCGCGGCGTGAAGCGGCGTCAGTCCCCCGTCATCGAAAAGATTCGGGTTCGCGTCCGCCTCGGCCAGAAGACGGATCACCGCGCGATGGTTCTTGGCCGCGGCGATATGAAGCGGGGTTCGACCGAGTTCATCCCGGGCGTTGGGATCGCCGCCTCGCGAAAGAAGCTCGCCGATATGTTCCGGATTGTTCCGCCGCACGGCGTGATGCAGCTCGGTTGCGCGGCGCGGAAGACCGGAATCGTCTACCATTTTTCTTCCATCAGGCCGACGACGCGGTCGGCAATCTTATCGATAAGGTCCTGCTGAACCGTGGCGGTCGACTGCCCCATTTCAGCGACGAGGTACGACATCTCGTTGACCGAAACGCCGATCGAAGTGAGCGGAATCGGATCGAGCCGGGCGAGGGTCTCTTCCTGACGCGTTTTCCATTCCGCCGAAATGCACCAGACCATATTTTTCTGGCGGGTATTGTTATACCGATCGAGTCCCGAAATATACTGGTTGTCCGACTTCAGGCGGATAAAGAGAATACTGTCGGCGTTCTGCGACGAGGCCAGGTCAAACGGGGTTCGGTCGGTGATCCGTTTACAGACCGCTTCGGTCAGGCGTTCCCCCAGATCGTGCCGGTAGGTGTCGGCCTCGGCGATCGGGACGAAGACGGTTTTGATTTCTGACGTGTAGAGCGAACGCGTGCCGAACTGATAGCCGTTGCACCCGGCGGCGGCAAGCGCCAGGAGAAGCGCGGCAAGAAATCCGCACGTCATTCGGAAGGGCACGCTCGTCCGATCCATTTTAACGCACCCCCCCTTCGGTTCGTTCGGTTTCGGCGGTTTTTTCGAGCTGAGAGAAGTCGGGATTGGCGATATCGTTCCCTTTTTCGCCTTCCCCCTGAACCGCGGCGCTCAACGGCGCGGTCGGCTGATCTTCGTAATACTGGTTCTGCGACTCGGGAAGGAACGGCGCGACCGGACGGATCAGCGCGAACTGGTCCGACTCGGCGGGATTCTCGCGAATCGCCGTGTAGCGTTCAGCCCCCTTCGCGGCGTATTCGCTGTCGGGGAACTCGTCGATCAGCCGCTGATAGTAACTTCGCGCCGAGGCGTAGATCTTTTTCTTTTCGTAATATTCGCCGCGGACCAGAAGATACTCGGCCTGCTTCTCGCGGATGAGCCGGAGCTGTTCTTCGATCACCTTCTGATCCCCTTTGTGCGCGCGCTGAGCGGCCTTGGCGATCTCTTCGGCGCGGCGCAGCGGGGTCGAGTCGTAGAATGGCCCGCGGTATGACTGATAGAGCGCGAGCATGGCCAGCTGATACGCATTGTCGGCATACTTGCACGCCGGATAGAATTCATAGAGACGCTGATAGTACTTCGCAGCTTCTTCGAACGAGGCGTCCCCCTGTTTCACCCCGCGGCGCATATACGCGTTGGCCAGCGCAAAGACGGCGTCGGGCGCGCGGCCGCGATCCGAAACGTCGTTGGTGAAAATCGTCTCAAACGCGTCTTTCGCCCCGGCGAAATCGCTGAAACGGGGTCGCTCTTTTCCTTCGAACCGGCCGATCACTTCTGGGTCTTCCTCGGCGCATTTCACCCAATAGATCCCGATCCAGTAGAGACGTTCCATCGCGTCGCGGCGGAGAACCGAGTTGCTGTACTTCTTCAGAAGTGCCTTATAGAAGGTCTTTGCCTTTGTGTAATTCTTCCCGAAGAAGGCGCATTCCCCCGCATAGAAGAGGGCGTCCTCCTCGAGAATCGAGTCGGGCCACTTCTTCCCCGCCTTCTCGTAGAGTTCGCCCGCCCCACTGAGCGTTTTCGGCTCCTTGGACTTCTCCCACTCCATCAGTTCAAGCGTCGCCTTCTTCATGATCGCGAGCGCTTCTTTTTCGTTCGGTCCCATCCCGATGTAGTCGCGCCATTTGTTATACAGCGTGGACGCCGAGTATTTCGACCAGTCGATCGGCGCGTCCTGCTCCTTCTCCCAATCCATCAGCTCGCGGTTCGATGAAACCTCGCTCATCAGTGTCAGGTCGGCGGCGGAAATCTCACGCACGAACTTGTGTTCTTCGGCGGGGAGATTCTCTTTCCCGCGCGCGTAGGGAGAATCTTCGCTTTCGAAGACGGCGCGGTCGTCGTTCAGCGGCTGAAGATAGCGCGGCAGCTTGTCTTTCTCTTTTTGGTCGGCCCGCTGTTTCGCCAGCCACGTGTCGTATTCGGCTTTCAGTTCCCGTTCCGCCTCTTCCTTTTCGGCGATTGATTTCCGTTCCCGCTCCGGTTTTCCTTTCTCGCGGTCGATGACGCCCGCCAGTTCCGCTTCGGAAGGCTCGAGCGCCTCGTAGGCGTTCCGCGCAAATTCGGGAAATTCCGATTCCTCCGGGGGAGAGACGCTCGCGGAACCCGGGTCGTCGAGCGTTTCGACGTCGGCAAAACCGGTGTCGGCCGGCTGCGTTTTCGGTAGGGGAGCGGACTTCGGATTATCCGGAATCGACTCCGCCCCGGCGGAACCGTCCGAAACGGTGAAACCGCTGTCATACCGAACGGCAGCGGTCGGCTCAGCTACAGCCGGTTCGGCCGCGGCGCTCTCGGGCGCGGCGGCGGTCGATTCGGGAAGCGAGGCCGTCTCGGCGGGCTGAACCGGAAGGGTTGACACGGCGGGAACGTCGAACGTTTCCAGCTCGACGAATCCGCCGAGCCCCGAATCGGGGGTCGGCTGGGACGTGTCAGACGTTTCCTGCCGCGGTTGGGAAGGGGCGCGAGACGCGACGTTTGAAAGGTCGGAAGACGAAATCTCCGCGGTCGGCGCCGCGGAATTCGAAGAGACCGCCGGAGAGGTCAGCGCGCCGGAAGAGAAATTTTCGGCGAACGCCTGAAATCCCTGAACCGGTTCCGGCGGAAGCTCGTCGGGAAGGTCGTATTTTTCGAGTTCGGGAAACTCGGTCATCGGCGCGGGTTCCGTCCGCATGCCGCGGTCGGCGGCCGTTTCGCTCTTTTGAGCCGGTCGGTCACCCAAGATGCCGGTCGTGTCGAAATCAGAATCGTCGAAATAGGAATACCGATCCGACGGCGGCGCGTCAAGCCGCGACGCTGCGGCGGCGCCCGAAAGAGCCGGACGCGGAACGGGTTGGCTCAGTTCGCTCAGAAGCCGATCGTCGACGACTTTCGGCTGGCTCGGCTCCGCCGCCCGCGCCGCCGCCAGGGGGGAACGGGGAACTGAAATCGAAGAGACCTGCGAACTCTTTTCATCCTCGGCGTCGGTTTCCTCGTTCGACGGCGTCGAAAGCTTTGACGCGAGCGGAGAGGCGGCCGTCCCTTTGCGTGTATAGATCGAACTTCCCGGCCGGGAAACCGAAGAGAGCCCCGACGAAATTGACGGGCCGTTCTGCGCCGTCGTCTTCGGATAGACCGAGCCGCCCGAATAACCGCTCTGCGCCAGCGCCGCCTCAATAGCGAAAAGGAGCAGGGCGGCCGACAGAGACAGCACCCGAAGAATCGGAAAGAGACTCGCTTTCCCGTTTCGGACGCTATGCGGTTCGGTTGTGGTTCCGGTTCGTGTCATACTTTGTTTCGGATTCGGCCGGAGACGTCGTCCCGCCGGGATCTCAGGTTTGAGGGGCGTCGTCGAGCGCCTCATAGGCCTGGTTCCGTGTTTTCGGTATCCGTCCGCATTTGGCGTCGACCATCCAGTCGGTCACGCCGCGTATTTCACGACGGACGTTTTTCTGATCGGGGAGAGAGGGGGGAGTTGTCTCATCGAGACGGTTTAACCACTCCATCGCGTGGGGGTCAACCAGCGCGAGCTGTCGGAATCCGCGGGTCCGTCGACATTCGGCGCAGACCGCGCCGCCGTCGAGGAGCGAAAGACCGACTCTCCGCCCCAGGTGACTCTCTTTCCCGTAATCGATTTTCCGGCCGCAGGCGACGCACCGATCGGTCGAGAGGCGTTCGCCCAGGAGTCTCATCAGGATCCAGGGGAACCGATAGAGAGACTCTTCGACATTTTGCCCCTCTTCAAGGCGATGGAGCGTTTCGACCGTCAAATCGTAAAGTTCCGGCATCGCTTCCCCGTCTTCGAGGGTCATCTGGAGGAGTTCGGCCAGATAATACCCCGCATACAGACCGGGAATACCCGAAGTGCCGAGCTGAAAGCGGCTGATGAGTTTCGCTTCGGTCAGCAGGTCGAGCGCGTCGGAATTTTTGCGGATGAAGGATACAGAAATCCGGGTCAGCAAGTCAAGAGCGGAATCGAACGAATTTTTCAGCTGGCGCGCCCCTTTGGCAATCCCCCGGACCTTTCCGAACTCGCGGGTAAAAAGGGTCAGAACCAGGCTCGTCTCGGAAAAATCGATGGTGCGGATGACGATAGCTTCGGAATGTTCGATCGGCATAAGGACTCGACTCCGCTCACCGTTTTCCCCAGTCGGCGAAATGGGTTCGGTACTCTTTTTTGTAGTCGGGAATCTCGCTCTTGATCAGAGCGGTCAGGGGCGCGCTCTTTTGGATCTCCGCGGCCTGTTTCGGGTCGATTCCCGCCTGTTTTTCGGTTTCGAGGGATCTCAGATAGCGGCTTAAAATCTGCTGGGTACGGGGAGAGTAGTGGATCAGGAAATGAATCCACGCCCAGGCGTTGCGGTACTGAGTCGGTCCCATCTCGTTGACCCCTTTGAGCCGCTCCAGGGTCGGCAGGGAGGGAACGGGGGCAAAGATCGACTCGGCGCGGTTACTGACCGGCTCGAGGAACGGGTTTTCATTCCCCCGCAGTCCGGCGGGAGTCTCGAAGTACTTCGCCAACCCCTCGTCGAGCCAGATCGGGATATTCTTGTGTGTCGAGTTCAGAATCGCGTGCGTCATCTCATGGCGCAGATTCAGGATCAGCTTCTCGTCCCTCTGAAGAAAAACATATCCCGGGCCGTTGTCTTTGATATAGAGCGCGGGACGGTTCGAGGGCGCCTGCGGGCAGTTCTGCTGTAAAAAAGCGGTATACGTCTCACGGCGGTTAAAGAGGCAGACGACCACCTTCTCTTTCGACTCGGGGATCCCGAGGTAGTCGATCAGGTCTTTCTGGAGGTTCTGAATCTCGTCGCGGATCGCCGCGACGTCGTCGAGCGGAAAATCGGAAAGGCAGACCACCCGCCCGATCACCTCGCGATACGGAAACGCTTCGGCCGAGTCCGAAGGCCGCGGGTCCGGCGAAGCCGGTGCGGGAGGGGACTCGGTTCGCCTATCGTCGATGTCGGGCGTCTCGGGATTCGGCGGGTCTTTCGAAAAGATGTTCAGGTTCGGAAAATGAAGGTTCAAAATCGGAGACGACGCGCAAAGGGGCGAAGAGACCGCGAGCCACACGCCGAAAAGGGCGAGAAGAAGAACCTGTCGTTTCGCGTTCAGCCGTCGAACTTTCAATTTGACCTCGATCCGTTTTCCGAACCCACGGTTCAGTGTTTGTGTATCTTTTTCAGAATCCAGAACCCGATCAGGCCGAGAACGATGTTCCCGATCCAGCAGATTTCCGGGGGAGCGATCCCACTCTTGGCGCACGAGTAACCGAACATCAAGAGGGGATAATAGACGATGAGCGTCGGGAGGAAACTGGCGAAAAAACTCGTGGTGTAGTCGGAACAGTTAAGCCAGACCGCCAGCGGGATCCCGACCCACGTGAAGAAGAAACAGGTGAACCCCGCCGCGAAAGAACGGGGGGTCGCCAGGTTCGCGCGGTTATAAGCGTATTTCTGTCTTTCCTCCCTGTCCCAGCGCTCTCCCCAGCTCGGCTCCTGCCACGAGGTGTAATCACCCCTGATCAGGGCAAACGCGGTCTGCGCGGCGTTTTCACGCCTGATTTTTTCTTCTTCGGCACGAATTCTCGCCAGGACGTTTTTGACCTCTTTCATCGGGGGATAATGACCCGGTCCGCCCCCCAGGGCGAACTGGTCGAGCGGGATCTCCTGCACGGTCTTTTCGCGCTGCATCACCATCGCGCCATTTGTATCGAGCAGAAGCCCGTTCAGTTCGATCCGCAGAACCGGCGGGGTCGCCTCGAAGTTGACTCCGAGCCGGCCGCTTTCCGCCTCTCCCTGAACCGGCGGGTCGTTCACCGTGAACTTCACGCCTTTGAGTTCTCCCGACTTGGTCACCTCTCGGGCGTTCAGAACGATATTGTTCTGCGGATCCGAAAACTTCCCGTCCGAGGCGAGTTTTCCCAGGATCATCTCCTCGGTACCGGAGACGAGTACGCGGGTCATCTCCTTCTGTCCCCACGAGTACCCCAGGTCGTTGCAAAGGACGGCAATACAACTCAGGAGGATTGTCGCGATCCAGACCGGCATAAACGCCTTCCACGGGGGAACGCCCATCGCTTTGAGCGCGATGATCTCGTTCGAGCCGACCATCTTGGAATAGAAGAAGGTCCCTCCCATCAGGCACGAGACCGGCATGGAAATACTCAGGAGGTTCGGAATCGCGCTGGGGATCAGCCGGATCGCCAGGTAGAGGGGGAGCCCCTTCTTAATCGTCGCCTGCGAAATAAAGACCACGATAATCCCCGAACTCAACGCCGTCAGGACGGTGAAAAAGATCATCAGAAAGCGGGAGAGGGTATACCGGGTCAGTATTTTCATGAAAAAACCTGGCTGATTTCCCCCTTTCGGCGGGCAGAGGGACGTTCCCCGGCTCGGGCGGAAAAGGGTGCCGAAGTTTCCTGTTTTCAGGCGAGGAAGTCAAGTGCAGAAAAATGGGAAAGAGGGAAAAACTGCTTTCGCCGTGATAGGGAGAAGAGGCGCGTCAGCCCCGCGTCCGGCGCCAGACGCCCGCACGCACACTTTCGCCGGCAGGGGGCGCGCCGCGCCCGGTACATCGAAAAAAGGGGGAACCCCTTTCGGGATTCCCCCCTAGCTCACGGACAGGAGAGCCATTGGTTCAGGTTTACTTTTCTTCTTCCAGCGTCGGCAGTTGCGCGTCGAGGTAAGCGCTGGAATTCTCGGGAACGATCGTCGGGTCGGTTCCCTGGATCTGCGGATAGGCTCCGCGGCTGATCACGCGGGGTTCGGTGATCTTGTAGTTGACATAGTGGCCGGCATCACGTTCGGCGGCGCGGGTGTTGGCGTCGAAGTAGGCTTTGGTCGGCCACGGACCTTCGGCGAGGGTAATGCCGTTGTATTCAAGGAGCGAACCTTTGCGGTAGTTCAGGTTCATGATCGCGACGTTGTAATCGATGACCATCCGGTAGTAGCTCGTCTCGGCGTCGGCCAGTTTCTGCTGCGCGTCCAGAACTTCAAAGAGGGTCGTTTTCCCGGAATCGAACGAAGCCTGCACCGCGCTGACTTCCTGACGGGCGAACCGGAGCAGGGTCAGATATTCGCTGACCAGATGATAGGTCCGGTCGAGGTCGGCGTAGAGATCCGAAAGGTTGTGGATCGTTTCGAATTCCTGTTCCTGAAGGATGGCGCGCTCACGCGAGAGCATCAGTTCGGCGTTTCGAACGGCGGCCAGCTGGCGGCGGAACCCGACCGGAACCTGAAGCGACATGCCCATGGTCCAGTCCTGATACCCGTCGTGGGTCAGGCTGCGCATCGCGCTCCCCGAGGTTTCGTAGGGGGTTTCCACTCCCGCACTGTTTCTTATGTGGTCTACCCGATCTTTGTAGGAGAACAGATCGTGCCCCATCCCGTGGAACCGATACTGGCCTTCCAGATTCAGTTCGGGGAGAAGGAAGTTGCGCGCGGCGATCAGTTCGAGTTCACGACGCTTGACCGTCCACTTCTGACGGCGGAGTTCCGGCGTGCGGGCGAGCGCTTCGGCTTCGATTTCGCACCAGTTGTACTTGACGCGGGCGACGGTCGGTTCGTCGACCGGCTTGATCAGGCGGCCGTCGGTCGGCGCCAGACCCAGAAGGTAACGGAGAAGCCGTTCATTCTTGTAGAGGTTGTTCTGCGCCTCTTTGACCGCAACGCGGAACCGCTGATAGTTCTGAGCGGCCTGCGCGATATTCTGCGCGGTACCCTGAACGTACCCTTCGTCCATCTGCGCTTTGACCGTCCGCCACGACTGGAGGGCGGCTTCAAGACCGACGCCCGAGGCGTGCAGATTGCGGTAAGCGTAGTAGAGGTTCCAGTAGGTCTCTTCGAGGTCTTTCAGGAAGTCGCGAACGCCGATTTCGAAGTCGGCCAAGGCGATGTCTTCATTGATACGGGCGAGAACCACGCCGTTATAGGAGCCGACCGTGGCGCCGGGACCGGCGATCCGGTTGAATTCCACGCCGGCGCCCTGAAGGAGCGGATGGCTGAATCCGCCGACCAGCTCGCTCGTCCAGTCGCTCGACCAGATGCGGGACTCCGCGTTCGAGTAGTCGTAGGCCGCGGCGGCCTGGGCGTAAAAAGTACCCCCGGTGGCGGTCACTTTCGAAATCGTCGACTGGAACGTTCCCGTTTCCGTATGGGTGGGATAGGAGGAGCGATAGTCCTCGGTTGCGTTGTTCGCAGGATTCGCACTGTTCCAATTCACGCTCGAGTTCCAGATCGCGTCGTAGGCCGAAAGGGTGGCGGCAACGCCCGAAAGCGGATTCGATTCGACGATCGCCGGATCCCAAACCGTCAGCGTACTCGACGGGTAATCGAGCAGAAGGGTGGGCATCCCGTTGACGCCGGCCGAGGAGAAGTTGATCCCCTGGAGCTGACGGAGAACCTTACTGTTGTCCAGGGCCATCTGGCGGCATTCGTCCAGAGTCAGCTGCCATTCACTATCCGGGTCGGGATTCGTGAGGGTGAGCGGTTCGTGGCAGTTCACCACGTCGTCGAGCGACTCAACGCATGAGTCCGGATACTCGATCCGGGTCTGCTCGGCGATGTACTGGCCCGCCACATTCCCCCGAGACCCGAGGAATTTCGGCTGCTGAGGCTGGCATCCCGCCAGGACGCCCAGCAGGGCGAATCCAGTAAGCAATGCTTTGAGATTCTGTTTCCAATTCATGGTTTTATTCCTGTCCGTGAAGTAAACCCATTGAAATAACACCTGTAGCGGAACGCCCGCTACAATCCTTACAATCAGTATCGTCACCGTAATCGGTAAAGTTTAACAGATGTTAAAATTTTCCCCTTTTTCTTCCCGTAAAATTGTTAAAGTTTCTCTAAGGGAATTGAAAAATTGCCTATTTTAACTTTTGGCCGCTGTGCGGAAGAGAACCTTGATATATTAAGGGGGGGAAAAGAAAACCTCGGAGCTTCATTCACCGAAAGGGGGGCAAAAAGCCCCTCCAAAAGGGCGGAAAAGATCGGATCGAAAAGGAAAATCGGCGGAAACCGCACGCCGCCGTGCATAAAAAAAACGGAGCCGTTCGGCTCCGTTTTTCGTGACTTCGCGATTCAGACACGCTCTTTTACCCGATTACCGGTATTTGGTCGGTTGGCGGAAGAGAGGCGAGAAAGGACCGTTCACCGAACCGTCATTGAAGTCGAGCCACCAGTAGCCGTCGTG
>JAGCAH010000252.1 GCA_017652805.1 Thermoguttaceae bacterium | reverse complement strand
TGGAGTCCGACACATAAACATTGTGTTGCGCACGTCGGCAAAGGTCGAAAAGACCAGTTTCGAGGCCATGTTCTCTTTCGAAAGAGAATTCTCGGGATGAATCGTTGTCTCGCTGAAAGTCCGGCCCGGCTCGGTAAAGCGTCGGTGGAACAGAACGCTGAACATTTCGATCGTCTTTTTCTTCAGCTGGTCGTATTCGGCGTCGTTGAACATCCATTCCCCGACCCGGAAGAGCTTTCCGCGGTAATCGTCCAGGCGGATCCCCGCCCGTTCCGACCCCATCCCCATCACCATAATCCCCAGATCGACTTTCGGCGCGGCCGCTTCGGTCTTTCGGAACAGATCGGTCAGCAGATCGCACTGATAGTCGACCCAAAGGCGGACGAGCGGGGTGTCGTCGTTGGCGTTCAGGTCGGCGATCAGCTCGTCCCAGCGCGCCGCCGAGATTCCCGTCTTCTCCATAAATGCCTGACGGCATTCCGGGCAGACGCACCCGCCGATCTCGTCGGGCGTGTCGGCGACGCGGTAATCATCGTCCAGAAAATGATCGCAGACGCCGAACTTCTCGTAAGCGAAGCGGTTCGAGTCGACCGTTTCACGGGCGGTCAGTTCATGGAAGGAAATCCCCCATCCTTTCCGGCCGTTATAGCGCTCGTTCGGCTTCCACCCTTCGGGAAAACCACCCGCTTCAAACCGGGTCGGATGGCCGAACGGAACGGAAAGGAGATGGGGCACCATTCCCAGCTCCCGCGTACGGCGAACCGCCTGTTCATAGACATCCCATTCGGCGTCGAGCCGGGCGCGGTGAAAGAGGGTCAGCCAAAGGTGCTTCACCCCCGCGTCGCGCCAGGCCTCGACCTGCTCCGGATCGGCCAAAACATCTTGCGGGCCGGTCGAACGGTGAAAGACCCGCTCAGCCGAGTCGATTCGGTGATATTCGCCGGTCGAAAAGAGGGGGAGCGTATAAGGAACCGAGTTGAAATCGATCGCGCGGGCCGAACGAACCCCCGCCGCGCCGAGCGCCAGCGCCGCAGTCCGAAGAAAATGTCGTCTTTTCATGGTGTTTCCTTTTCGAGACAGAATGGTTAGAAGTTTATCGAACCTCTCCATCATACCACCCCGGATTTGGAGAGTCAAACAAATCGTTCCCTCTCCGCGACGGCCGAAACCTTTTAGCATATAGAAAGAAAAAACGAAAAACTCAAAATTTTGAAAATCTCGAATATCGGGATTGACCGATAACCGTATTGCGCTATAATTTCATACTAATCCCATAGGATTTGCGCAATTAATATAAGAGACGCCATCCAAGATGCCGTCTGCCGCCGTGGGAATGAAACAACGCAGAGGAGAGGAGCCCCCGCGTCTCTCCCCTTCAGAAAGGAATGGGTATCACGATGAAAAAAAGAACGAACGTCCTGATTGTCGCCGCCGCGTTTATTGTATTCCTGACTTCCTGTTCCCAAAGCCCCAAACAAAAACAGGAAACCGTGAAGATCGCTTACCTGCCGATTACGCACGCGCTGGCTCTCTTCGAAACGGCGGAAGAGCTCGAGTCAACAAAGGACGGGCTCAAAGTCGAATTGGTCAAATACGGTTCCTGGCCCGAGCTCCTCGACGCCCTGAACGCGAACCGCGTCGACGGCGCCTCGGTTCTGATCGAACTGGCGATGAAATCAAAACAGGAGGGGATCGGAATCAAAGCCGTCGCGTTGGGACACCGTGACGGAAACGTCGTCATCGTCTCGAACGACATTCAATCGGCGGCCGACCTCAAGGGAAAGACATTCGCGATTCCCCATCGGCAGTCCTCGCACAACATTCTGCTGAACGAAACGCTCGCTTCGGCGGGCCTTTCGATCGACGAGGTCAACGTCACTGAACTGGCACCGACCGAAATGCCTTCGGCGCTCGCCAGCAAACAGATCGACGGTTACTGCGTCGCCGAACCGTTCGGGGCGATGGGCGTCTCGCTCGGCGTGGGAAAGGTGCTGTTCGGTTCCGAGGAACTCTGGAAAGATTCCCTCTGCTGCGGGCTTGTCCTGACCGACAAATTCATCGCCGAACGGCCCGAGGCCGCCAAAGAACTGGTCGCCGACTATAAGGCCGCCGGAAACGCCCTCAACAAAGAGAAAGCGAAAGAGATTGCGAAAAAGTATCTGAATCAAAAGGACAAGGTGCTCGACATTTCGCTTCAGTGGATTTCCTACAACGATCTCGACATCACCGAAGAGACTTACAACGCACTGACAGAACGGGTCAAAAAATACGGCCTTTCCGACAATCCGCCGGCGTATTCCGATTTCGTCCGGAACGATCTCTGAAGGAGGGCGCCGCATGATAAGAAAACTCTCGCCGATCAAGAACTGCGTCATCTCGGTCGCCCTGGTGATCCTGGCCTGGCAGATTCTCTTTCAGGTGAGCGATTACGAGGCCGCGCTCTTTCCCTCGCCGAAAATGGCGTTCGACGCGCTCGTGGAGATGTTCAAAAACGGAACGCTCCTTGAACATATCAAAACGAGCATGTACCGTTTTCTGGTCGGGTATCTGAGCGCGGTTGCCGTTGCCGTCGTTCTCGGACTGATTCTGGGGAGACTTCCGAAAGTCTTTCAGTATATTAATCCGGCGGTTCAGCTTCTGCGCCCGATCTCGCCGACGGCGTGGATGCCCTTCATCGTCCTGCTGTTCGGAATCGGCGATATGCCCGCGATCGTGATCATCTTTATCGCCGCGTTTTTCCCGGTCCTCCTTTCCACGGTCTCGGCGGTCGGGAACGTCGACCCGATTTATCTGAAGGTCTCCCAAAATTACGGGATCACCCAGCCGGCGCTCACCTGGAAGGTCATCTTCCCGGCGGCGTTCCCGCAAATTGCGAACGGGATCCACCTGGCGCTCGGCACCGCGTGGATATTTCTGGTCGCCGGCGAAATGGTCGGCGCTCAGTCGGGACTCGGCTACGCGATTATCGACGCACGGAACAATATCCGCGCCGACATCCTCCTAGCGACGATTTTGGTGATCGGGGTCATCGGAATTCTTCTCGACGGCATCCTACGATTGATCGAAAAACAGATCTTTAAGGCGTGGGGGGGCGAAAACTGATGTACATTGAAGTCAAAAATGCCTCGAAACGCTACAAAGTGGGGGGAAAAGACGTCGTCGTCCTCGACAATGTCTCGCTCGATATCGAAAAGGGAGAGTTCGTCTGCCTTCTCGGTCCTTCGGGATGCGGCAAGAGCACCCTTCTGAACGTTCTCGCCGGTTTTGAAAAACTCGAAAGCGGCAGCGTCAGAATCGACGGAGCCGAAGTCGTCTCGCCTTCCCCGAAGCGGATCACGATTTTCCAGAATTACGGACTCCTCCCGTGGCGCAACGTACTGAAGAACGTGGAGCTGGGACTGGAATCCCGAAAGCTGGAAAAAGACCAAAAGAGAAAAATCGCCCAGAAGTACATCGACCTGGTCGGACTGACGGGGCTGGAAAAGCAGCACCCCCGGCGTCTTTCGGGCGGCCAGCAGCAGCGCGTTTCGATCGCGCGCGGTCTGGCCGTTCAGCCGGAAATCATCTTTATGGACGAACCGTTCGGCGCGTTGGACGCCATCACGCGGATGAAGCTTCAGGACGACATTCTGAAAATCTCCCGCGGAGAAAATAAGACGATCATCTTCGTCACCCACGACATTGAGGAAGCGGCGTTTCTGGCCGATCGGATCGTCGTGATGATGGCCAATCCCGGACGGATCAAGAGCATCGTCAAGGTCCCTCTGGGAGATCATCGTGACCGAACAAGCGAGGATTTCCTCTACGTCCGCGACAAAATCTTCGAACTGTTTAACCTGAAAGCCGACTCGTATATCGAGTATTACATTTGATTTCAGGAGACAAGCCGATGACCGAACATACCGAAGAACATCATCCCCTTTCCTGCCGACACGGCCATCCCGCGCATATTCACTCGCACCGGAACATCATCGGGTTCGACGAACACGGAATCCCGACGATCATTCTGAAATCGAGCCACGGTCCGCAAGAGGAAGAAGATCCGCAGGCGTTCATCAAAGATTACAACGACGCGGTCGCCCGATACCGAAAGACGTTCCCCACAAAACAGGACGTCATCGAAAAGACCCCCGACCCGGCGGTGCGCGATCTGCTTCTGCGCGCCGAACAGCTCGGGATCGAGACTCCGTTCGACCGATTCGATAAACAGAAGCCGCAGTGTTCTTTCGGCCTGGCCGGGATCTGCTGCAGGATATGCAATATGGGCCCCTGCCGGATCACCCCCAAGGCGCCGCGCGGCGTCTGCGGCGCCGACGCCGACCTGATCGTCGCCCGGAACCTGCTCCGCGCGGCCGCCGCCGGCGCGGCGCAGCACGGAATGCACGCGCGCGAGGTGATGCTCGCGCTCAAGTGGGCGGCGGAAGGGAAGCTCGACGTCCCGATTCTCGGCGAGCAGAAGATCCGTTCGACCGCCGAGGCGTTCGGAATCGTGCAGAAAAACCGGCCCCTGAACGAGGTCGCCAACGACCTTGCCGACGCCCTTTTGGAAGATCTCAGCCGAACCGTTCCCGACGAATATAAAACCATCGCCGCCTGCGCTCCGCCCGAACGGCAGAAGGTATGGAAAGAGCTCGACATCCTTCCGATCAGCGCCTACCACGAGGTCTTCGAGGCGTATCACAAATCGGGATGCGGAACCGACGGCGACTGGCGTTCGGTGATGCAGCAGTTTCTCCGGTGCGGCCTGGCGTTCACTTTCTCGGGGGTCGTCGGCGCGTCGCTCGCCACCGATTCCCTCTTCGGCGTCGGCGATCGCGTCACCTCGAAAGTCAATATCGGCGCCCTCAAGAAGGGGTACGTCAATATCGCCGTTCACGGGCATCTTCCGTTGTTGGTCAGTCAAATCGTCAAGGCCGGACAGCGGGAAGACCTTTTGAAACTTGCCGAGGAGGCGGGCGCCAAGGGAATCCGATTCTACGGAATCTGTTGCAGCGGCCTTTCGGCAATGTACCGTTACGCCGGAGTCATTCCTCTGTCGAACGCCGTCTCGGCGGAACTGGTGCTCGGAACCGGCGCGCTCGACCTGTGGGTCGCCGACGTTCAGGACGTCTTCCCCTCGATCATGGAAGTGGCGCGCTGCTTTAAAACGACGGTCGTGACCACAAGCGAATCGGCCCGGCTGCCCGGCGCCGAACGATACGAATACGACCATCATCACTCGAACATCGGAGAGACCCAAAAGCTTGCCGAAACGATCGTCCGCCGCGCCGTCGAAAGTTTCAAGGCGCGTCGGGGCGTACCCGTCCATATCCCTCCCTTTGAGGTCGAAGCCGAAGTCGGCTTTTCGGTCGAATACATCCACAGGCGGTTCGGGAGCATGAAGCCGCTCGCCGAGGCGGTCAGGGACGGTCGGATTCTGGGCGTCGTGAATATGGTCGGGTGTAACAACACCAAAGTCGTCTACGAAAAGTGCATCGTCGACGTCGTCGACATCCTTCTGAAAAACAACGTTCTGATCCTGTCGAACGGGTGCGCCTCGTTCCCGCTGATGAAACTCGGTTACTGCGCCGTCTCGGGAAAGGAAAAGGCGGGCGAATCGCTCCGCGCGTTCCTCGAACCGGATCTCCCGCCGGTCTGGCACGTCGGAGAGTGCATCGACAACACCCGTTCGTCCGGTATTTTCGCGGGAATCGCCGGGGCACTGGGAAAGAAGATGTACGAGATGCCGTTTGCCTTCTCTTCCCCGGAATGGGGAAACGAAAAGGGAATCGACGCCGCGCTCGGATTCCGGCTCAACGGCATCAGTTCGTACCACTGCGTCGAAGCGCAGATCCACGGCTCGAAAAACGTCATCGAGTTCTTAAAGCACGGAACACTCGAAACTCTGGGGTCGGCGATGAACGTCGACGTCGACCCGGTCAAGCTGGGCGAAAAAATCGTCGCCGATATGAAAGCGAAACGAAAAGCCCTGGGATGGGACGGCTGAACCGCGGAAACTTCCGCGTTCGGCGCGTTTCGAAAAGCCGGCCCGAAATCCCGAGTCCACCGAAAAATTTTTCATTTTTTTCGAAAAATTCCCATTGACAGTCGATTTGGCTGTGCTATAATCCACACCAATCCGATAGGATTACAAGACAATAAGCCATATCCTCCCTTCAAGAAATCCGAGGTGACGCCAAATTCAAATAGCCGCTTTGAATAACTTAACTTGATCGGATGAGAACAGGCGCATACCGCCGCCCCGGAACAATTTATCGAAAAGGAGAGTGTCAATGAGCAGTTTGAAATTTGAAACCCTGCAGATTCACGTTGGACAGGAACAGGCCGATCCCGCGACCGACTCGCGCGCGGTCCCGATTTATCAGACCACGTCTTATGTTTTTCATAATTCCGAACACGCGGCGGCGCGTTTCGGTCTGACCGACCCGGGAAACATCTACGGTCGGCTGACCAACTCGACCCAGGAAGTTCTCGAAAAGCGAATCGCCGCCCTCGAAGGGGGCGTGGCGGCGCTGGCGGTCGCTTCCGGCGCGGCGGCCATCACCTACACGATCCAGGCGCTCGCGGGCAAAGGCGAGCATATCGTCGCGCAGAAGACGATCTACGGCGGAACGTTCAACCTTTTGGCACACACCCTGCCCCTCTACGGGATCAATTCGACCCTGGTCGATATCCACAACCTCGACGAAGTTCGCGCCGCAATCCGTCCCGAAACCAAGGGAATCTTCATCGAGACG
>JAGCAH010000251.1 GCA_017652805.1 Thermoguttaceae bacterium | reverse complement strand
TTCAGCTTTTTGACCCGGCCGAGAATATCCGATTCTTCCGAATAGCCCAGAATGCCGAACCGGACTTCAGGATGGTCTTTCCGCAGACGGATCGCCGCCTCCATGTATTCGTTGATCCCCTTCTCTTCCATCAGCCGGCCGATAAAGAGGAACCGAACCGGTTTTTCAGGCTCGGGATACGGCTGAAACGGTGTCTTCTCCAGATTGACGCCGGAACCGGCGACCAATCGGATCTGAGTCGGACGGGCCATTCCCAAAAGACGGAACAGCTCCGCGTTGGCGGTGTTCTGGAAGAAGACCGCCGGAACGTGCCGGAAGGTGCTCCGATAGAGTGAAAAAACAAACCTTTGCAGAAGCCCACGCTTCTGAATCGAAGTTCCCAGACCGGTAATCGTCGGAATGGCGGGAATCCCCTGTTTCGCCGCGGCGCGAACTCCGTAAACATTCGGCTTGACGGTAAATGTCAAAACAATATCGGGCCGAATCTCTTTGACGATTTTCACGTAGACGCCCCGGAGTTTGAAATCGCTCTGCGGCGTCAGACCGCGGCGGTCTAGCGGGGTGTCGATCATCCGGCATCCCGCCTCTGTAAACGGCGCGGAATAAGGGGACTTCGGCGCTGAAATGTAAACAGTATCCCCCCTGTCAAGGAGCGCTTTGATCAGCTCGAACCTGGTCAGGTAGAGAATTCGTGACTGATTACATAAAATTAAGACAACTTTTGAATTATTTTCCGTCATTAGGCAAAACCACGTTACCTCGCGGGGGCAAATCCGACGCGAAGATGGAGAATTTTCGGCAGAAATCACTTGCCGAAAACGGGTATGAGAATATAATCGGAAGTGCGGGCGCGCAAATGGAGCGGAACCACTCCTCCAATCCTAGTATAAGCCAAAATGAAGGCAAGTCAACGGGATTTGCGGGTCTGATGAGTTAATTCGAATGGAACGATTCCCACCATATGAGCGAAGCGTCTGTCAACCCCGACGAACCTTTTATCGTGCCGCAAAAAGGGCTGTTCTGGGGGTATTCTTATCTCCGCCCGCGCTGTGAAAAGAAGTTCGCCCAAAAACTGACCGATTTCGGGATCCGCAGCTACCTCCCCCTGATGAAAAAGATGCGGGTTCATAACCGTGGAAAAATTGTGACCTGGGTTCCGATGTTCGCCAGCTACGTCTTTCTCGAAATCCCGAACACCCTCTATACCAACATCGTCCGGTTCCCGGAAGTTCTGACCCTGGATCTCTGCGAACAGCCCGAAATTCAGGAAGGCCTGGTCGCCGACCTGAACCGCGTCCGCAAATGCGAACTCCTCGCCGAACACCGCAAGGTGATCGTCAACCCCGGGATTCAGCCCGGAATGACCGTTCTTGTGAAAACCGGCCCCCTGGCGGGGACCGAAGTCGTCGTCGAGAAACGGATTAACGAGGTCCATGTGATTGTTAATCTGAACATTCTGGGGCGACATTGCGACTGCACCCTCAGCGCCGGCGACCTGCAGGAGATCGTCTGACGGGCGTTTCCGCCGCCGCGGCTCCCCCTCGTATCAAACTCTCTCCATTCGTTAAAATACCTAGCATCCTTTCGCAAATCGGCGCAAAATCGAACGACCGAACCTGGAAGAGAAGAGGCGCCGATATATTGACGATTACTACTCATAGGGTTATAAATAGGGGGAGAGGGGAAACTATGGACTCTTAACGTAAGATAGGCAAAAAAAGACTGACCGCGGAACGCGTCCTTTCCCCGTTTGTTCGGAGCGGGCCGCGCCGCTTGAACTTTGGAGCGAACTATGAAATTTTTCCGTTTGGGTATTCTGATTATCCCGTTCCTGTTGGCCGCCCCGGTCTGTTTCGGACAGGTCCCCGGTATGGCGATGCAGGCGACCCCGCTATTGGTCGCCAAGGTCGCCGAAACCGTTCCGACCCTGAGCCGCGAATACCGCGGTTCCGCCGAGGCGATCGAAACGGTCCATGTGATCGCCCGCGTCTCCGGCCAGCTTGAAAAGATCAACTTCGAGGAAGGGATGATCGTCGAAAAGGGCGCGCTCCTCTTCAATATCGAAGACACCGAATACGCCGCCAATCTGCGCGCCGCCAAGGCACAGGTTGTCTCGTGCGAGTCGGCGCTGAAACGGTGCGCCGCCAATATCGTCGAACTGAACGCCAAAATCAAATACGCCCAGGCGAACTACGACCGCTGCAGACAGCTCTTCGAACGGGGCGGCGCGGGCTCCGAAGACGACGTCGACAACGCCCTGGCCCAACTCGACAGCCTGAAAGCTCAGCTCGAAGCGGCGCAGGCGGCGGTGACCGATGCCGAAGGGCAGCTGGAACTGGCCAAATCGAAGGTCGATATCGCCGAGTTCAACCTTTCGCATACCACGATCTCTTCCCCCATCAAAGGACGCGCCGGCCGTCTGACGTTTACCCAGGGGAACTTCATCACGCCGAGTAACGGCGCGCTGGTCTCGATCGCCCAGCTCGACCCGATCTACGTCCGCTTCTCGATCTCAGAGACCGATTTCGTCTCCCTCTTCGAAAGCGCCGACGAGCTGAGGAACAATACCGAACTGAAGATTCGTCTGGCCGACAACTCCGAATACAAGGGAGCCGGAAAGATCAAGTTCATCGATAATAAGGTCACCAATCTCGATACGATCCAGGTCTGGGCGGAATTCGAAAATCCCGACGGGCTCCTGAACCCCGGCGGGATCGTCAAGGTCATTCTGCGGCGTCCCGGATCCCAGTCGTATCCGAGTATCCCCGCTTCGGGCGTCATGCACGACGACCGGGGCGAGTTCGTCTACGTCGTCGTTGAAAACAAACTCCCCGACGGCACGCCCGTGGCGAATATCCGCAAACGGCCGATTGTACTCGGACCCGCCGACGGGAATACGCAGTGCGTCGCCAAAGGGCTCGAACCGAACGAAACCGTCGTGATCGGCGGCGCCAACAAGGTGAACCCGCTGATGCTGGTCGACGAAAACGGCGCCTGCATCGCCAATCCGCAGATGCCCGCCCTCCCGATCAAGCCGGTCTTCGATCAGAAAACCCTCGAACTGGAAGAAGCGGCGGCGGCCCCCGCCGCTCCGCAGGGCGCGCCCGCCGCTCCGGCCAAGGCGGACGGAAAAGACGCGAAGAAAGCCGCCAAGCCGAACGGGGGTGCCGATAAATGATTTCCGCCTACTTCATCAACCGCCCGAAATCGGCGATCGTTCTGAGCCTCTTCTTCATCCTGGCGGGTTCGCTGACGCTGAAGAATATGCCGATCGCCGAGTACCCCGAAATCGCGCCGCCGCAGGTTCAGGTGCGCGTCACGTATCCCGGCGCCAGCGCCCAGGATATCGTCGACTCGGTCGCCGCGCCGATCGAAATCGAGATGAACAGCCTCGAGCACCTGCTCTACTACTCGTCGACTTCGTCGAACACCGGGTCGTACCAGCTCTCGCTCATCTTCGACTACGGAACGGACGGCGATATCGCCCAGGTCAACGTGCAGAACGCGATCAGCCGCGCCGAACCGTTCCTCCCCGCCGACGTCAAGCAGCAGGGGATCCAGGTTCAGAAGCGGTCGAGCGACCTCCTCTCGGTCTTCGCCATCGAGGCCGACCCGAAAGTCTACCCGATCAACGAACTGGCCACCTACGCCAAGACGATGGTCATCGACCCCCTCTCGCGCGTCGATGGGGTCAACTCCGCCGAAATGTTCTCGCGGTCGTATTACTCGCTCCGCATCTGGCTCGATCCGCTCAAGATGTCGGCGATGGGAATCACCAGCGCCGAGGTCGCCGCCGCGATCCGAACGCAGAATATCCAGGCCGCCGCCGGTTCCGTCGGGATCGACCGCAGCAACGATATGATGCAGTTCAAGATCAACGTCAAGGGACGCCTGACCAAAGTCCCCGAATTCGAAGAGATCATCGTCAAGAGCGACGGCAAAGGGAACATCGTCAAGCTCAAAGACATCGCCCGGGTCGAAATGGGGTCCGAGTCATACGCCAACACCGTTATGGCGAACGGCAAGTCGAGCGTCGGGATCGGGGTCTTCCGGAATATCGACGCCAACGCACTCGACGCGGTCACCAAGGCGCGCGCCAAGATGGACGAACTCGCCTCGCGGTTCCCCGACGGTGTTTCGTACCGCGTGATGTTCGACCCGACGAAGTTCATTAAGATCTCGATGCTGGAGATCGCCGAAACGCTCATTACCGCGCTCATCCTGGTCGTGCTGGTAACGTACCTGTTTCTGCAGGACTGGCGCGCCACGCTCATTCCCGCGCTGGCGATCCCGGTTTCGCTGCTCGGCACGTTCCCGTTCATGGCGATGCTCGGCTACTCGATCAACGTCCTGACGATGTTCGCGCTGATCCTCGTGATCGGCTCACTGGTCGACGACGCCATCGTCGTCGTCGAAAACGTCATGGTCGGCATCGAACAGGGGCTTTCGCCCAAAGACGCCACCTACCGCGGAATGAAGCAGATTACCGGCGCGATCATCGCCACCACGCTCGTCTCGGTCGCGATCTACATCCCGATCGGGTTCTACGGCGGAATGGTCGGCGAGATTTACAAGCAGTTCGCCGTGGTCATGAGCGTTTCGCTGGTGATCTCGACGATCAACGCGCTCTCCCTTTCGCCGGCGCTCTGCGTGCTGATTCTGCGCGCAAAAAGGGATTACGGCACTTCGGACAAAATCATCAACGGAATCTTCACCCCCATCTTCAAGCCGTTTAACTACCTCCTCGAAAAGAGCCGCGTCAGTTACATCGGCTTCTGCCGGCTTCTGGTCCGGCATTTCACCCTGGCGCTGCTGGTCTTCGCCGCGGTGATCGCCGCCAACGTCTACTTCTTTAGCCATACGCCCAGTTCGTTCCTGCCGGTTGAGGACAAGGGGGCCATCCTCTGCAGCGTCGAGCTGCCGCCGGGCGCCACCACCGCCCGCGCCGAGAAGGTCATGGAACTGCTGTACAACGCCATGTCAAAGGTTGAGGGCGTTCAGGACGTTCTGACGATCACGGGGATGAGCCTGACCGGC
>JAGCAH010000250.1 GCA_017652805.1 Thermoguttaceae bacterium | reverse complement strand
TGAAAAAGGTTCAGGGTTAAACGCGGCCGGTCCTCCCGCCATCACCAGGGGGTCTTCGGCGCGGCGGTCTTCACGGTGAATCGGAATCTTCCCGAGATCGAGCATCGTGAGGATGTTCGTCGAACTGAGTTCATGCTGGAGGGTAAACCCAACGATATCGAACGACCAGAGAGGCGAAAACGTCTCGAGAGAATAGAGCGCCAGACGGTTTTCGCGAAGTTTCGCTTCCATATCGGGGAACGGCGCAAACGCCCGCTCGCAGCAAAGGTCGGGCACGGCGTTGACAACCGAGTAAAGAACCTGGAGCGCGTAGTTGCTCATCCCGATCGCGTAGGCGTCGGGGAACGCGAAACAGAAGCGCCCCCGAAGGTCACGCGCCCGTTTGACAACCCGTCCGAGTTCCCCCCCGATATACTGGCCGGGGAGTTGGACATCGGGAAGAAGGATCGACTCGACCTTTCGCCTCAGCTCCGGATCAAAGTAGTAGGGTTCACTCCCGACGCTCATTATCTTTTCTGATACTTCCGTTACTATATATATAACAATGGCAAACCCCTATCCTATTTTATTCTATTTGATTTTCCTCAAAAGAAAAGTACTTCTCCCCCGAACGTATCGACGCATCTCCCCGTCCACTCTCTGCTCTCTGACAGAGGCAACCGCATATTTCTATTCTTCCCGCCCGGTATGATCGACAAATTCGTCTCCGAATTTAGAGAAACACGTAATTTGCCAAAATATCCTCCGCGCAATTTCATTTGATGTTTTAAAATTGAATTAGGGATAGTCTTCGATCGGACGCTTGATAAGATAATAAAAAAGAATAAAATACATGGAATATCCAAAATAAATGGTTTTCAAAAAGGGAAATGTGATGAAAAAGAGTTATCTTTGGTTAACCTGCGCGATTCTCGCCGCTCTTTCGGTGTTGACACTTTCCGTTTCGGTAAGCGCCTTTGGACCCGGTTCCGATGTTGTGGTCGCCGCGTCGAACGACTGCGATGCCTGTAATGACTGCTCCGGCGGTTTTTATCCCGGGTTTCCCCACCCCGGTTTCCCTCTCCCCGGAGGCGCGTTGGCAGACAGCAATTTCGGACGTCGCGCGATTCCCGCGCCCGTCTACTTCGCGAACACCTATCCGGAATACCTCTACGGCTCCCCGAATATCTACGCCGGTTTCGATCAGTACGATACCGACGTTGCTTTCGTCAGTCCGGTCATCAGCAAGTCCCCCTTCCACTACGACTACTACAATGACCAGTACAACTATTCCCCCTACTACGGTAAACGGTGGGAGAAAAACTGGTACATCACCGATCAGGTTGTCTACCGCTCTGACGACGGGGGAGCCGGGGCGCTTGGTGCCGAGGCGAGTTACGGCGATTCTTCGGCCCAACCTCTTTCGCTGACCAATGGTTCTTCAGCCGCCCCCGCTCCTTCAAAAGCTCCGGCGGCACCCGTGAAAGAAGACCCGGCCGTTCCCACGACCGAATCGGCTCCCGCGAACGATCTTCACATCACGCAGGTTTCCTATACCGTCAGTCCGACCGAAGATGCCTATCGCGGCCGTTTCATCTATAACTTTGAGAGCTTCTGCGACGACGATCCTCCCTGTTTCCTGACTCGCCCGATCTCCTGTCTGGCACGCGTCCTCTTCGGATGCCCGTCTTGCGGGGTTTGCGGCGGTCGGGGCGGCTATTGTTGCGCGGCCTACAGTGGTCACGGCGGCTACGGCGGATTCAACTGCCCCGCTTACCGACGCGGCGGCTGCGGCAAGCCGTTCATCGACCCGTATGCCGCCCCCTACACGCTCGGTGCGGTCGGCGATTGCTGCGGCGGCATCTATGTCGATTCGTACATCGAAGGGGGAGTTTACGTTGACGGAAACTCCTGCGGTTGTCTCAACGAGACCTACGTGACCCCCATCGAAAACGCGGTGGTAGACAAAAGTGAAGAACCTGCGGCAAAAGACGACGAGGTCGTCTCGACGGATGACAAGGCCGCCGAATCTCAAAACATCAACAATCCCGCTCCTTCCGATGGAAATACTAACTTTATCCCCCGAACCGAGCAGCCGGCCGCCCCGGCTCCCGGTGCCGATCCTACCCAGCCGAGCGTTCCGGTTCCCGGCACTGAAGACGAAGACGGTTTTCCCGAGCCGATCACGACCAGCTACAAATTGGACAGCGACGAAACCGTCGGCAGCATTCAGATGGCGGTTCCAGAAAATGCCGTGGTGATTATCAACGGCTACCGCACAAAACTCTCGGGGACCGACCGCACCTTCCTGGCAAAGAACCTCGTTCCGGGTGAAGTCTACTCGTTCGAAATCAAGGTTTTGATTGAAAAGAACGGAAATGTCTATTCCGGTGTCAAAGAGACCGAGCTCCGCGCCGGGGAAAACACCCTGGTCGTATTCCAGACCGGTGATTTCCGTCAGGAAAACCTGACCTACGCGTCAAAGTAAGTAATCGAACGCGACGCTTAAACCGACGAAGCCCGCTTCCCTTTCCGGAAAGCGGGCTTCTTTTATGCGTAGATACACATAACTGAGGTCTATTTCAAAATAGCCGAGTCGTTTAAATTCAGCGCGGCGCGAAGACCGGAGATTTCCTTCGGCGGATCACTCCGTTTCCCCTGACGATACGCTGCGTAGTCCCTCCAAAGCTCGTAATCGGCGCCGTAGTTTCTATGGGTCGCCTTCGCCATCGCCCCCATCGCGGCCAGACGCAGCGCCCCGTCGTCGAGCGGCTCGCTGTTCATCGCTTCGGCCAGAAAATCGATCATCTCAGCGGAATCACCAAGTTTCGGGGCGCTATGAAGGATCGCCAAGCGGAAATCTTTCCGTTCGTTGTTCTCCTTATCGCTTCCGGCATCGGAAAGGAATGACTGCGCGCGGTACGCCTCGGTAAAGGCAGTCAGAATTTTCTGCCGGACTTCGGTAAGATCTCCCGATTTTATACGCGAACCGTACGCGCCGAGCGCCTCGGCCGCCGCGATCCGGTTCCCCAGGTTTTCCTCTCCGAGCGCTGAAAGGAGGGTCTCAAGAGCCGGTTCGATGTGTGTCGTTTCGGTGATCTTACCGAGCGAGCGAATCGCGGCACGACGGACCAGCGGATCCCGTGAACGGTTATACTCTTCGATCAACTGAAACGCGAGTATTTTTTTCTCTTCAGGCGAAGCTTTTGCTCCCTCCTCCCCTTTTTCGGCGATCCGTTCGATCCGTTCCCACGGGCGGAGCACCCCCTCAACCTGATCGCTCCGTCGTTCGGTACCGGGAAGGCGCAAAAAGAGCTCGTTATCGGTCGCCCAAAAGGAGGACGAACACCCTGCCGAGAGGAGCAGAAGTGTCGAAAAGAGTCCTAAAGTACGGTAAAAACAGTGCATTGCGGTTCTCATGTCAAATGAACACTCACCCCCCATCCTCCTTCGGCGGAGAACTTTAACGATTCTCCCGGAACGAAACAAGAGCAATTTCACCCTTCAAACCGAAGCCGCCCCCTCCGTGCCGCCGGAAATCTTCTTGCCGATTCGGTCGGGAAGAGGTATGATGGACATGCCAGACGTTTCGTTGACCGCCGGAGCCTCCCATGTTCATATCGCTGATTCTTTCGATCCTTTTCGTCGTAACCGGCGCGACTTTTGCCGAAGAGAAAGCCTCCTCCCCGACCGAGACCGTCGGACCGACGGTAACGATTTCGCTTGAAAACGGCAAGACCTATTCCGGCCGACTCCTGGCCGATTACCGACAGGAAAACGGTGTCGGACTGACCGCTCTGGAGCTCCGCGACGGCGCGATCGAGGCGATCCACTCCGAAGAGATCGCCGAGATGCGAACGACCGACGAACCGTTCCGACCCATGACGCAGGAAGAAGCCGGACAGTCCCTTCTGAACGACTTGGGCGAAGGATATCACCTTCACATGACCAAGCATTTTGTCATCGCGCACAACACCTCGGCCTCCTACGCGCTCTGGTGCGGGAAACTCTTCGAATCGCTCTACACCGCGTTCACCTTCTACCAAAGTCGGCGCGGATTCGATCTGGGCAAACCGGAATTTCCCCTGATGGCGATCCTTTTGCCGAACCGCCAGTCATTTCTCGACTACGCCAAACGCGATATGCCGAGCGCCGAAGGAATCGCCGCCTACTTCAACCGGAACACGAACCGAATCGTTCTCTACGACTTTTCGGAAATCGAAACCGCTCGGGGAGATCTTCAAAAGAAGAAAAAACGCGCCTCGGCGGAAATTGAGGAGTTTCTTTCCCGTCCGGGGGCGTCGGCCTCCGTTACCACGATTATCCACGAGGCAACCCATCAGATTGCGTTCAACCGCGGACTATTTCTCCGGAGCGGTCCGTACCCCCTCTGGGCGGTTGAAGGGCTTTCGATGTTCTTCGAGGTTCCCGACCCGCACTCCTCGCTCGGATGGAGTTTCCGCGGATCCCGCGGTAAGATCAACACTCCGCGTCTGACTGACCTACGCCGTATCCTCGCGGAGGATTCGACCGACCCGATCGAGGGGCTTCTCCGGGAAGAAAACTTTCATCAGGATCCGATCCGTTCCTATTCCCTTTCGTGGGGTCTCTACTACTATCTTCAAACAAAGGAGCCGGAGAAGCTGGCTCAATACCTGAAAGCCGCCGCGTCGAAACCCTCATATTCAGTCTGGTCTCCGGAAGAACGGATTGCCGATTTCGAAGCGGTTTTCGGCAAAGATCGAAAGACGTTTTTGAAAAACTTCTACAAGTTCATTGGTTCGCTCTGACCGCCCCCCGTAGAAGAACGCCTCTCCCGAGCGGTGGGAATCCCGAAAAATGAAAAAAGCACGTCGTGCTCGGCGTGCTTTTATGTGAAAGCTCTCATGGGCTCCGATCGAGACGCGGTATCAACGGCGATCAACCTCGCCGATACTTCCGGGTGCGAACGGAACCGCGTCGCTCGGATATTCGTCAAATCCCGGGGCAGCGGTGGCTTTTTCGGCATCCTCCGTTTCTTTGGATCGTGAAGAGTCCCGCATCGCCGTCTTTTCCGCGGGACGGCTTTCGGCGGTCTCGGAAGACGCGCCATTTTCGCCGCTGTTATACTCGCCCCGCTGAGCCAGCGAGGATCCCGATTTCGCGTCTTTTTCGACACCGCGAAGGTAATCGTCTTTGGTATACCGCTCCGGAGGCGCTTTCAGCTGGACGTCGTCCATTTCGGCGGGGGACTTGATTTCGGGTTTCGGTTCCCGCTCAAACGGATTACGGACTTTCCACGAGTCGGACTGACACCCTGTCATTCCCAAAACCACGACGGCGGCAAGAATCAGCGCCGCACCGGTTACGCTCTTTTTTCGCATCGTTTCGCCTTTTCCTGATTGATCGCTTTGCCGAAAATTTCGACGTCCGCGGGGAGAGTAATCTTTTTGTTTTCGCCGGTCAAGAGGAAAAGTTTCACGGAATAAATCATTTCACGAAATGAAAACCGGTTCGGAGGGGAGGCTCCGAACCGGTTAAGAATCCACGCGAAAAGGGCGATTTACTCGATATCGAATTCAAACTCGGTAAACTCGTGATGGAACCACGCCTTATCGCGCGTTGAGGGGGAGATCGCCATCAGCGGCGAGAAGGTGCGGACAAAAACGTGGGTCATTTCCGGATTGAATTCGAGAAGCTGAATCCAGCCGTCCCCGCCGTTCCCTTCCCAGCCGCCCCCCATCGCCTGGGTGTCGAACAGGATCTGATAAACCGGCCTGCCCGAATCGTTCGGATCGACCCGGAACCCGGTCGAGGCGGAAATGTCGTCGGCTCCGGCAATATGTCCGCAGATCACCATTCGGATATTCGCCGCGGGTCTGACAAGCTTCTCCCAGAGGTCCTTTCCGGAATTTCCGTCCCTGCAGATCCCGTATCCTTCTTTCTCGATATGCTTGACCTCCCTGTTATAGCCGAGAATGAAAGAATGCGTGATCAGGATTCCGAAATGATCCTGATATTCAGGACGGGCAAAGATTTTCTCCGCCCAGGCGACCGCCTCGCCGCGTGGATAGAACTCGAGAGTCACGGCAAGGATTTTCTTCCCGCCGGGAGTCGTCCATTCGTACGCGGCGTTTTCCAGGGTATGGACCCCGAACGCGTTCGGCGCCGTCTCGACGAGAATCTTCCGAAGCGCCGGATTCCGGCCGATCGGGAAGAACTCGTTAAAGCGCGACTGGCGGTTTTCCGACGAACGGACGCCGTAATGCGTCCCTTCCGGATAGATCTCCGGCCCGTAATCGTGGTTCCCTGTACAGAGAATATAAGGAAAAACGCCGTCGAGCCGTTCGAAGGCTCGGGAAGTCGACTTCCACATCTCCTCCCCCGTCTGGTTCGCAAAAACTCCGTCCGCTTTCAACAGACCGTTCGACTCGACCAGATCTCCGACGCAGACCACCTGGTCGATCGCGAGCTTCTCGCGGTTCTCGGCAATCCAGGCGGTCACCAGTTCGAAGATTCCCTGATTCCGCGCGTAGCGGGAATACGCCTGCGGATCGGGAATCACGACCATCGTCCAGTCGTTCTCCCGAACCAGCGACGGCGGAGCCCAGGACGCGTCCTGGGCGCGGAGCGAAACGAGGCCCCCCGCCAGAAGAAGCGCGCTTAAAAGGGCAAAAACGGTTAAGCGTTTCATCGTAAACCTTTCGTATCCGGCGTTTGGGATTACTCGGGAAGCGGCTGATCTTTCGTTTCGGGAAGGAAGAAGATCAGAATGATTCCCAGAAGGAAGATCGGACAGAGGGTCGCTCCCGCCCACGCCATCGGTTCGGCTTTATGGTGGTACACACTCGAGGTGAGGAACCCGATGAAGAACGGTCCGATCGCCGAGATGTACCGTCCGGCATTATAGCAGAGCGAAACCGAGGTGCTCCGTACGCGGGTCGGAAAAAGTTCCGGAAAATAGATCGTATATCCGCTCAAAAGCGAGGCGACCGAGAACCCCATCAGCGGGTTGAGAATCAGAACTGAGACACGGGTCCGCGCGAAAACGAATACGGCCAGCGAGGCGAACATCGCCGCCAGCAGGAAAAAGATAAAGGTCGGACGTCGGCCGAGACGGCGAGTGATCAGCGCGAACGCGTACATTCCGAAGAACGCTCCCAGGTTGATCAGCGCCGAGGTGATCGCTCCCCAGTTGCTGACCGTCTTGTCGATTCTGCTCTTGTTCGCCTGGATACTCTCAATCACCATATCGGTGTCGAGCGACGCGGCATCCGTCTTAACCGCATTGATCCAGTCGGCAATCTTCGCGGCCTCTTCGTCGCCGATGGGGGAATTACTACTGTCGGTCACAGGCGCCAGGACATCTCTGATTTCTTCGGCGGCCAGATCATTCTCCCCGTCGGCAATCCTTTTGAGCTCGCCGAAGATCTTTCCGCCCGATAGTGCTAGTTCCGGCTCGTTGACGCGGTTCATGAAGAACCCTTCCTTGATCTCCTTCTCTTTGACCGCCCTGGCAAACTCCTTGTCCGAGACCATCTTCGCGAAAAAGATCCGTTCGTTGGCGGCGAAATCGGCGATATTCTCATTTTCGCAGTTGCTCCGGAACACCGAACGGTTCAGGTCAATCGCGAAAAGCATGATCCCCCAGAATCCGATGATCCCGATCGAGGCGAAAATCATCCCCAGGATCACGCGGTTGCGGGTAAACGCGTTGCCGAAAAGTTCGACCAGCGGACTCGCCTTCCGGCCGGCGTTTTTTGCCTCTTCATGCGCCTTTTTCCACGCTTCCGGCTCATCCATCGTACGGATAAAGAAGAGAAGAATGACCGGAAAGAACCCGAAGAAGAAAGTCCAGTTCCAGACCCCCCAGCCGCCGGAGTGCGGTATCACCTGTCCCAGAACAAAAGCGATCAGCGCGGCGGTGATATTCCCGAGTGAACTCATCGCCTGCAGAAACGCCAGGGCATACGGCCGCGCGGTCGAAGGCATACTTTCGGCGACGACTGTGGCGCAGACGGCGAACGCGCCGCCGAACCCGAGCCCCGAAATGAACCTCAGCACGAGAAACTGATTGACATCTTTAACAAAACAGGTGATCCCCGAGGCGACCGAATAGAGAAGAATCATCCAGAACATCGTCCGAACGCGGCCGTATTTATCGCCGCAGACACCAAAAATGATCCCGCCGGTCGCCCATCCGATCAGCATGAGCGCCGTCGCCCACGCCGCGTACGACGAGACGGTACTCGTCCACTCCCCCATCCCGGTCAGCCCCGCGATCGCCGGGCTTTTCGCCAGGGCGAAGAGCTGTTGGTTCAAGGTATCGAGCGCCCAGCCCAAGGTGCAGACAATCAGAATAAACCAGTGTTTTCCGCTCAACTGGCGATACCACGGACGGGTATCGACCGCGGGTGCGGCGTTAACGTCAGCCATCATGACTCCTTTATCGATCAACAGAAT